>NZ_JBSVQM010000001.1:0-405182 GCF_054863625.1 Clostridium sp. Marseille-QA1073 | reverse complement strand
CAACAATTTTAGTTACAACAGTGGCATCTTCAATATTTCTTTCTGGTTGTAGCGATAAAAATGTTGATAAGGAAAAAAAAGATGGGGAATCGTTAACAAGTAAAGAAGAAATAAAAATGGATAGGGAACAGTACTTAAACTTTTTATTAGGAGCTGAACCAAAAACATTAGATCCAGCAAAAGTTTATGATATTTATTCTTCACAAGTACATGTAAATATAATGGAAGCATTAACTAGATTAGAAGTTGATGAAAATGGTAAAGAGGTTATAAATCCTGGTGCAGCTACAGAATGGTTATTATCTGATGATGGTTTAACTTGGACCTTTAAATTAAGGGAAATGAAATGGAGCGATGGAGTAGATGTTACTGCTGACCAATTTGTATACGGCATATTAAGAACATTAGCAGCAGATACAGGATCACCTTGTGGATATTTATTATATCCAATAAAGAATGCGGAGGCATATAATGCAAATAAGGTAAAAGCAGAGGATGTTGGAGTAAAGGCAATAGATGGACATACTTTAGAAATAAAACTTGAAAATCCATGTGCACATTTTTTAAATTTAACTTATTCAAAAATTATGGAGCCACAAAGAAAAGATATAATTGAAAAGCATGGAGATAGATATGGTTCAGAAGTAGATACTATGGTATTTTGTGGACCATTTATAATGAAAGAATGGATACACAATAATAGAATAGAATTAGAAAAGAATACTACTTATTGGGATTCAGATGTGGTTAAACTTGAAAAAGTAAAAATGAAGGTTATAAAAGAAGAAAATTCTAGGATGAATGAATTATTCAATGGTTCTTTAGATATGGGTGGGGTAAGCAAGAAAGAGTGGATAGATAAGTTTGATGCTACTGGTGAATTTGAAGTTAAAAAGAGTTATGATACTTCTGTGTGCTATACATTTTTTAATCAACAGGATAAATACTTTAAAAATGCAAAGATTAGAAAAGCATTTTTATTAGTAGATGATAGGGAAGGGGCTGTAAAAGCTTTATATAGAGATTTAGCAGAGCCTTGTTATGCTTGGGTACCACCAGCAGTTCAAGTTGGAAATGATGAGTTTAGAACAAAAACAAATTACAGGCCGGTGGATGAACTTAAGAAGGAAAATCCAGATGCTAAAAAACTGCTAATAGAAGGACTAAAAGAAGAAGGATTAGACCCTGATCCATCTAAGCATACAATAAAATTACTTCAATCAGGAACAAGCTCTAAAGATAAAGAATTTGCGGAGTTTAGTCAACAAAATTTCCAGTCAACATTAGGAGTAAAGGTAGAGTGTGATTTTGTTGAATGGCCAATATTTCAAAAAAGAACAGGGGAAATGGATTATCAGCTAGCTTCTCAAGCAGTTTTTGCAGACTATAATGATCCTATGACCTATTTTGATATGTGGATGTCGACAGCTACAACTGTTCCAACAGGATGGAAAAACGAGAAATTTGATGATATAGTAAAAAAAGCAGGAAAAAGTATGGATAATGAAGAGAGAATTAAACTATTTAATGAAGCAGAAAAGATTTTTATATATGATGATGCAGTTATAAGTCCAACAGTTTGGAGATTTAAAAATACTTATGTACGTAAGTATGTTAAAAATTATATGTCGCCAACCTTTGGTTCTCTAGATCTGAAAAAAATATATACAGATGGAAGGGAAAAATAGTTATTAATAATAGAGCGCAGTTTGTACTGCGCTTATTTTAATTTAAAAATATGATTACTATAGAGAGAGTAATTTTAAAATTATTATACAATTGAGAGCTGATTATTAGCAAATTAATGATCTATAAATATCTCCTTTATGGATGGAGTTCTAAATAGACTTTTTATTACACAATAATTTTTTAGAATAACTCTATTTTGCAGAAGATAAAATTGTAAAGGTATTTAAAATACTGGATTTTAATAATATAATAAATATTGTTGTATTTAATTATTCATATATTTTTAAATTTAATGAATTATTTATATAATAAATTTTCATATATCTTAGTAAGATGCATTATTTAAGATATATGATGATAAAACTAAGGAGGAGAATATGAAAAAGATACATGGCATACTGTATATTGTATTATCAGCAATAGCTTTTGGGATAATGCCTATACTTGCTAAATTAGCTTATAGTGGAGGAGCAAATGTACAAACAACTTTATTTCTAAGGTTTTCCTTTGCAACTTTGATGTTATTTTATTATATAAAAACAAAAATATATCTTTAAAGCTTGAAAAAAAACAATATGTACTTTTAATATTTTTAGGGGTAGCCGGGTACTCTTTAACATCAATGATGTTATTTTTATCTTACAATTATATATCTGTAGGTATGGCTACAATGATAATACATAGTTATCCAGCAATAGTTACTTTTTTATCTTTTGTATTTTATGGAGAGAAGTTAAGTTTAAAAAAAATACTTTGCCTTATACTTTGTATTTTAGGAATATTTATAATGGTAGATTTAGGAGTAGCTAACTATGATATAAGAGGAATTTTATTAGCTTTAATATCTGCTATAGGATATTCTTTTTATGTATTAGGAGCATCTCATAAATACATTAAATCAACAAATAACTATGTTATTACTTTTTACATATCACTAGTATCTGCTATAAGTATATTAGCTATAGGATTGCCAACTCAAACCATTAATTTAAATATAAAGTTTTACAGTTTAGTAGCTATACTGTTATTAGCCTTTATATCTACAGTTATAGCACTTATGGCATTTTTACAGGGAGTTAAAATTATCGGACCTTCTAATGCCTCTATATTTGGAACATTAGAACCTATTGTTACTTTAGTATTAGGAATACTGATATTAGGAGAAGGAGTACAATTTAAAACCATATTAGGAAGCATACTGATAATTATATCTATGATTATATTAGCAAAGGAATAATTTAAGTAAAATGAATAATAACTCACTATATTTTAATATTTTTAAATATAGTGAGTTATTTTTATACTTATATTAAACATAATGTTTACAAGGAATAAATATTTAAATATAAATAGCATTAAAGGGGGGATTTATATAATCATAAACTATAATAGAAAAATTTATGATAAAATATCATGTTATTATTTGAAATATCTCATTGAGTAAAGGCAAATTTTAATTATATATTGCTTTACATAATTTGTTATAACTAAAGTGCTTAATGGGGGTAATAAAATGAAAAAAATTTATGGCATTTTATATGTAGTAATGTCAACTACTTTCTTTGGAATTATGCCAATATTAGCTAAAGTAGCTTATAGTGGAGGGGCAAATACTCAAACTACATTATTTTTGAGATTTTCTTTTGTAGCTATAATATTATTTCTTTACTTAAGATTTAAAAAGATATCTATAAAACTTAAAAAAAATCAGCTTATTTTTGTATTTGCTTTGGGCATTATTGGATATACCATGATGTCAGTATTACTTTTTATGGCATACAATTATATGTCAGTAGGAATAGCAACAATGACTTTATATATTTATCCTGCCATAGTAACAATTTTATCTTCAGTAATATATAAAGAAAGAATTAATACAAAGAAAATAATATGTTTATCCTTATGTATAATAGGAATATTTATAATGATAGATTTAGGTAGTGCTAGTTTAGTTATATTATCTCTATTAGCTTCGTTATGCTATTCATGGTATGTATTAGGAGCATCTAGTAATTATATAAAATCAATAGATAGTTATGTTATGAGCTTTTATGTATCATTATCATCAGCTTTAGCTACTTTCGTAATAGGATTAATTACTAACAATTTAAACTTTCATATAAAAGCTTACGGATTAGTTGCCATAGTTATGATTGCATTTATATCTACAGTGGTTGCATTGATGGCATTTTTGCAGGGGGTTAAAATAATTGG
Organism: Clostridium sp. Marseille-QA1073; assembly: GCF_054863625.1. Classification (NCBI taxonomy): domain Bacteria; kingdom Bacillati; phylum Bacillota; class Clostridia; order Eubacteriales; family Clostridiaceae; genus Clostridium; species Clostridium sp. Marseille-QA1073. The sequence goes on along the minus strand of NZ_JBSVQM010000001.1, from coordinate 401,279 downwards.
TCCTTCTAGCGCAGCTATATTTGGTACTTTAGAACCTATTGTTAGTTTAATATTAGGCACATTAATATTAGGTGAAGCGCTAGCTTTTAAAACTATGCTGGGAAGCTTTTTTATAATAACATCTATGGTTATATTAGCAAGAGAATGAGGAATATTAAATTAAGTGTAAAATTCATTTAAAAACTATTAAGGTATTAAGAATAAAATTTTTACTATAATTCTTTATTTTCATTCTTATTTTTAATTGCTGTGAGTTTGCTACAGTTTTCTTACTTTGTCATGGTAAAGTAATAATATATTAAAAATATTCAGAATATTTTTATTTCATTTATTTAGAGGTTAAATCAATATTATAAAGAATTATATGTAATAAGAATATTATTTATAAAAAAGGGGGCAAATATATGAACAAGGTTATCATAGACGGAAATAGTTTAACACTTCAACAAATAGTGGACGTAGCTAGAAATAATTATCTAGTAGAACTTAGTGAAGAAGCAAAAGCAAGAGTTAATAAATCAAGAAACATAGTTGATAAAATTGTAGAAGATGATAAGGTTATATATGGAATAACTACAGGCTTTGGAAAATTTTCTGATGTTACAATTTCAGGGGAAGATTCCAAAAAATTACAAAAAAACTTAATAATTTCTCATGCCTGTGGTTTTGGAGATAACCTTGAAACAGAATATGTTAGAGCAATTATGCTTTTAAGAGCTAATGCACTTTCAAAGGGATACTCAGGGATTAGACTATCTACATTACAAACATTAATAGATATGCTAAATAAAAAGGTACATCCTTCTATTCCAGAAAAGGGTTCCCTAGGAGCGTCAGGAGATTTAGCACCGCTTTCTCATATGGTCCTTCCTATGCTTGGTGAAGGAGAAGCTGAGTATGATGGAGAAATACTATCAGGTAAAGAAGCAATGAAAAAAGCTAATATTGAAATTATTGAGCTTACAGCGAAAGAAGGATTAGCACTTATAAATGGAACTCAGGTTATGAACTCTATAGCTTCTATTGGAATTTATGATGCAATAAATCTAATGAAACTAAGTGATGTAGCAGCAGCTATGACATTAGAAGCACTAAGAGGAATTAAAGATGCCTACGATAAAAGAACTCACTTAATAAGAAATCATCAAGGACAAATTATTACTGCAGAAAACATATTAAATTTAGTTGAAGACAGCACATTGATAACAAGCCAAGGAGAAATAAGAGTACAAGATGCGTATACTTTAAGATGTGTACCGCAAGTACATGGAGCAAGTAAAGATGCTATCAGATATATACAGAGTGTAATAGAAACAGAAATTAATTCTGTTACAGATAATCCAATTGTTACAGAAGAAGGGGATGTAATATCAGGAGGAAATTTCCATGGACAACCTCTTGCTTTAGGTTGTGACTTTTTAGGAATTGCTGTAGCTGAAATGGCTAATATATCAGAAAGAAGACTTGAGAGATTAATAAACTATCAACTAAATGATTTACCACCATTTTTAGTTAAGCATGGCGGATTAAATTCAGGATTTATGATTGCGCAATATGCGGCAGCAGCATTAGTTTCAGAAAATAAAATATTAGCTCATCCAGCTAGTGTAGATTCTATACCTTCTTCAGCAAATCAAGAAGATCATGTAAGTATGGGAACTATCGCTGCAAGAAAAGCAAGAGATATAATAAAAAATACTCAAAGGGTTTTAGCAACAGAAATTTTAGCTGCTTGTCAAGCAATAGACTTTAGAGAAGGCTTTACTTTAGGTAAAGGAACTAAAGAATGTTATGAGGCAGTTAGAAAAGTTACAGACTTTATTGATAAAGACGTTGTTATGTATAAAGAGTTAGACAAAGTTTTAGAGATTATTGTTGATAATACAATATTAGACAAGGTTGAAAAAGTGGTAAAAATAAATTATTAAAATATTATTTATTACATAGGGAGGGTGATTTTTATGGCAAGAATTATTGAGTGCATTCCTAACTTTAGTGAAGGGAGAGACAAAGAAAAAATAGAAAAGATTATTGATACTGTAAGAGGAGTAGAAGGGGTAAAATTACTAGACTACTCTAGTGATGCAGATCACAATAGAACTGTTGTTACACTAGTAGGTGAACCAACAGCAGTAGAAAATGTTATTATTAATATGGCACAAAAAGTTTATGGACTTATAGATATGAGTGTTCATCATGGTGGTCATCCTAGAATGGGTGCCTTAGATGTAGTACCATTTGTACCTATTAGTGATGTATCAATGGATGAATGTGTGGAGATAGCTAATAGAGTAGGTAAAGTTATAGGAGAAAGATTCTCAATACCTGTTTATTTATATGAAAAAGCAGCATCTGCTCCACATAGGGAGAATCTAGCTACTGTTAGAAAGGGGCAATATGAAGGATTCTTTGAAAAGATTAAAGAAGAAAATTGGAAACCAGATTATGGTCCAAGTGAAGTAAATGTTAAAGGTGGATGTGTTGCAATATCTGCTAGACAGCCTTTAGTAGCTTTCAATGTAAATTTAGGTACAGATAATTTAGAAATTGCAGATAAAATTGCCAAAACTATAAGACATTTAGGTGGAGGACTAAGATTCGTTAAAGCTATGGGAGTTATGCTTGAAGAAAGAAATATAGCACAGGTTTCTATGAATTTAGTTAACTATGAAAAAACAGCAGTTTATAGAGCTTTTGAAATGGTTAAGATGGAAGCAAAACGCTATGGAGTACCGGTGGTAGGTAGTGAGGTTATTGGACTTTTACCTATGGCTGCATTAATTAATAGTGCAGAATACTATTTGCAAATAGAAAACTTCTCTATGGATCAAATATTGGAAAAAAGAGTAAGTGAATAAAGTTAAAGAGGGAGGTACTTCATGTCAATCATAATAAAAAATATTGACTGTTTAGTAACTTGTGAAGGTAGCCATAAAAAAACTAAAGAAGAAATGAACGATGCTAAAATTATAAATAATGGTTATGTTGTCATTAATAATGATATAATAACTGAGGTTGGAACTGGAGACGGGTATAATAAATATTTATCAGAAAATTATACCATTATTGATGGAAAAGGTAAAACTGTGACTCCAGGACTTGTAGATCCCCATACTCATTTAGTGTATTCAGGATCAAGAGAAAGAGAACTTCCACTTAAATTAAACAAGGTAGGATATATTGAAATATTAAACAGTGGTGGTGGTATATTAAGCACTGTTGATAGTACTAGGAGAGCTTCTTTTGAACAGTTAGTAGAAGAAAGTAAAGCTAGATTAGATATAATGCTAAATCATGGTACTACTACTGTTGAAAGTAAGTCAGGATATGGATTAGATTTAGAAACAGAAGCTAAAATTTTAAATGTAAATAAAGAGCTTAATAAAATTCATCCTGTGGATATAGTATCAACTTTTATGGGTGCTCATGCTATTCCTAAAGAATATGTAGGAAAAAGAGTTGAATTTATAAAAGTAATTAAAGATATGATTCCATATATTAAGGAAAATAATTTAGCAGAATTCATAGATTGTTTCTGTGAGGAGGGAGTATTTACTACAGAAGAGTGTAGAGAAATACTCTCCTTAGGAAGAGAGTATGGATTAATTCCTAAAATTCATGCAGATGAAGTGGAATCTGTAGGTGGAGCTGAACTTGCAGGAGAAATAAAAACAATCTCTGCAGAACATCTAATTGCTGCAAGTGATGAAGGAATAAAAGCACTAGCTGATAATGGGGTAGTAGCAGTATTACTTCCATCAACTGCTTTTTATTTAATGCTTGGAAGATTTGCAAGGGCAAGAGAGATGATAGATAAAGGCGTTTGTGTAGCACTGGCTACGGATTGTAATCCTGGTACATCACCAACAGAATCTATGCAGACTGTAATGACGTTTGCTTCTTTTGGAATGAGAATGTTCCCAGAAGAAATTATAAATGCTATGACTATAAATGCAGCAGCTTCTATGAATCGTGAAAAAGAAATAGGAAGCATTGAAGTAGGAAAAAAAGCTGATATAGTTATTTTTAATGCTAAAAATTTAAATTATTTAATATATCATTTTGGAATAAACTCTGTATACAAGGTTATTAAAAGTGGTAATATTGTAGTGGGAAACTAATATAGGAGCGTGATATATATGTTAGAAAAGAAAACAGTCAAGGAATTTGTAGAAGAATTAGCGTCATCATCACCAGCACCAGGAGGGGGAAGTGTATCTGCAATTTCAGCTTCATTAGCATCAGCATTAACTTCTATGGTATGTAATTTAACTGTAGGTAAAAAGTCTTATAATGAACTTGAAGATGATAAAAAAGCATCTATAGATGAAACATTAAAGGCTTGTGAAGAATTAAAATTTAAATTCTTAGATTTAATGAATGAAGATACAAAGGTATTTTTAGAACTTATGGAAACTTTCAAGATGCCTAAGGATACTGAAGAGGAAAAGAAAGTTAGAAGTGAAAAAATACAATTAGGTTACAAGAAATCATTAGAAGTACCACTATCAACTGCTAAAGCAGCTTTCGAACTATATAAATATATATTAATAGCTGCACAATATGGAAATAAGAATGCAGTTTCTGATGCAGGAGTTGCTGCTCTTATGACTCAAAGTGCTATTGAAGCAGCTATATTAAATGTAAAAATTAATATGTCATCAATAAAAGATGAAGAATATAAAAACGGTATAGAAAAAGATATTGAAAATATAAGTAGTGAAGGTATTAGACTAAGAGAAGAAATATTGAAAATAGTTAATAGTAAAATATAGCAGAATATGCCAAAACACATTAAGTGTTTTGGTATATTTTTTTCTTAAGAGAAATAATTTTGTTTATTTCTCTTAAGAAATTAGTTTAATAAATTAATCCTTTAGAAATTAATTTTAATTATAATTTTTTATCTTTAATTTTTGATTTATAAATAAGATTTTTAGTATTTTTGCATATTTGATTATACTAGTAAGATTATTACGACAATTTGTTTCTTTATCTAATATAAAATATATCAGCTAACTTTGAGTAGATATTTTCCATATGACTAAATATACAGCATAAAAAAATATTGGCAAAGAAAAAATACCATAATTTTGTCCATTATAGTAAAAATATGGTTTAAGTAAAAATTTTTAGTATGATATATTAAAATAAACAATTAAAATTAATTTTTAAAGGGGGGGTAAGTGTGGTGGAGGTTTTTAGGGAAAAAATAAAAGAGTTATATACTTTATTATTAAATCCTATAGATGCAATGTTTAAATTATTGCACTTGAGGCTTTTAAAAAAGAATTTAAAGTACAAGATAATAAAACTATAGGTGAATATTATTATGACTCATTGAAAACCAATAAGGAAAAAGGAATAGTATATACTCCTTATCCAATAGCTAAGTATATTATAGAGAATACAGTTACTAGCATGGATATAATTAATAATCCATTTATAAAGATTATTGATCCAGCTTGTGGTGCAGGAAATTTATTAATTCCTTGTTTTTTACACCTTGTAAATCTATAAAGAAAATCTTAAAGAAATAAATATGAAAAATAAACTAAAGCTTAAAGAAGAAGATATAAATAATCATATTATAAAAATAATATTTATGGCTTTGACATTGATACAATAGCTATTCAAATCCTTCAAATTGATTTATTTTATCATAGTAACTCTAATATTAGCTATAACTTAATTAATGAAGATTTCCTTTTATGGAAAGAGGATAATAAATTTGATATTTTTATAGGAAATCCCCCTTATGTTGGACCAAAATTTATAGATAAAGATTATTCAATAGTATTAAAAGAAAAATTTAAGGAAATTTACAAAGATAAAAGTGATTTGTCTTATTGTTTTTTTAAAAAAGCATTGGACACCTTAAATAATAAGGGACAAATTTCATTTATAACTTCTAGATATTTTTTAGAGTCTTCTAGTGGTAAAGAGCTTAGAAAAACATTAAATGAAAATACTCACATTAGAAGAATTATTGATTTTTATGGAATACGACCTTTTAAGGGAGTTGGAATTGATCCAGTTATAATATTTATGGAAAAGCATAAAGGGAGTTTTGGCGAAGTTGAAGTGATAAAACCGTTATCTGACAAAGGTAGAAAAGATGATAGATTTTATAGTTCTTTATTTCTAAATGAAGGAGAAGATTATAATAGGTTTTATATTAAACAATCTACTTTGCAAGGAGAAAGATGGATACTTAGAAGTTATGAGGTTAAAAATATTATAAAGAAAATTGAAAATAAATGTAGTGTGAAACTAATAGATATTTGTACAAGTCATCAAGGAATTATTACAGGGTGTGATAAAGCTTTTGTTGTAAGAAATGAAATAATAGAGGATGAAAATTTAGAAAAGGAACTTTTAAAACCATGGATAAAAAGTAGTTTTATAAAACAAAACAAAGTTAATAGACAAAATTCTTTTATAATTTACTCAGATTTAATTGAAGATGAAAGCCAATATCCTAATTGTATGAAACATATATCACCTTATAAAGAAAAACTTAGTAGTAGAAGAGAGTGCTTAAGAGGTGTACGGAAATGGTATCAACTTCAATGGGGGAGAAATAAAGAAATATTTGATGACTATAAAATAATATTTCCTTTTAAAGCTTCTAGTAATAAGTTTTCTTTAGATTTTGGCAGCTATTTTAGTGCAGACGTATATGCATTAAGGTTAAAAGAAAAAAGTGAATTTACCTATGAATTTTTATTATTTATATTAAATAGTAAAATCTATGAGTTTTATTTTAAAACTTTTGCTAAAAATTAGGAGAGGATTTATATGAATACTATCCTAATAATCTCATGAAATTATTAATTCCTCCAATAAATGAGATATCTATTCATTGTGAAGAAGAATTATATAAATATTTTTTACTTACAACAGAGGAAATAGAATTAATAAATTAATTGGTATAATAAAATCATGTGCTTTTTAAGTGGTATAGATTTTTTTATTAGAAAAGTAAATTTTTATTTAAGAATTTTATAGCATCGATTTATTATCTAATAAGTTAAAAAATTTTAAAATAAAAAATAAAGTTAAAAAAATATATAGTAGATTTTATATAAAATAATTTTTGGTTATATTCCTTTCATAGATGGAAAAATCATTGCTATTAGTGAAGTTTAACGCTTTTCTAATTAAAATATTAGTAACATATTTGATTAAATAATTTGTTTTATATCACTAATTTAAAATAACATGGAATATTTGTTAATTCTGCAGGAAAATAATGTAATTAATAGAATATTTATGTTATAATGTTTTAGAAATAATATGATAATTAAAATCATATACTGATAGTTTAGCTATAATATTTTGAAGAGTATTGATTAAAGTGATTTACAATTTATTACCAAAAAATTAATTATTAGTTTAAATATTAATTTAAACATAATTTAATCTAAATATATGGAGGGATGTAGATGATATTAAAGTTTGACAATATAGAAGATAAGTTAATTGTAGAGCTTATGGGAGAGTTAGATCATCATAACGCTTCAGAGGTGAGAAATAAAATTGATGATATGCTAGATAGAGATAACATCAATAAGCTTATAATGAATTTTTCTGGAGTATCTTTTATGGATAGCTCCGGTATAGGTGCTGTAATAGGGAGATATAAAAAGCTTTCTATGAAAGGTGGAAAGCTTTGTATTACCAATTTAAAACCATCAGTAAAAAGAGTTTTTGAATTATCAGGGTTATTTAAAATTATTGATATTTATGATGATGTGGAGCAAGGGATAAAAAGCGTTTAGTGGAGGTATTAATATGTATCATAATAAAATGAAAATTGAAATTTTGAGTAAATCTGAAAATGAAAGTTTTGCAAGAGTAGTTGTATCAGCCTTTGCAGCACAGTTAGACCCAACTATTGAAGAAATAACAGATATAAAGACTGCTATTTCAGAAGCAGTTACTAATGCAATTATTCATGGATATGAAGAAGATGGAGATAAAATAGTTACATTAGAAGCTACTATAGATGATAATGAACTTACAGTTATGGTTAGTGATGAAGGCAAAGGTATTGAAAATTTAGAAATAGCAAGAGAGCCACTATATACTTCAAGACCAGATTTAGAAAGATCCGGTATGGGATTTACAGTAATGGAAACTTTCATGGATAGTTTAGAGGTTATATCAGAGAAGGGTAAGGGTACTAAAGTAATTATGAAAAAGACCTTTAATTCCTTAAGATAGGTGAATAATATGAGTGATAAAACACAGAAAGCTAATAGCTATAATTACGATGATAATATGCAGCTTATTAAGCTTGCAAAAGAAGGAGATAAAGTAGCTTTAGATAATCTAGTAGAAATGAATTTACCTTTGGTATCATCTCTTAGTAAAAAATTTTTAAATAGAGGATATGAATATGATGATATATTTCAAATAGGATGTATAGGTTTAGTAAAGGCCATAAATAATTTTGATGAAAGTTTTAATGTAAAATTTTCGACCTATGCAGTACCGATGATAGTAGGAGAAATAAAAAGATTTTTAAGAGACGATGGGATAATAAAGGTAAGCAGAAGCATAAAAAATACTGCTAGAAAGCTGCATTATGATAGGGACGCACTCACTAAAAAGTTAGGGCGTGAACCTACCATTGAAGAATTATCTAAATTTTCGGAAATAGATAAAGAAGATATCATTACAGCTTTAGAGTCCTCAAATAGTATGCAATATTTATATGATACTATCCACCATGATGATGGCGCACCTGTACTTTTAATAGATAAATTAAGTGAAGATTATGAAGAAGATACAGAAGTTATAGATAGACTTGCCTTAAAGGAAGCACTAACAAAGTTAGATTTAAAATCTCGTCAAATTATAATGCTTAGATATTTTAAAGATAAAACTCAAATACAAGTAGCTAAAATGATGGGAATAAGCCAAGTACAAGTATCTAGAATTGAGAAAAAAGTATTAAAAATGATGAGAGAGAAATTAAGTGGTTAAAGATAAGATGTATTATCATCTTATCTTTTTTTCATAAAATAATATGAATTGGAAATAATATTTATTGTGATATATTTTAGTAATTCAGAGAGGATGACAACAGTTAAAAACATTCATAAAAAATTATAAGAATTTCCTATAATCATTTATTTAAAATTGTAATTTCTTATTAAAATTTATATTCTTAAAGATTTTTTATCAATTATAAAATAATTATTAAAAATATGAAGAAAGGAGAATGTTGACATGTCACAAATTAAATGTGTAAAAATATTTGTGAGTATGTAAGGAATTTATTCCCCATAACTATATATCAAAGTAGTGTATGAAAAAATTATAGTAGAAAGGAATAAACTAAGTAGAGTATAACCTTATAGAATTTGTCAACGGTGAAGCAATGAAATCAAAAGAAACAAAAATAGTCGGTAAATTTTATGATATTTATAACAAAGCTACTCCCAAACCTAAGTTACTAAGAAATTGTTTTCGTGCATTTTGGACTGGTGGACTTATATGTGTTATAGGTCAATTCATACAAAATATGCTAGTTAGATGGGGATTTGTTACAGAACAAATACCAGGTTATGTATCAGTTATTCTGATATTTATAGGATCATTTTTAACTGGTATAGGAATTTATGATAAAATAGGAGATTACGCAGGAGCAGGATCAGTAGTGCCAATTACAGGTTTTGCAAATTCAATTGTGTCTCCTGCTATAGAGTTTAAAAAAGAAGGATTTGTATTTGGAGTTGCTGCAAAAATGTTTACAATTGCTGGACCAGTTTTGGTTTATGGTGTAGGCTCTTCTGTTATTTTAGGATTATTATATTATATTTTTAGGTGGTGATTTTAATGGCTGTTAGAATGGGAATGCAAACTGTAAGTCTTGATAGTAAACCAAGAATAATTAGTACTTACAATGTAGTTGGTCCAAAAGAGGGAGAGGGACCTCTAAAGGATTATTTTGATCAAATTTTGAAAGATGATATGTTTGGCTGTGATACCTTTGAAAAAGCAGAAAGTAAAATTCATTATACTGCTGTATCGTCCTGTATTAAAAGAGCAAATTTAAAAGAAAGCGATATAAACTATATGTTTAGCGGAGATTTATTAAATCAATTATTTTCATCTGGTTTTATGGCTAGAGATTTAGATATACCTTTTATGGGTATTTATGGAGCTTGTTCAAATATGACACTATCAATGAGTATGGCTGCAATGTCTATAGAATCGGGCTGTGCAAATTATTCTATAGCTTCAACTTCCTCCCACTTTTCTTCAGCAGAAAGGCAATTTAGATTGCCTCTTGAAATGGGAAGTCAGAGAGCGCCAGTTTCACAGTGGACCGTTACAGGAGCAGGGGCTATGGTTATTACTAAAAATGATGATAAAAGCAAACCATATATAACTCATATAACTACAGGAAAAGTCAAAGATTATGGAATTACAGATCCAAATGAGATGGGAGCAGCTATGGCACCAGCGGCAGTGGATACATTGAAGCAGCACTTTATAGATACAGGCAGAAACCCAAATTATTATGATATTATAGCTACAGGTGATTTAGGTAAGGTGGGGAAAAAAATCACACAAGAATTACTTTTAGAATATGGTTATGATATTAGTTCAAACTATATTGACTGTGGTGATGAAATTTTTGATTCTGAAAGACAAAATACTTACTCTGGTGGGAGTGGATGTGCTTCTTCCGGTGCGGTTATGACTGGATACATATATAGAAATATGCTTACAGGTAAATTTAAAAAAGTATTATTAATTTCTACAGGTGCACTGTTAAATTCTACTTCTCCATTACAAGGTGAAACAATACCAGGGGTTGCTCATGCAGTGGCTGTAGAGATCGGAGGAGAGTAGATATGAGTGATTACATAGCTGCATTTATAGTAGGAGGAATTATATGTGTTATAGGACAAATATTGATGGATACAACTAAGTTAACTCCTGGTAGGATATTAGTTATATTTGTTACAGGTGGTGTAATACTTCAAGCATTTAATATATATGAGAAAATAGTTAAAATAGGAAAAGCTGGTGCTACTGTACCACTACCGGGTTTTGGATATTCACTAGCTAAAGGAGTTATTGAGGAAGTTCAAAAGGAAGGATTTGTAGGTATTTTTACAGGAGGAATAAAAGCAACAGCTGGAGGAGTAACTGGTGCAATTGTTTTTGGGTATATAATGGCATTATTATTTAATCCTAAAACAAAATAAAAAGTTGGCAAATTGATTTGCCAACTTTTTATTTATTAAAATTTTATATAATTAGATATGGTATCTATAAATTTAGTAAAAGATATATTTTTAAATACACTACCTATAGTTGAAGATTGATGAAAATTCATAGTTTGTAGGTTAGATCTTTGAAACTCATTATTACTATTTATATCATTTTCATTAATTTCTTCATCTTTGTCTTTATCTTTATCCTTGTCTTTATCCTTGTCTTTATCTTTGTCCTTGTCCTTGTCTTTATCTTTGTCTTTATCTTTGCCCTTATCTATAGTGCCATATTTAGTTGGATCCTTTTCTGTTGGTAATACCCATGGAGAATCTTGAAGATAGACTGATGGATAATAGTCTCTTGTTATAAAGACGCGTCTTTCAATTCTATCTTTTGGAGTATTTTCAGACGGTAAGTAGTATCTTCCATCTGCACCTTTAACAACATCAGCTTCCACATGGACATCGTCTAAGGTTGTTGGTTGAGTACCAGAAATAAACAATTCTGAGTAAACTCTGTCGCCTCTAGGATCTCTATAGGATAGATCTGTTGGAAGTGTACCAGAATCTCTAGATACATCTACATTAATTACACCAGCAGGCCTATCAATTTCTTTATATGGTAAATCTCTATGAGCAATTGCCATTATTTTTCCCCAAAGAGCAGAAGGATTATCACTATTCATACCTTCAATCTCGGTATAATCATCATTACCCATCCAAACTGCACAAGAATAATAAGGTGTTAATCCTGTAAACCAAAGGTCTTTAGAATCAGAAGATGTACCTGTCTTACCTCTTGCAGGCATATTACCAAAATTAGCACTAGGACCAGTACCTATTATAGGTTCTTTAAGCATATCAAAAATTATATATGCTGTTTCAGGAGATATAACTTTATTACTTTCAAGTTTATTTTCTAAAATAGTTTTACCATTTCTATCAACAACTTTTGTGTATAATCTTGGCTTCGTAACTGTTCCATTATTTCCAAAAGCACCATAAGCGCTTGATAATGCTAATGGATTAGTTCCAGATAAAGCACCACCATCCAATTGACCTAATGCTAGTGCAGCCATGCTACTTTTATCTTCATCATCAAGATGAATACCAAATTTAGTACCATATTCTGATGCTAAATCTAGACCAATAGCATCACCAATTCTAACGGCTATTGTATTAGCAGAAACTCTAATTGAATCCCTCATAGTAACATATCCCCTATACATATCAGGGCTATTTTTAGGGTCATATGGTGGGTCACCATACTTTGAGCCCATTTCTGTTGGAATAGGTGCATCTTCAAAGGCTGATCCAGCAGTTAACTTTTGAGAATCAATTGCTGGTGCATATATTGTAAGAGGTTTCAAACTAGAACCTGGTGCCCTTAAGAAATTGTCAGATGCAGCTCTATTATAAGAATTTGCAGGCTGATCACCACGTCCACCAATTATACACTTAACTTCACCATTTTTATAATCCATAATTACAGCAGAAGCTTGAAGATTAGGATTCATATATGGAGAAATTAATTCGCCATTTTCATCATCAATAACTTTTTGAACTTCATCTTGTAAAGCTTTATCCATTGTAGTGTAAACTCTATAACCACCATACATTAATTCATCATAAGCTTTTTCTTTATTATACCCATAGACAGCCATTAAGTCTTTAGCAACTTCCTCAATAACAGGTCTTGAGAAATATTCATAGTTCATTTTGTTGTTAGATTTTAATGAGAACTTAAATAATAAATCTTCAGCCATTGCTTGATCATATTCCTCTTGACTTATAGCACCTGTTTCAAGCATTTTTCCTAAAACTGTTTTTGTCCTAGGGGAGTCAAAAGGCGTATTTTCCTTATAATTTCTAAATGCATTTGCAAAAGAAACTGAGGGGTTCTGTGCAGCACCAGCTATAAAGGCTGCTTGCTTAATTGTTAATTTATCAACGGATTTACTAAAGTACATCTTAGAAGCAGCTTCGATTCCATGGGCACTACCACCTAAGAATATAGTATTCATATAGGATTCTAATATCTGCTCTTTAGTTAAATATTCTTTCTCTAATTTGTAAGCTAAGTACATTTCTTGAACTTTTCTTTTAATTGAGGTTCTATTATTTAAAGAGTCCTCTAAAAAATACCTATATTTAACTAATTGCTGAGTTATTGTTGATGCACCTTGTAGACTTCCGTCAGATAGCCCTAAGGCAATTTTTACGTCTGCAACAAAAGCACCACCAAGTCTTCTAAGATCTATACCTTTATGAGAATAAAATCGCTCATCTTCAATACTTATAAAGGCATCTTTTAAAATTTTAGGTACTTTATCTATAGATATAGAAATTCTTTTTTCAGGGGTATTAAATTCATCAATTAATATACCTTTATTATCATATATTGTAGAAGTTTCTTCTACTTCTAGAAATTTTTGAACATCTATTTCAGGAGCAGTTTTTATCATTCCATAGCCCACTCCAGCACCTATTGCAATAGATCCTAATAATACAATAATAAGTGTTATATATATACCCTTAAATATTTTAGAACGGGTTTTTTTACGAGAACGCTTTTTTTTACCGTCACCCTTTTTCTTTTCACTCATAAGGTTTCCTCCTTAAGATTCTATTAGACATCTTAAATAAAATAACTATTTAAATATGCTTAGGTTATTTTGTATCAAACAAGAACTCTAGTCTTATTGATACCAGCGATATCAATAAGAGTAATAAAGTAAGTATGGTGCAGAATAACTTAACATACTAATTAGTTATTTTTGAAAATGTCTCACTTTAATTATGTTTTTTTGTATTATACCATAATATAAAGAATTAATAAAATCTATAATAAATATTCTTCAAATGAATAATAGTACATATAATTAATTATTACTAATTTATTACAATGTAAACCATATTTTGGAAAAAATGTTTTAGGAGATATAAAAAATATGAAAATAAAAGCAAAATTTAAAATAATATCAGTTATAGTTTTTATATGTACTGTGCTAATAGCTTTTCTTTATTACTTTGATGAGGTGATAGTCCCTAACATTATGGTAATATGTGATGGAGAGATGAGGGCAAAAGCTACAGATATAATTAATAAATCAATTATTGAAGAATATATAGATCAATTTAAATATGATGAAATTATTAATTTTGAGAAAGATTTAGAAGGGAATATAATTCTCTTAAAGGCGGATACTCTTAAAATGAATAAAATTGCTACAGATGTATCTTTAAGAGTACAAAGAGAATTAAAAGAGATTGGACAAGTAGGCATAGAGTTTCCTATAGGATATATAACTAAGAATAATTTATTATCTAATTTAGGTCCTAATATTACTGCAACAATGCAACCTGTTGGACATGTGGAAACTAGATACATTTCAGATTTTGAAAGTGCTGGTATTAATCAAACAAGACACAAAATATACGTAGAAGTAAAAGCTAAAATAAAGGTGGTTTTACCAATAGGGTATAATGAGGTAGAAGTAGTTAGTCAATTACCTATAGCAGAAACAGTGATTGTAGGGAAAATACCAGAAACTTCTGTGCAACTAGATTTAAATAGTGGAAAATAAGTTCAAGTGAGGTTGAGTTAAAATAAATTTAAAGGGAAAATATGAATAATTATTTGTTATAAATTTTTATTAATATGGATACTTATTAGGATACTGAGAAATAGAATTTATCCTAATATTCATATTAATTTTAAGATTAATATATATTATTCCATATCATTAATGCATCCAAATGGGTGCATTTTATGATGGGATTTATTGGAATATTCTTAATTTTCTATAGGTTTTTATAAAACTAAAATAATTTGTAAAGTTTATTAAATTTTTCATGGGTTTAGTAAAAGAATTATTGTCTAAAGCTTATGAGATAATAGTTTTTATATTTTAAACTATTTGTGCAAAGTATTAAAATTTGATATATTATCTATATATAACTAACAACTAAGTCTTGTTCTTAGTTATGTACTTAGGGGGGGAGACATGGAAAAAATATATATTATGCTTACTTTTACAGGAACAACTCTTTCTAGAGCCATAAGAATATATACTAGAAATGACTATTCCCATACATCTATAGCTTTAGATCCAGGGTTAAGTGAAATGTATAGTTTTGGAAGAAAAAGACCTAAAAATCCTTTTATAGGAGGATTTATTAAAGAGAAAATTGATGATGGTGTTTATAAAAGGTTTTGCAATACTGAATGTATAGTTTACTCAATGGATGTTACATTGGAACAGTATGAGAAGGTAAAAGAGATTATTAAAGAGTTTGAAGAAGAGCAAGATAAATATAGATACAATTTTTTAGGTGTTTTAGCAGTGGCTTTTAAAATGTCTTTAGAAAGAAAATATCATTATTTTTGTTCACAATTTGTATCAGAAGTTTTAGAAAGAAGTGGTATATTTAATTTTGAAGGCGAATTTACAATGATTAAGCCAGCAGATATACAAAACCTAGATAAATTAAATGTTGTTTATAGAGGACTATTAAGAAATTATACAAATTCTAATGAATTAAATTTTAATACTGATGCGGTTTAAAATTAACTTATGATATAAATATGAAAAGCATCTAAATTTAAGATATTTTTTATTAAAAAAGAAAAAATAACTAGTGTGCTGACTAGTTATTTTTTAGGTCTTTAAATGAAAAAAACTGACAACAACTTAGTATTGTTATCAGTAGAAAAATAATATTAGTTCTCTTCCCAATTGAATACGTATGGAATATTTCTATAATAATCTCCATAATTAAGCCCATATCCAACTACAAATACATCTTCAATTTCAAATCCACAATAATTTGGTGTAATATCTATTTTTCTTCTAGATGGTTTATCTAAAAGAGTACAGCATTTTACAGTATTAGCACCTAGTTCTTTCATATGATTCATAACAAATTCCATAGTAATACCACTATCAACTATATCATCAACTATTAGCACATCATATCCTTCTATATTATCAGGTACATCGTTTACTACCTTAACAGTTCCAGAAGATTGCTCATCATGTCCATAGCTTGATGTAGTCATAAAGCCTATTTTTGTTGGAACTTGAATTTTTCTAACTAAGTCAGCGGCAAATATAAAACTTCCTCTAAGAAGTGAAAGGACATAGAGTTTTTTACCTTCATAAT
Organism: Clostridium sp. Marseille-QA1073; assembly: GCF_054863625.1. Taxonomy (NCBI): domain Bacteria; kingdom Bacillati; phylum Bacillota; class Clostridia; order Eubacteriales; family Clostridiaceae; genus Clostridium; species Clostridium sp. Marseille-QA1073. Next base: position 384,873 of record NZ_JBSVQM010000001.1, on the reverse strand, counting down.
CTTTAGATATTTCAGAACCAAGTCTCTCTAAAGCTTCATCGATTTGCTCTTTTGAAATTAATACATTTACTTTTTTATTTTCCATAGAAATCACGTCCCTTAAATAATATTTACAATAATGGACAGTATGGTGAGAAAGTCCATTAACTCCGTATAGATTAATATTGAATTTTAATTCATTAAAAGATTCATTAAAAATTAAAAAAATTTTCTATTATGTTCGTTGCTTTTTTACATGTTTTCACTTACATGAGAATATATTCTCAATGTCTATTCAACATTATGTTTAAGAAATTTAGTGATAGTCACAAAATCTACTTAATTAGCTGTAAGTCCAGTAGTATAAGTGTAACTTACCTCATCTACTATAATATCATACCTCCTTAATTTGAATAATTGATTTAAGTAGTACTGCACGAATCTGTATTTTAAAATTAAAAAGCCTATTATTTATATTAACAATTTTTTTACCATCTTTCAATTCTTTTAAATATTCATATAGAAGTTTTCACATAGGTACTGTTCAATATAAGTTTTATCTTTTTAAAGTTAAAAATCTATATTAAGATTTTTAATCGTCTTTTTCTTTAGCATTGCGTTATTTTTACTAAATGATTATTTACATGTCTATATAAATAAAACTATCTAAAAAGTTAATATATAGTCTACCGTTTAAATATTTCAATTTACAAATTTAGGCGATAGACAATTAAGAAAGGATAATTGACAATTATTGTTAAAATTAGTTTTAATCAAACTAGTTTCTTAAATAGATTTTTTAATAAAAGTGATTGTGTCACTTGAAAAAGAAATCAATTGAGAACTTCTCTTATAAAGGATGATAATAGTATAAAGATTCTGCTAGATAATAAATAGAAAAGCTAAAAATGTAGTTATAAGAAAAGCAGAGGAAAAAATAGTATAAATATGTAGGGTTTATTGGAATCTAAGAAAGAACTATATGGAGCTGCATTAAAAAATTTTCAAAGATGGTATAGATATAGAAGCAAGGAAGGTTATTCTAGGCATAAGTATCTTAGAAGAGGAAAGCATAACAGTAAAAGTAGAATAAGGAGGTAACGCTAATGAAAAAATCGGAAAGTATAAAAGAGCTAGCTTCAGCCTTAAAAGATTTTCAAGCGGAAGTTAAAAATCCCAAAAATGTAGCGAATAATCCATTTTTTAATAGTAAATATGCTCCATTAGATGAAGTTATAAATACAGTTAAAGAACCTTTAAGTAAACATGGTTTATCTTATATACAAATGCCTAATAGTGAAGATGGAAATTTGGTGGCTATAACAACTATGTTATTACATGAGAGTGGAGAATGGATAGAAAGTGAACCCTTAAAATTAAAGAGCGATAAACCTACAGCACAAGGTTCAGGAAGCTCAATTACATATGCTAGAAGATACCAACTATCAGCTATGTTGGGTATAGCAAGTGAAGATGAGGACGATGGTAGTACTACTACATCACACACTATATCAGAAGCAAAAGAACCTAAAAAAATTACAAAAGAGCAAGCAGAAGAAATAAGGAACTTATCAAAAGAGAAAAAAATATCAGAAGAATATATTTGTAAATTTAGAAAGGTTAATAAATTTGAAGATTTACAGGAAAATGATTGGAAAGCAGCTATGGAGTGGTTAAGAAAAAAATAAAAAAACTTAGAACGAGATTCAATGTAATAAATGTAATATTGGTAAGAGTTAAGGCAATAATTTTTACCAGCATTTTATCATCAAGTTTAAACTAATTTTATAAGAGAGGAGTAATACTAAATGAGTAATAAAAATTTTATAGGAATGGGTCATAACCCTAATCCAAACGTTCCAGATATCCCAGAGGGTTTTGCAATGGCGCTTTTACAAGAGCCTGACGCAAGAACTTCATTCCAAAATTTGAGTGATGAACAAAAAACAAATGTAATACGATATATACAAAATAACAATTTAACAGGTACTGAAGCAAAAAATAAAATTAACAATGCAATAAAAAATTTAAATAATAACTCAATAGATTTCATAAATATGACCTAGAGTATTTAAATATCTGGAAAATTTCCTAAGATAAGAATTAGAGGTGAAGATATGGAAAAATACAAAAGTGGTGTTGAAATGCCACTAGGCTTAGGAATAGCGCTTGAACAATATAATGCAATGGATTATTTTTTTTCTTTATCACAAGAAGCTCAGCAGCAGATTATTGACAATACTCATAGGATACAATCTAGAAATGAAATGCTAGAGTACGTGCAATCTTTAATAACATCAAAGTGATATAAAAAAGACTTACTTTTAAGTCTAAGTACATTAGCCTTTTCAACCCTAACTTCTTACAAAAGCTATTTTTCTATTATATAGATAAACTACCTTAAAACTTAATGTATATCTCTAAGATATTTTAATTTATAATTCACAATGCAAAATGCACAATTAAGGTGAAATTTATTTTTGAACAAGATAATTTCTTAAATGAATTTTTTAATTATCAATACAATTGCTAGTGTTTTATTGTAGGGGTGAACAGTGTTCGTAAGTTCTTTTTAATATGACTTATAGTTTAATATTTATTCAATAATATATGGCGAATATTGTTGCCCACCAATCAATTTTAAATTTCTCAGTGATAACTGAGAAATTTAAAATTGATTGATGGGCAACGAGCAATGTACTCCAAGTAATATTACGAAAGGAATAATAACAATGAATGATAAGAACTTTATAGGATTAGGGCACAATCCTAACCCAAATGTCCCTGACATTCCAGAAGGTTTTGGATCAGAGCTTTCTAAAGAACCAGAAGCAAGAACTTACTTTGAGAATCTAAGTGATATCGAAAAAACAAATGTGATTAGATATATACAAAGCAATAACTTAACAGGTGATGAGGCTAGAAATAAAATTGGTAATGTAATAAAAAGTCTAAAAAATAATACTTTAGATTCTATTAATTTAATGTAATAAATCTTTATATGTTTATCACTGTCGTTAGAACCAGCTTTTTTTAGTTCCAGTCATATGTGTACTATGAAGTTTAAAGAATGTTAAATAGGCCAACTTATAGTAAAAAGGAATGCATCTATAATATATAATTTAGATGCATTCCTTTTTTAAAAGTTGCTCTTAAATAAAAGGCAAAATTGGTATATTTGAATCTTTTAAATACATATGTAGTTGCCCATCATTATCAACAAAGCACCTTACACTGCGTATTGTAGCATCATACTTATCTAATCTAAATAATTGACTTAAATATATGCTAATTCTGTTAGATACCTATTATAGAATCTTTGGCAAGGTATTGTTCTATATGAATCTTTATTTTTTAAATCTAAAAACCCATAGTTATATTTTTCACTTTTTTACATACTTGTTTCAACTGTTTTACTACTTTAACTAAAAGCTTATTTCAAATTCGCTCATAATATATTGAAAACTGCATTAATTTTTGTTATATAGTTACTTATAATAGAGGTTTTAATCCTTCTTTAATTAACCTGTAACACAATTTTAAATATCCTTTTTGACATTCTACTCAAATAATCTAGTTATTTCTTGTATTTATAACTTAATATCTTTAATTGATTTAACAATTCATTTGCAAAGTCTAATATTTCATCTTCACTCATTGTATTTATGTCAAATCCACCAAAACCCATAACAGATGGTTGTTTTAATATGAATTGCATAGCTTCTTCTGCAGTACTAAATTGATCAATATCACATAATTCTTTGTCAACATCATTTTTACTTATACCTTTATGTTTGGGAGCAAGAGCATTTTTGGCCATATGGTTGATCTTATTTAAAGAATTTATAGCTGCATCTAATTTTTCTTCTGTATTTAATAAATAATCAGTAGAAACTCCAAAATATTTAGCTATTTTAATCAGTACTTCATAACTTGGTTTACGGGCATTTGTTTCATACATTCCTACCATGGAGGTGCTAACATCTATATTTTTAGCTAATTCTTCTTGTGTAATTTCATTTTCTTTTCTTAATTCTTTAATTCTTTCTCCAATCACATTAATCACCTCGACGAATTTTTATCATTATTAGTATTGTAACCGACAGTGATAAAAATATCAATACAACTAATAGTGATATTTAAAGCTATCAATAGTAAATTAAAGAAAATAGTATCCTAATTATCACTAATAGTTATAATAAACCTTGTCCAATATAACTAATGGTTGTAAAATGTAGATATAGAATTTAGAAATCGGGAAAAGAGTAATAAACATATTGCGAACCATATTACAATATTAAAAAAGAAACTGGATTTAATACAGCTAAAGAAGCAGCTAGAAATTTAAATATAGGTAACAGCATGATGTATCAATTATAAGGAGGATATAAATAATTAAGTTATTCATGAGCTTTTAAAATATCAAATGAATTTAAGTGTAGTATGAAAGATATTTTTTTACTCTATATTACAACTAATAGTGATATGAATGAGGTGTAAAGATGGAAAAACTTATTTTAGTTAAAGCTATATCTGAAAGATGGAGCTAGATGAAAGTTCTATAAGCAGATATTTCAAAGAGGGTATTATAACTTCCTGCAAAAGTGTACAAGTTATAGTGTTTTATCCTAAGTATATTGTAAAACTTTAAGGAGAGATTTAGAAAAAACTTCATCCTTAGAAAAAAGGTTTAGATAGAAAATAAAATACTTAAAAAGAAAATAAACGACTAAAAGAAATTTTAAGCAATATTTTTTAGAAGAAAGTTTTAAATTTATTAGTTTACAAGTCTAGATTTATACTCAATTAATGGGAAAATAATCCATTATTACAATGCATTAAATTAATATATGAAAAAAAGATATCAATACGTCAAAATAAAGAAAATGAAGGTGGATATATGATAGAAAGATACAGAAAAGCTCTTGAAGAGGTATTAAGCAATTTAAGGTCGATAGAGGCTCCAAATCCTGGAGATAATTATATAGATGACTCTATAAAAATAATACACGGATTATTGGAGGAAATCACTAATGAAAACAATAGTATTAATTAAATTTCAAAGTTATGTAAAATAATATGGAGCTAGTAAGCTGGCATACTTAAAAAGACTATGAAGCTATTATGAAAGAAGGGCTCGAGAATTAATATAAAATCAAAAAGAATAGAAACAAAAATTACAACTTGTAAAGTATGTCTATTATATATAAGTTCATTTAAGTCATACACAATAAAAAGGAATAATGTGAAATATAATATAGCTATAATGATTCCAAAAATATTAAGACATATTAAAGAAGCTGTTATTTCTTAAATACAAATTCTAAAAATAGGTCTATCATTATCATTGCACATAAAAATGTACAACCTATAAATTATTTAAACTATTAATATTACAGAATTAATTATAAATGAATAAATATGAGCATTAAAAAAATTAGGAAGGTGATATTATTGAATAGTGAAGTTAATATAGACGAAATAATAAATAAAGCTGTAAAAGAAGCTATAAGAGAATATGATAAAGAAAAAATGATTGAAAGAAAAGATAAAAGATTTCATAATACTAGATTGTTATTAAAACACTATAATGATTTAAAAAATCATATTAAGAATGCCATAGATGATATTAATCAAATAAGAGATGAGAGTGATTATCTTGATATATTAGATGACGTAGATGAACTATATATACTTAGTATAAAAAGAAGTAAAACAAAAACTTTAATAATGTTATCTCATATTGATATGGCTTTAGAAATGCTTAAGAATAAGGAAGAAAAATTATGCTCCTTAGAAAAGTATTTAGCTTTAGAAAAATATTATAAAGATGAAAAGAGTTATGAAGATGTAGCAGAAGAATTAAATTGTAGTGTAATAACAGCTAAAAGGTGGGTAAAAGAGATGACTAATGAATTAAGTATATTTCTATTTGGAATAGAGGGTATCAAATTTGATATGATACAATAGTGATATTTTAAAGATATTAATAACATGATAATATGATAGTATAGAAAATTATATTTAAGAGCATCTACTTATGTAGGTGCTTTTTTAGCAGGTATAAGAATATAAATATTATTTGAAATAATACTTATAAATATTATATTAGAGGTGGCAAAAATAACATCACTAAAAAGCTTATATATTGTAGATAGAGAATAGTATAAAATTCAATATGATACAATAGTGATATTTTCTTGATATTTTAAAGATATTAATAACATGATAAGATGATAGTATGGAAAAATATGTTTAGGCATCTTCAAAAAAATAATAGATCAGTATATTAGCCTATTTTCCATCATACTGCGTCATTAGAATCTGCACATAGCGCCACTATGAGCAGGTTCTAACTCCTTGTCTGATAAAAAATATACTAACATCTTTGATCTATTATTTTCCTTCACATGCCTTAAGAGCATCTACTTATGTAGGTGCTTTTTTAGCAGGTATGAAAATATAAATGTTATTTGAAATAATACTTATAAATGTCGCATTGGAGGTGATGAAAATGACATGACTGAAAAGTTTATATATTGTAGCTGGATAATAGCATAGAATTTGATATGATACAATAGTGATATTTTCTTGATATTTTAAAGATATTAGTAACATGATAATATGATAGTATGGAAAAATATATTAAGGCATCTACTTATGTAGGTGCCTTTTTAACACTTATAAAAATATAAGTGCTATTTGGAATAATCCATATAAATGTCGCATTGGAGGTGATGAAAATGACATGACTGAAAAGTTTATATATTGTAGATGGAGAATAGTATAGAATTCAACATGATACAATAATGATATTTTCTTGATATTTTAAAGATATTAGCAGCATGATAATATGATAGTATGGAAAAATTATATTAAGTATCTACTTATATAAGTGTACTTGAAATAATTAATATAAATATTATATTGGAGGTGATAAAAATGACATGATTAAAAAGTATTAAAGAGCTCACATATTACTGAAGTAAATCAAATAAAACTAAAAAGTTTTCAGGTATGCCCTTAGAATGTGATTCTAAGGATTTTTTTATTGGAATTTGTCTTGAAAATACAAAGCAAATAATAAAGACCATATAACTAAAGAGAAATTAAACCTTACTTAAATAGGAGTAATGAATAATTAATTAAATATAGCTACTAAATATGTAAAAGGATTAATGTATTATACCCATCAAGAATTGATATTAAGTAAAGAGGAGAATCATAATGGCTAGACTTGGAAATTTGGATTGTAGTCATTTTAAGAAGATGTCTAAGAGATTTCAAAAAGCTCTTGATGAAAGAGTAATTGAAAGATGGATAAAGGAATTTTTACTTGAAATGGCACTTAGAGCTAAAGAAAAGATTAAGGATAGAACTCCAGTAGATGCTTATCCTAATAAGACTAAAGGAGAGTTAAAGGAAAACTGGAAAATAGGAAATGTAGCTAAACATGGCAATAGTTATATAGTAGAGATATTTAATGATTTAGAATATGCTTCTCATGTGGAGTATGGGTATGTAACTGAAGATGGTAAGGTGTGGGTAGAAGGAAAGTTTATGGCAACTATTTCTATGGAAGAAATAGAAAAAGAGCTGCCTAAGTTTCTAGAGCAAAAACAAGTTCAATTATTAAAACAGATACTTTATGGTAGATCTTAAGGGAGGTGATAGTATATCAACTATAAATGATTTAAGAGTAGGAGTTAACCAAAAGCTGAGTAAAGAGTTTCCTAACATAAATATATATGATGAAGAAGTAAAGCAGGGTTTTGAAGGACCTTGTTTTTTTATTAAAGTTTTAAAATCAGGACAAAGTAAAGAACTTAATATTAGGTATAAAAAAAGTATATATTTTGACGTGAGTTATTTTATTGATAAAGAGGAGATTAATTTAGATTGCTTAGAGGTTGCTAATAAACTCTATGAAGTTCTTGAATATGTACCTGTAGATAAAGATTTATATAGAGCTAGTAATATGGAACATGAAATTATAGATGGAGTATTACACTTTTTTTTACAATTTAATTATAAAGTAGTGAGGGAAGTAGAAGAAGTGACTAAAATGAAAGTGTTAAATAAGGAGGTCGAATTGAAAAATGACTAAAAAAGAAATTAAACAAATTAAATTTAATAAAGAGCAAATTGTTAATTCTAATAAATTTACACAAATAGAAAGAGATATTTTAAAGGCTTTACTTGATGATAAGGAATACTCATTAGAGGAAGCTGAAAATATTATAGATGAATTTAAAAAGAGAGAGGTGAAATAGATGGCTGGAGGAACATGGACATCACAAAATAAAGTAAGACCAGGAGCATATATAAACTTTAAATCTAAAAAGAATGAAATAACATCAATAGGTGAAAGAGGAATTGCAACATTACCTTTAACCCTGCCTTGGGGACCTGAAAAAGAAATCATTACTATACATGCTGATGATGATTTATCAAAAGTATTGGGAATCAATATATCAGATAGTAGTGCTTTATTAATTAGAGAAGTATTTAAGAAAGCTAAGACGCTTTTGCTATATAGACTTAATGAGGGGAGTAAAGCCACTGCAACATTAGAAGGACTAACTATAAATGCTAAGTATAGTGGCACAAAGGGAAATAATATTACTGTAATAATTCAAAATGATATAGATGACACAAGTAAGTTTGAGGTTATGACCACTTTTGAAGGTAACAAAGTTGATAAACAATTAGTTAAAACTATAGATGATTTGAAATCAAATAGTTATGTTGAGTTCAAAGGAACTGGAGAGTTAAAAACTACATCAGGACTACCATTAAAAGGCGGTGAAGATGGAACTGTTACTAATGAAAATTATACTGATTATTTATCAGCCATTGAAGCACATGAGTTTCATACTATAGGAATACCAACCAAGGAATCAGATATAAAAGCTGTAGCTACTGATTTTATAAAGAGACTAAAAGAAGATGGCAGACAAGTACAATTAGTTCTAGAAAATTATGCTGAAGCTGATAGCGAAAATGTTATTAGTGTTAAAAATGGAGTTATCTTAGGGGATGGAACCAAAATAACATCTGATAAGGCAGTTGCATTTGTTACTGGAGCTACAGCAGGAGCAAATGTAAATCAATCTAACACATATCTTCAATATGATGGTGCTATTGATGTAGATATTAAATATACAAATAAGGAAATAGTAGATGCTTTAAATAATGGGGAAATAGTGTTTACTATTAATAATAGAAAGGTAGTCATAGAACAAGATATTAATACTCTTAAAACATTTACTGAAGATAAAGATAAAGACTATAGAAAAAATAGATTGATAAGAACTTTATATGAAATAAATAATGGAATTAAATTATTATGGGAAACTAATTATATTGGTAAAATTGCTAATAGCGTAGATGGTAGAATTCTTTTTAAAAAGGATGTAATTAAATTTTTAGAGCAGCTTCAAGAGATAGATGCCCTTGAAAATGTTGTTCCAGAAGATATTGAAATTGAAAAAGGAAAAGACAAAGACTCTGTGTTAGTAAAGGTTGAAGTACAACCAATAGATAGTATGGAAAAATTATACATGAATGTGGAGGTATGTTAGATGGGATCTTTAAAGCTTAGTGATACTATTAGTGGTGCTGAGGCACGAGCATATATAACTGTAAATGGTAGAAATGAAGAATTATTTTATGCAAAGAAGTTAGAATCAAAAGTTGAAAAACAAAAAACAGAAGGGAAAACCTTAGGGAATAGGGCTACTCAAAATAGGGCGACAGGTTGGAAAGGTACAGGTACTCTTACTGTGTATTATGCAACTTCTCTTTTCAGAGAGTTAATGCTTAGCTATATAAAAGAAGGTAGAGATGTTTACTTTGATATTACTGTAACCAATGAGGATCCAACAAGTAGTTTAGGAGGACAAACAGTAGTATTAAAAAACTGTAATCTTGATGAGGTAAGCATGGCTGCTTTTGATGTAGAAAGTGAAGTTTTAGAAGAAGACATGGCATTCACTTTTGAAGATGTAGATATATTAAACAAATTTAATAAACCAACATTAGGATAATTAGGAGGAAATATAATGAATAAATTTGAAGACTTTTTAATGGATTCCTTTGAAGAAGTGGAAGAAATAGAAAGAGAAATAACTATAGGCGGAAAAAAAAGAAAAATGAGGTTCAAACCTATAGCATCAACTATAGGTGATGAAATAAGAAAAAAATGCAGAAAAGTTAGTTTTGTAAAAGGTCAAAAAGTAATAGAAACAGATAATGATAAATATTTAGCTAAACTTATAATAGAAACTACAACCTACCCAGATTTAAAAAATTCAGAACTTCAATCAGCATGGCAAGTTATGGGTGATGAAGAATTGCTTAAAGCTATGAAAAGTAAGATGAGTGATGGAGAATACTCAGAATGGTCAAGTGTAGTAAGTGAAGTAAATGGATACGATAGAAGCATGCAGGAACTAGTTGAAGAAGCAAAAAACTAATAAATGGGGGGGATGCTGAGGCTAATTATGCACATTATGCCCTCCATAAACTTAAAATTCTTCCAAGCACATTTAAAAATATACCTAGGAATGAAAAAGCTTTTATATATGCTAGTATAGATCTTTATGTAGAAAGTGAAAAAAGATCTTTAAATAAAGCTAAGAAAAAATAGAGTTAAATAATATTATAGTTCTATAAAAACAAATTTTTTAAGTTAAAAGCACTCTTTAGTAGGGGTGCTTTTATTATCTCTAAAGGGAGGTGATATTATGGCAACAGTATCAACTAGCTTAAAAATGTTTGATGAAATGACAAAACCACTTCAACAAATTACCCAAGCTTTAAATTTAACTATCTCAGCTATGGATAGTTTATCAAGCTCATCTAGCAGAGATATAGGAATTACTAATACCTTAAATGCGGCTAGACACAGCACTAATAGGGCTTCGGCGGCATTGCACCAATTAGCAATTTCTCAAAATGAAGCGGCAAATGAACAGGAGAATTTAAATGATTCTATTGATAAAAGTTCAAATTTTATAGAAAAATTAACAGAAAAATTACGGGATAAATTTGAATCCTTTAAAGAAGAGTATCTTACTATTGAAAAAGCTTTTGATTTGACAATAGGTGGTGCTGCAAGATTAGAACAACAAATTAATACTGTTTCTAGTGCTCTAGGTAACAAGGGTGCAGGAAAACAATTTTTTAAAGGACTAACTGATCATGCCAATCAAAGTGCTTATAGTTTAGAAGAATTCACAGGAATAAGCATGGAATTTATGAAAGTAACTAAAGACACAGATAAACTTATGAATTTAAATAAGAGTGCTGAAAAGTTATCTCTTGTTGATCCAACTCAAGGGTTGGAAGGTTCCGCATCTGCAATTAAAGAAGCATTAGCTGGTGACTATGGAGCTTTAATGGATAATTTTGGGTTTGAGGGTGCAGATCAAGAATTTCTTGAGAGTAGTTCAGGTATAGATGATTTCATAAATAAATTTGATGAAATATTAAATGCAAAGGGAGCTACAGAGCAAGCATTAGAAGAAGTTAATAATTCAGCAATAGCACAATTAGACAATTTAAAATCAAATATACAAACCTCTTTTGCAGAAGCCGGCTATGGTGCTTTGCAGATTTTAAAACCTATTTTAAGTACTATTAATGAAGCGTTTCAACAAGGACGATTTCAACCTGTCTTTGATTCCATATCTAATGGATTAATTATTATATCTACCATAGCTAAAGGAGTAGCAGATGCGTTTTGTTGGATAGGTGAAATAGTTTTAAATAATTGGTCTTTTATTGGTCCTTTAATATGGGGCCTAGTAGCAGGTATAATTGCTTATAATGCAGTAATGGGAATAGCGTGGCTTGCAACATTAAAAACTACAATAGTCAAAGGGATACATGCTATTGCATCTGGTATAGAAACGCTTGCAATTATTGCTTTGATAATTGCACAGGACGGATTAAATGCAGCTTTAGCAGCATGTCCTATTACATGGATAATAACTGCTATAGTAGTTGTTATAGCAGTACTAATTGCATGGATGATTCATACCAATGGATTAAAGGCAACATGGCTTATGTTTACAAACGTATTGCTTACTGCATGGGATATGCTTAAAATTAGCGCATATATGACAGTATACGGAATAATGAATATGTGGGATTCTTTATGTATGGCATGTTATCAATTAGCTGTAAGCATTCAAAATGCTTTAGGTGATATGAGAGCTGGTGGACTCATGATACTACAGGACTTCGTTAATGGAGCAATAGATTTAATTAATGATTTAATTAGTCATGTTAATAAAATCCCAGGAGTTTCAATTGATGCTATAAGTAAAGTAACTTTTGGCACTAAAGCTATGGCAGAAAATCAACTAGAAAAATCAGCTAGAAATAAAGCTTTAGATGCTTATAAAGCTGACAAAAATGCGGCAATGAAAAAAAGGCAAGATGATCTAGATAACATGATTAATAAGGCAGATGCTGATTTAGCGAAAAGAAGAGCTGATATAGCAGCTGCTAAGGAGGATCATAAAAACAATCCTAATACTTTTAAAGTAAGTGATATATTAGATAAATTAAAGCCAGATTCATATAAAAATGATACAGCTAATACAATAAAAAATCCATCGGAATTATTAGGTGATGGAAGTGGGCTAGGAAGTCCAGGAGCTAATGGATTAAATAATGCTAATAATCATCTTAAAAATATTGACGATAAAATGGATGTAAGTAATGAGCATTTAGAAATGATGAGAGATTTAGCGGAACAGGAGAGCGTACAAAATTTTGTTACACTAACTCCTACAGTGCAGGTTACAACTGGAGATATTAAAGAAGAGGCAGATATTAATACAATAATCTCTAGAATAGAAACCTACATGGAAAATGAGCTAGTTAATAGTGCAGAGGGGGTATATGCTTAATGTACAAAATGTATCTAGGAATAAATGACGGTGAAGAAGGATTTATTCTTCCAGTACTCCCAGAAAAAATAGAGATAAATGAAGATGGGGACAATGAAACTTTTAATGTTATTAACTTAGGAGAAATTAATACAATAAATAAACCTAAGTTAAGTGAGATAAGTTTTGAAAGTTATTTTCCATTAAATAGAGGACCCTATGTAAGCTCGGAGGAATTATTTTCTCCGAGTTTTTATATTAACAAAATTAGAGCGTGGAGAGATAAGAGACAAAAAATAAGATTTATATTTACTGGCGGGAGTCCTTTAGAGCTGAATGACTTATTTATTATAGAAAGTTTTAAACTAAGTGAAAAAGGTGGAGAAGTTGGAGATATATATTACTCTATAGAATTTAAGAGATATAAGCCTTATGCAGCTAAAAAAGTAGTTATAGTAACTAAACAAAATACTAAAAATAAAACTGCAGCTGTAAAGGCTAAACCGCCAAGGCCAATAGAAAAACCAAAACAAAAAACACATACTGTTGTCAGTGGAGACACATTGTGGCATATTGCTAAAAGGTATCTTGGTGATGGTGCTAGATATCCAGAAATAGCAAAATTAAATAATATCAAAAACCCTAATTTAATATATCCAGGTCAAGTTTTTAAAATTCCATAGGTGGTGGTTAAGTGCAAATTGAATTACTTTTAGATAATAAAAATGGCAATGTATTTGATATATCTGAACTTATTACAGAAGTCTCTTGGAAAACTAAAAGAAAAGGTAATCCTTCTAGTTTAGAATTTAAATTTATAAAGGACAAATCTATATCTATAAATAACGGTGATGTAATAAGTTTTAAGGTAGATAATAACAAAGTTTTCTATGGTTATGTATTTGAGAATGGCGGCAGTAAAGATGTTGAAGTAAAAGTAACAGCTTTTGATCAGATAAGATACCTGCTATTCAATGATAGTTATTTTTTTACTAATAAAAAAGCCAGCCAAATAATAAGTCAAATAGCAAATGATATTGGATTAAAGGTAGGAACTATAGAAGACACAAAGTATGTAATTCCATCTATTTTAGAGAGTGATAAAAAGCTTCTAGATATAATATATAGTTCTTTAGAAAAGACTTTAGTGAATACAAAGCAAACTTATACCTTTTATGATGATTTTGGAGCTCTTTGTTTAAAAAATATAAATAATATGAGGGAAAGAACTGTTATCTCTGATGATAGCAATTTAGGTGATTATGATTGGAAAAATAGTATAGAATCTGATACCTATAATAGAGTGAAGATAGTTAGAGAAAATAAAGAAGAGATGAGAACAGATGTGTTTATTGCACAGGATAGTAAGAATATAGCTAAATGGGGAAGACTTCAATATTATAAAAAAGTAGATGAAAAAATGAATAAGGCACAAATACAAGAAATGGTTAATAATACATTAAAACTTAAGAACAGAGAGTCTAAAACATTAAAATTAAAAGATATTTTAAGCATTGATATTAAGGACGATTTAAAGTTAAGGGCAGGGGCTGGTGTCTATGTGGACATAAAAGAAAAGGGAATTAAACAATACTATTTAATAGAAGAAGCCACACATAAGTTTGAAAAAGGTAATTTAGTTATAGATTTTGATTTAAAGGTGGTGTAGATAATTGGGAATGATAAATATTATAAAAAAAGCCGGAATAGATGCAGTAGGTGCAAGTAATCCAGTTAATATAATTTTTGGTGAGGTACTAAATATAGAGGACTTTAAAATAAAGATAGACCAAAAGCTTATACTACCAAAGGAATTTTTTATTATCCCTGAAAGTTTAACTAAGTATGAAATAGATTTGTCCCATAATCATAATTATACTAATGGTTCAACTTCTAATGCTTTAAATAAAATTGTTATAAGAGAAGGGCTTAAACAAGGTGATAAAGTCTTATTGTTAAGAGTGCAAGGTGGACAACAATACATTATATTAGATAAGGTGGTGTAACAATTGAGTATATTACCACAAGGAGCAGTTATATCCGATGATCTAGAATTAGAAGAAATAATTGAACCTAGTAAAACATACAGAATAGATTTTGAAAAAGGAAGAACTATAGGTTTTTGTGATGGAGTTGAAGCGTTAAAGCAAGCGATATATTTAATATTAAATACAGAAAGATATGAATACTTGATATATTCTTGGAACTATGGAAGTGAGCTTAATGAACTTATAGGGCAGCAAAAGGATATAGCAGAAAGTGAGTTTAAAAGACGAATAACTGAAGCACTATTACAAGATGATAGGATTAACAATATTGATAATTTTATATTTAAATATGATAAAGACTGTGTTCAAGTTGAGTTCACAGTTTTTTCCATTTACGGAGAATTTACTGAAAGTGTGGTGAGATAGTTGTTTGAAGTATATACAGAGGAAACAATTTTAAATAGGATGTTAGAAAGAGTACAAGGAGATTTAGACAAAAGAGAAGGCTCTATTATATACAATGCTTTAGCTCCAGCAGCAATGGAAGTTGCAAGAATGTATTCTGATATGGATAGATTCTTAGAATATACTTTTGCTAGTCCTAATATGCCAGGTGAGTTTTTAGATTTAAGGGTAGCAGAAGAAGGGCTTAAAAGAGGGGCTGCAACTTATGCAATTAAAAAAGGATATTTCTATGACCAAGATAATAATTTAATAGATATTCCTATAGGTAGTAGATTTTCTATAGATGATTTTAATTTTATAACTATAGAGAAGATATCCACAGGAACATATAAAATGAGGTGCGAGTCTATAGGTATAGAAGGCAATTTCATAGCAGGGCAATTAATACCTATAGATTATATAGAGGGTTTATCTACTGCTAATTTAGGAGAAATTATTATCCCAGGACAAGAAATAGAAGACAATGAAAGTCTTTTTAATAGGTACATTGAACATTTAAATGAAAAACCATTTGGCGGTAACGTAGCAGATTACAAAATTAACACTAGAGCCATAGAGGGAATTGGGGCTGTAAAAGTATTCCCTATATGGAATGGTGGAGGAACTGTAAAGATAGTATTTTTAGATAGCAGCTACAACGTTCCTACTAAAGAATTAATTAATTTAGTGCAAACTACTTTAGACCCTGTTCCTAACAATGGGAAAGGTTTAGGTATAGCTCCAGTTGGCCATGTAGTAACGGTTAAGGGAGCAGAAGATATAGAAATAACTATAGATACTAAACTTGTGTTAAGACGGGAAGTTACCATAGGCCAAGTTCAGGAGGATATAGAGGAAGTTATTAAAGATTATCTCTTAAGTCTTAGAAAACAATGGTCTGAGGAAGAAAATACAATAGTTAGAATAAGTCAAATTGAAGCTAGAATTTTAAATGTAGAAGGTGTGGCAGACATACACACCACTAAAGTAAATGGAAAAGAAGAAAATTTAAATCTAGGATTAGATGAAGTCCCTACATTGAAAGAGGTGGTATTAAATGAATAAGTTAATAGAATTTCTACCACCAGAGATTGCAAATATAGAAGAATTTAAAGAAATAATGGAAACAGAAGATAAAGAGTTTGAATTATTAGAAAAAGGACAACAAAGAATTTTAAATGAAAATTTTATAGATACTGCAACAGAATATGGCATCAAGAAATATGAAACTTTATTTAAAATAAGGGTAGATGACTTGAATGAAAGCTTAGACTTTAGAAAATTAAGGATTAAAAATAGAAAATTGGACAAAGTTCCATTTAGTTATAGATTCTTAGACAATAAGCTGAAAAATTTATTTGGAGAAGATAATTTTAAATTAGAATTATTAAATAATGAATATATTTTAAAGGTAGAAATAAATACTTTTGATTGGAATACGTTTAATGAAATAATAGATAACTTTAGATATATAATTCCATGCAATATGGTGTTAAATTCCACATTAGTACAAAAGATTAAATCACCTATTTATTATGCAAGTTGTGTTACAGCAGGAGAAGAAATAACTTTATATCCATATAGCGCTAAAACTTTAGAAACTAAAGCAAAACTTAATGTTGCATTATCTAATAATTCAGATGTGGAAGAAATAACAATACACCCAAGAAGGGAGGCAATATAATGGCAGAACAATTTTATAGTATATTAACATCTATAGGAAAAGCTAAAATAGCTAATGCCAGTGTTTTTGGTACCAAATTGAACTTAACAACTTTAGCATTAGGGGACGGAAGTGGCAAGTATTATAATCCTACGGAAAGCCAAGAAGCACTAGTTAATGAAGTTTGGAGAGGAAATATAGGAGCTATAGCCACAGATAGTGAAAATTCAAATTGGATAGTTATAGAAACAATGATAGCTGGTAATGTAGGGGGATTTTTTATAAGAGAAGTAGGCGTGTTTGATGATGATGGCAGCTTAATAGCCATAGGAAAATACCCAGAAACCTATAAACCTATTGTAAATGATGGAGCAACCAAAGATTTAATAATAAGAATGATATTAGAAGTAGATAATGCTTCAAGTGTAACTTTAAAAATAGACCCAACTACCGTAATTGCAACTAAAAAAGATATTGAAATACTAGATAATAAAATTAAAAATATTAAAATACCAGTAACTAAAGTAAATAATAAACTAGGTGATATCACACTTAAGGCAGAAGACATAAAAGCTAATAATGATAAAACAATAGAAGAAAATTTACAAGAAGTTACGTCGCAAATGGCTGATATGACGTATAAAGTGGCAGATGGAACAGCTACAGCAATAATACTCAATACTCCAACATTAGTAGATGGCTATTCTAAAACCTTTATAGTTTCTGAAAATAATAATGGAACTTCTACAACTATAAATGGTAAACCTTTATATAGACCTAATACTACTACAAGTCCTAATCTAATAGCAGGAAAAGCAGTAACAGTTTGGTATAGCTCGTTAGGCAATTGTTTTTTTATAAATGCTAGTGCAGAGGGAAATGCTTTAGTTGCAAATGTACTAGCAGGAAAAACATTTAGCAACGATAATGATACTGGAATAGTCGGTACTATGCCTAATAGAGGAAGCCTTTCACAAACTTTAACAACTCAAGATGGACAATATAATTTACCAAACGGATATTATAGTGGTGGGTATGTAAAAGCTCAGTTTCCTAATTTAATATCTTCCAATATTAAAAAGGGTATTAATATTGGTGGAGTCGTTGGAAGTTATGGACTGGTTGCAGGAACTGGGAACTGGTTTTCTAGTGTACTGAAAAAAGCAAGCATAAATGATTATGAACTGATAAATGACCAAGCTTACTACAGACATAGAATTAAACTAGGGTTTAGTGGAAGCGTAAGGTTTATATTTGAAATAGAAGGCTACATTACTAATGAGTTTAAATCACTACAAGTTTGGGTGACAATAAAAAGAAACGGTATCTTTTATGACAGGAAAGGCACAACTGTCTATAGAGGACCTTCAGATAGGGCTACGTCAAGCACTGTATACATGGATGTAAATGTAACAGGAAATGATGAAGATACTTATCTTTTAGAAGTGGAGCCCGTAGGTGACAGGTTAGGAACAGTTAATTTTAGCATAGGAGTTAATTTACCAATTATTACAAAAGTATAAGTTTATAGGGAGGAATTATAAAAATGAAAAAATTTTATTATTATGCAAAATTAAATAACAACAATGTATGTATGGAAATTCAATCAAAGGTAGATAGAATACCAAATAATACAGATGTATATATAGAATTACAAGAATATAATGAAACAGTAAGATATAGAAAGTAGCTGGGTAATCAATGGAGTCAAGAAACTTATGAGCCAGCGGCGGATACTGTTTTATAAGACAGAATTAAAGAATTAGAAAAAGAGCTACAGTTAAGCAATAAAGAAAATGAAAGATTAAAAAGTAAAGTAATAGAATTGGAAGTTACTATATTAAAATTAACTTCTACTATTTCAGTATTTCAAGGAAGCAATTAAGAAATAACTTTTACAGTTGATAGCTACCTAGTTAAATTTTATGTAAGAAAGATTAATGTAGGAATAATAATAAAGGAAGAAGTGCCAAGTTTATTTAATTTAAAAGAAGGAGTAAATAAATTCTTATCACAATAGATAATATTTGTGGCATAACTTAAATCTTAGAAAATAACAGTATATCTAGAGAGGAGGCAATATAATGGCAGAACAATTTTATAGCATATTAACATCTATAGGAAAAGCGAAAATAGCTAATGCAAATACTTTTGGAAATAAATTAAATTTAACAACCTTAGTACTAGGTGATGGAAATGGAAAGTACTATAATCCCACAGAAAATCAAGAAGCTATAGTTAATGAAGTTTGGAAAGGAAATGTGAGTTCGATAACCACAGATAGTAAGAATCCAAACTGGATAGTTATAGAAACAATAATTGCTGGTAATATAGGAGGATTTTTTATAAGAGAGGTAGGGATATTTGACGATGAAGGCAGTTTAATTGCTATAGGAAAATACCCAGAAACCTATAAACCAGTTATAAGTGATGGATCAACTAAAGATTTAATAATAAGAATGATATTAGAAGTAAGTAATTCTGCAAATGTAACATTAAAGGTAGATCCAGCTATTATAATGGCAACTAAAAAGGATGTAGAAGTATTAGAAAATAAAATTAAAGATTTAAAAGGAGTCTATGCTGAAGATTTACTTGATGAAACAATTATAATTGAGGGAGAAATGCATCCTTTGATAAAAGATGAATTTGAGAAAGTTGAAACAAAGATAAATGAAAATAAAGAAAATTTAGAGTCGCAAATGGCTGATATTGTAAATAATACAAATTATATAAATAATTCATTAAATAATTTTTCTAAATATATAGGTAATAATTATACAACTGTTTATGTTAATTATGAAAATGGTGATGATAATAACGACGGATTAAGTTCAAAAGCACCATTTAAAACAGTAGATATCATATCAAAATATTATAAAACAGTAGAAATATATATAGAGGGAGATTATCCAAATAATATTATTATATCAAATATGAATGCAATCATTATACGTTCTAAGAATAAATGTAAAGGAATTATAATTGAAAATTGTAAACATGTTAAATTATACTTATCATCTATTGATTATTTACAGTGTTATAATTGTGATGTAGTTTATACAAATGGTTATAGTGGTGGTATTGATGTAACATCATATATAGATGTTTTACCTGGTCCTGATCATAATGGGGGACATGTTATAAAGCATAGTCTTTCATTTTATAATTGTTCAGTTTTTCTACATTACATGAATTTCAAAAATTTAGAAACTGATTATTTTATAGGTGCTAGTCAAAGTTTAATACGTGCCCATAAATGTACTTCAGATAGTAATTCTAATAAAAGTGCTTATTATTGTGAAGATTCTAAAATTTATGAATGGGATAGTAACCTTGTGGGCAAAACCTCCAAAGCATATAAAACTACTATGTTATATGGAAATGAGGTATAGGTGAAATGATAAAGTTAAAAATAAATAATAATTATTATAGAGATAACAATAATAATATACTCCAATTTAATAAGGTAATAAAAATAAATAATTCAATAATATGTTTTTTAGGTGGAAGAGAGTATAGCAGATTTGATGGAATTAATGATTTTTCTATGTTTAAATTAGAAGGTGGGGAATTTACGTTAGAAAAAACTAAGGAAGAAATTTTGGAAGAAAAAGTCAAATTACTTACAGAGAATTTAGCACAGGAAAAAATTAATAATATGAAAAAAGATGCTTTATCTGTAAATTTAACTAAAGAAGTTGCAATTTTAAAAATAGAAGTTATGAATTTAAAAAAAGGTGGTAATGAATAATGAGTTTTTGGAAAATGGCTTATGATATAGGTGCGATAGGAATAGACTTATTAAGTCAAGTGGTTAAATGTGAAAAAAATCCTTTCGGAGAAATTACTGCAGATGAATTTAAAAAAATTTGTAATGAAGATTTTGCTAAACAATAGATAATTTTTGCGACATAATTAAAATAATTTAAAGGTAAGATATTAGGGCATATAGCCTTTTTATTTTGTCTATTTTTAAAATAAGAGGTGATAAATATGCAAGGAAAAATAAAGGTATTAAAGGATGTAGATAAAAGCAATATATTACCCATGACACATGCAAAAGCTGTGTACGTAGATGAAGAAAATACATTAGATAAAACACTTAATAATATAGAGTCACATATGGAACAACAAAGAAAAAACTATAATGAGTTAAAAGAGCTAATTGAAGATAATAAATTAATTCCAGGAGTTCAATATGTTCTTACAGATTACAGAACTAAATATATTCAACCTACAACAGAAGTGCTAAAAGAAATGGGTGTAGAGGAATTAGTTTTAACAGCAAGTAGCAAGAATACGTTTGAACCTATTGTTTTTAGTACGAAATACCCTTCTGATACCATTTGGTATGACTTTGATAATAACGTATGTGAAGATAAAGCAACTTCAAGAAAAGGGTTTATATTAAGAAGATATGACCCTATTAGCAAAAATGATGCTCCGCAAGATTGGCGTACAATGTTATGGGCAAGGTATAAACCTGACCCAAAATATTACACACGTACTGAAATAACAACTGGAAGACCTAGTTATCATCAATGGAATACTGGTGACCCTGTAGTAATGGGTGTTGTTTATAAAGCAGACAATAAACTGTGGATAGCTAAAAACACAAACGTTCCAACGAGTCCTATAGACCAAAATGTTTTTTATGAGGTATACCCTGATTTGGATACACCATTATTATTAAATGAAAAAACTAAAATAGCAAAAAATATTGAATTAAATCTTGGCGAGTTAGTAGAAATGCCTACATTCGGAACTGGATGTCATAGTAATATTATCGAAACTAATAATGCTCCACTATTGCATAACAATGTATTCATTGAAGATTCTTATGGAAATTCACTTTTAAATGGTTGTTCTAGGAATACATTTCATTTTAGGTCATATCGTAATACGCTTGGCGTTACATGTTATGGCAATATTTTTACAAATGCATATAATAATACTCTTAATTGTTATTGTTATGCTAATTATTTAGCATATTCATGCCGATTTAATAGTCTTGGTAGTAACTGTTATGGAAATACTATTATTGGCAGTTGTTTTGGAGATAGTTTCGGAAATGGATGTTACAACAATAATCTTGTTTATGGTTGTTTTAATAATAGTTTTGGCAATGGTTGTCATGACAATAGTTTTAGTACTAATTGTTATTCTAATAGCCTTGGTAATAGTTGTAGTAACAATAGTTTTGGTAATAGTTGCACTGAAAATAGCTTTGAGAATGGTTGCACTAATAATGTTTTTGGTTATAATTGTAGTGAAAATAGCTTTGGGAGTTCCTGTACTCATAATAAAACTGGAGATAGTTTTCAATATAATACTATTCAAAATCATTGTGTTACTAATACTTTTGGTGATTATTGTAGATATAATGTTTTATTTAATTATGTTTATCAAAACACTTTTGGCAATTACAACGAATTCATTAGAGTTGAAAGAATGAATAGTAAAGATATATCAAATATAAGTGACTTACGAGCTAAGTCACAACCAACGACTATTACGCTTAATGCGAATAATAGGGTTATATATTCGAGGTTAAATGCTTCAAACCAACCAGTATATACAGAAATACCTTAAAGGAGGTCAACGAATGTATAAAATAAAATATTTTATAGAAGAGATAGTTAAAATTATAGAAAATGAAGATGGAATTACCTCTTACGAAAAAGAAGTTAAGGCGCATGAGTACCAATGCAAAGATTCAGAATTTGAATATTGGCTTAATTGCATAAAAGAAGCTTATGGACAACATGGCAACGTAACCCATGAACATGTAGAAGATCAACCTACAAAAGAAGAATTAACAATTAAAACAATAAATAATCTTACAATAGAAAACAAGAAAAAAGATGTTTTGATTGCTAGTTTAGCAGAGCAAATAAACAGTTTAAACATAAAATTAATCCAATTAGGAGGTAGTGGTAATGTTTAATTTTTATAAATTGTTTTATAGTGAAAAATATTTAAATTTAGATGATTTAAAAGAAGCTACAAAGTGGGGTGTTTTAACAGTAGAGGAATTTAAGAGTATTACAGAAATGGATTATATTGCAGAATAAATTAAATTTCAAAGGCAAGATAACGGACCATAAGGTCTTTTTATTTTGCCTATTTTTATAACAAAAGAGGGATGTAATATGGAAAAAGAAAATTTAATAAAAACAATAGTAGCAAGCATAGGAACAGGATTTACATGGTTCTTTGGAGCGTGGGATTTAGCGTTACAGATATTAGTTACTCTAATGGCTTTAGATTATGCAACTGGTTGGATGAGGGCATATTTTAATAAAGAATTATCTAGTAATGCTGGACTTAAAGGTATTGCTAGAAAAGGTGTTATATTTGTAGTGTTAATAGTTGCAGTAAGCTTAGATCGATTATTAAATATTGATAAATGGATATTTAGAACCCTTATTTGTTATTTTTATATAGCAAATGAGGGTTTATCTATTTTAGAAAATTGTGGATCATTAGGATTGCCTATACCAGAAAAAATAAGAGAAGCATTATTACAACTTAAGGAAGGTAATAAAAAGGAAATTAAGAGGGAGGATTAGGAAAATGAAAATAGGTGTAGATTATGGACATACTTTAAAGGGTTATGATACTGGAGCAGTGGGCAATGGACTTAAAGAACAGGATATTACAAGAGAAGTAGGAAAAATAGTTACTTCTAAATTAAGAGCCTTAGGACACACAGTTATAGAATGTGCAATAGATAGTGCAAATAGTGTAAATGAAAGTTTATCCTATAGAGTAAATAAGGCTAATTCTAACAATGTAGATTTATTTATATCCATACATGTAAATGCTGGAGGAGGACAAGGAACAGAAGTATATACCTACAATAATGACATTTTTACAGAAGCACAGAAAACTTTAAATAACATAGTAGCCTTAGGATTTAATAATAGAGGAATTAAGGACGGTAGTAATTTATATGTAATAAGAAATACAAAAGCTAAAGCAATGTTAATAGAGTTATTTTTTATAGATAGTATAGACGTAGAGTTATATAAAAAAGTAGGTGCAGAAAGATTAGCTAATGCAATTGCAGAAGGAATTACAGACAAAGCTATACCTAGTAATAGTAATTGGTATTCCTTAGATGGAAAGATAGGTATTGTTACTGCCAAAGACGGTTTAAATGTAAGACAGAGTAAATCTACTAATAGCAAAATATTAGGTATCTTGAAACATGGAGAAAAAGTAAGATTATACAGAAAAGAAGGGGAGTGGATACACATTTACTATCCTAATCATGGTGGATATGTACATGGTGATTATATAGACATATTTCAGTAAAAAGATAGTTTTTAATTTGAGCCAAGAACTATTGTTTTTTTATATACTTTATTAAATACTATTCACATCTATAAATCTTAAGGGTTTATATTTACTACCGCAAGTTTAATTATGCACTTAAAGTTATTCGTATCGCTCTAATTTTTAAATTCTTCCTCAATTTTTTTTAATTATAAAATCTATCAGCTACCTTTTAATACTTTTTTGTACAAAATGGCTAAAGTTTATTCTAGTAAAAATATCTAGTAAACTTTTTTCCCTATATTATGCCTACATTTGAGCTAAGATTAGCTTGCAGATTCTAACGGAAAGTTATTATTTATTTAAAATATTAAAAGTAAAGCTTAACTTCTGCGACAGAAGTAGAAAAAAACGTCTGTACTATCTAAATCTAGCTCTTCAGCTATTCGTTCAACCAAATCTATAGTTACATTCTTATTATATTTTTTTTTATTTTCAAGCTTGCTAAGGTAAGATTGTGTTATTCTTAACCTTTTAGCAAGATATTTTTGCGACATTCTTTTTGATTTTCTTGCATTTTTTAACATTATCATACCTCGAATTGTTTTATCAATTGGATTTTTGCACAAATTACGACAAAATAAAACCTATAAATTGTGCCTCAAAAGGACTATGTCGAAATATTCCTGTCAGGAATACTTTCACGAGGTATAATTATATTGCATTTAAAGTAGAGTTGGAGGGGAATTTATGAGGGGATTTATATATAAAAACAAAAAATACATAATAAAATTATGTGATTATAATTTTAAATATTATATTACAAAATATAGGGGATACACATTAGTTTATTTTAATAAAACCTTGAATAGTAAAGAAAAATCTAAAATACTTCATAAAATAATAAGAAATTTTATGGTATAATTTTAAAATGCAATGTTAAAAAATATAAGAATGAATTAGAGACCTTGTTTCAATATTTGTAAAAATTTAAATTGTAATATTAAAAGTAGTTTTATTGCTAATTTTATTAAAAAAGATAGTATACTCTATTGTATTTACAACTGTTTATTAATGATATAAAATTAAATGAAGTTACAACTAATAACTGTAGCGGCGAACAGTGTTCGCCATATAAAATTGTGAATTAAGGTATACTAAGGGTGATAAATTAAGAAAGACTTAAATTTATATAGGATTTTGAACAGTTATTTTACATACTTAAATTGAAGTTTAAAATGGAGATGATAATTTTGATAAATGGAAACATTGAAAGTGTAAAAAAATCCATACTTAATAGATTAGATACAATATATGAAATGAAGATACCTAAAGATATGATATTTACAGAAGAGCTTGTAAATCTTTTAAATGAAGTTACTTTAGATTTAGAAAGAGAAATTAGTGTTGCTATAGATAGAAAAGGAAATATAATAGGAGTGGCAATTGGTGATAGTAGTACCGTAGACATACCAATAATAGATGTTAAGGAAGGGAAATTATCAGGAGTTAGAGTAATTCATACTCATCCTAATGGAAATCCTAAATTATCTGGGCTAGACATATCTGCACTAATTAAGTTAAAACTTGATGCTATGGTTGCGATTGGCGTTAATAATAAAGGTAACTTAAAATATCATATAGGATTTTGTGATGTAAACAATAATATTTTAGTTGAAGAAGAATTAGAGTTTAGAACTACAGAAGATGTAATGCAGTTTAAGTTTTTAGATAAGGTTAGGCATATAGAAAGCCTTATCAAAGAAAATGATGTTATTGAGGATAATACAGAGAGGGCAATATTAGTTGGTACAGAAGACGAAGAAAGCTTAGAAGAACTTGGTGAACTTACAAAGGCTTGTGAAGCTATTCCTGTATATTCAATACTTCAAAAGAGAAGCAAAAATAAAATAGATCCTGCTTATTATATAGGTAGAGGTAAAGTAGAAGAGATAGCTTTAGTAAGGCAATCATTAAGAGCTAATGTGGTTATTTTTGATGAAGAGCTATCAGGAGCGCAGGTTAGAAATTTAGAAGGTGCATTAGGTGTAAAAGTTATAGATAGAACTACCCTAATATTAGAGATTTTTGCAAGAAGAGCTAAAACAAAAGAAGGAAAAATTCAAGTTGAGCTTTCACAGTTAAAATATAGACTTTCAAGATTGGGAGGTCTAGGTACAGTACTTTCAAGAACTGGAGGAGGTATAGGTACAAGAGGTCCAGGAGAAAAGAAGCTTGAGACTGATAAAAGACATATAAGAGAAACAATATATGACTTGACTAAAGAGCTTGAAAGAATAAAGCATGTTAGAAATACACAAAGAGAAAAGAGAAATAAAGATAGCATATCTAAGATTTCTCTTGTAGGATATACTAATGCAGGAAAATCAACGCTAAGAAATACTCTTTGCGATATTTACCCATTAAAATCTTCAAATATAAAGGAGAAGGTATTTGAAGCAGATATGTTATTTGCAACACTAGATACTACTACTAGAGGAATATTACTTCCAGATAATAGGGTAGCCACTATAACAGATACAGTAGGATTTATAAGAAAGCTTCCTCATGAATTAGTTGAAGCCTTTAAATCTACCTTAGAAGAGGTTATTTATTCAGATTTGCTATTGCATGTAGTAGATAGTTCTAGTGACAGCGCTGATAAGCAAATTGAAGTTGTTGAAGATGTTTTAAAAGAATTAGATGCTTGTGATAAACCAACTATATTAGTTCTTAATAAAACAGACAAAGCTTTAGAAGAAAAATTACAGGATTTAAGAGAAAAATATAAAAACTATAAAATAATAGAAGTATCTGCAAAAGAAAGAATAAACTTAGAAAAGTTGTTAAATGAAAGTACAGAATTACTTCCTTATAAGTTAAAAGCTTTTAAGGTGCTAATTCCATATGCAGATTCTAGTACCGTCGCATATCTTCATAGAAATGGAAAAGTTGATAGTGAAGAGTATGTAGAAGAAGGAACAGTTATGATGGTTCAAGGTGATGAAGAAGTATACAATAAATGTAAAGATTATATAATTGAAGAATAAGTATATGCCTTCTAAAATAGAATTATAATGAAGAAAGATAATATTTTATATAGCTTATTTTAAAAATCATACATAGATATGTTAGTTCTAAAAATTAATATATGAAAATAGTTGATGTCTTTTAATATTATAATTAAAACTATTGAATTCACAAGTTATGAATGAAAATATTTAATGGCACATATATATTCAGCTATACTTGAATAAAACTGCTAACTGATTTTAAAGTTAGCAGTTTTAGTTTTATAATAAGGCATCTTGTTCATATCTTTAAATTATAACTTTATTTTAGATGCCTAAAGATTTATAAATTGGAAAAATGGAAAAGATAATTCCATAAGGAGGGAGTCAATAGTTAATAAAAATATAGATAAATGTGATTAATTATGTTGATATATACCTAAGGGGTGATATTAATGAAATACATAACTAATTATAAACCAAAAGACTTTTCTGAGTTACTTGGAGTTTCAGTGAAAACATTGCAACGTTGGGATAGAGAAGATATTTTTATGTAGGATATATGGTCTTCAAAAGTGTAAGAAAAAGATAGAGGAGGATGAAGAAATTGCTAATAGCATACAAGGTGGAAATAAAACCAACGTTGGAACAAAAGATGAAAATTAATCAATCAATTGGAATATGCAGATATTTATATAATTTTTATCTTGCCAAAAATAAAGAATTATATCAGCAATTTAAAGATGGTTTATTGGATAAGCAACATTCATTTATGTCAGCTAATGATTTTGATAAATATATCAACAATGAAATTAAAACATTAGAAGAATATCAATGGATTAATAAATGTGGTTCAAAAGCACGAAAGAAAACTATATGTAATGCAGAAACTGCATATAAAAAGTTTTTTAAAGGTGAATCTAAATTTCCAAGGTTTAAAAAGAAGAATAAATCAGATGTTAAATTATATTTTCCTAAAAACAATAAAGGTGACTGGAAAGTATACAGACATAAAATAATGATACCATCATTGAAAAATGTAAGATTAAAAGAATATGGATATATACCAATAAATGCAAATATTAAAAGTGGAACAGTATCTAAGAGTGCTGATAGATATTATGTATCAGTATTAGTGGAAACTGATATTGTAAGTCCAAATATTCCTATAAATGATGGAGTCGGCATTGATTTAGGATTAAAAGACTTTGCAGTTATTTCAAATGGTATTCGTAAAAAGAATATTAATAAAACTGAAAAAGTAAAAAAACTAGAAAAGAGATTAAAACGTGAACAAAGAAAACTTTCAAGGAAATATGAAAGTTTAAAATTAAGAAATAAAGATAAGAAAGGAGATGCTACTAGACAAAATATCCAAAAACAAATAGCTAAAGTACAAAAACTTCATTACAATCTTTCAAATATAAGAACAAATTATATTAATAAAGCAGTATCTGATATAGTGAAACAAAATCCAAGTTTCGTAACTATAGAAGATTTAAATGTTAGTGGAATGATGAAGAATAAGCATTTATCCAAAGCAGTTGCAGAGCAAAAGTTTTTTGAGTTTAGAACTAAATTAACTAACAAGTGTAATTGGATGGGTATTGAATTGAGAATTGTAGATAAATTTTATCCTTCAAGTAAATTATGTCATGAATGCGGCCATATTAAAAAGGATTTAAAACTTTCTGATAGAATCTATAAGTGCGAATGTGGCTATGAAGAGGATAGAGATATAAATGCAAGTTTTAATTTAAGAGATGCTAAAATCTACAAAATAGCATAAATAAGTTATTGTAGATATGTACGGATGGCTAGTTCGGAATTTATGACTATGGAGTGTTATATCAAATGAAAGTAGTTCTATAGAACAAAATCAGACACGTTGAAGTAGTAAAAATCTCGATATGGGTATATTTGTCCATATTTTGAGTAGCAGGGATCATTATGGAATATATTTGTCCACAGTGCAATGAAATAAAGAACTGTAATTATATATGTAGCAAATGCGGAGGAACAATGGAGGATAAAGGAAGAGTACAAGAGTATTATGGTCCTTATAGTGCAGATGCACCTATTGAGGATAATGGAAATAGTTGTACTCATGTTTTTCTATGTAATAAGTGCAATTTTATGGAGAGAAATAATATAAAAAAGGTTATTATATAATTTTTCCATGAACTTTCCTAACTTATATATTATAATTAAATATAAGGCATATTTAAAAATAACTAATCAATATGTTTTTTATTTTTATCATATTGTATAATTACAATTTCAAGAGAGCTATATTCTAAGAGAAATAGTTTCATTGTCCAATGCAAAATATAAGATTTATTTTTTGATTAGTTATTTTCTTTTACATGTCAAATATTTTATTTCTCAGTTTAAGGTATTGAAGATGAGGTGAGAAAATTATTGAATAATGGTTTAGTGAAGTTTGATTGGAATTTTGCTGAAAAGTATAGTGACGAAGAAATATCTTATTTCTTACATTTAGAAGGTAAATCCATAGAAACTATAAGTATTATTAGAAATTTGCAAAAAGCTGAAGTGCAGAAGCATATAATAGCATGTAAAATAAAATATAGGTATGTAGTTAAAAGCCAAAATATAGAAGAGCTTTTTAAGACTTTATCAAAGGTAGGAAAATCAGAAAGAATATATATATTAAATAGTCTAGATGTGGTTAATAAAACAAAACTCATAGATTATATATTAAAAAATCATTTAGAAGTATCGTTAAAAGAAAAAGAGTTTGGAATATGGGTACTAGGTGAACTTAGAGCTTCTCAATCAGTAGATTTTTTAATAAAGTCTACAGTACATAAATTTGTTAATATTAGAAGATTGTCTGTATCAGCTTTAGGCAAAATAGGAGATTCAAAAGGGGAGATGGCACTTTTAAGAGCACTTCAAGATGAAAATAATCAAGTAGTAAGCTATGCTATAAAATCTTTACAGAAAATAAAAAGTGAAAAAGCCATAGAAAAAATAGAGGAAATTTATAAAATTAATGACAGACCTTATATAAAAAAAGCCTGTGAAGAGTTTCTAAACAGTTTTAAAGATACAAAAGATAGTATTGGTTAAATTCATTATATTTTATGAGGAGGGATAAGGGATGAGCTATTTTACTATCAAAGATGAAGCAAGTGCAGAATTTGAAGAAAGAAAATCTGTCTTTATAGGATATGCTAAAAGAGTTAAAACTGAAGAAGAAGCTAAAGAATTTGTAGCAAAGATAAAAGCCATGCATAAGCAAGCTACTCATAATTGCTCAGCTTATATAGTAGGAGAAAATAAAGGAATTCAAAGATATAGTGATGATGGTGAGCCTCAAGGTACAGCAGGCATTCCAATATTAGAAGTTATAAAGAAAAATGATTTAACAGATATAGCAGTAGTAGTTACTAGATATTTTGGAGGTATACTTTTAGGGGCTGGTGGTCTTGTTAGGGCTTATTCCAAAGGTGCATCTGAAGCTATTAAAGTTGGGGGAATAGTCGAGAAAGTCAAGGGACTTGAGATAAAGGTAAAACTAGACTATGACCTATTAGGAAAAATTCAGTATATTTGTGGTAAGAATCAATGGCATATAGAAGATACTATGTATACAGATAAAGTTGAGATTATAATGTATTGTGAAAGTAAAAATTATGACACTATACATGGGAGTTTTGTAGAGGCTACTAATGGAAAAGTAATAATTTCTGAAGAAGAAGAGGAATATTATTTTAAAATGGAAAATAGACTTTTTAAAGAGGTGATATAGGGTATTTGAAAGAAGATAGATCACTGTGTTATAATGTTTAAGGAGTATTTTAAAGTTAGGCATTTTCAAAAAAATAATAGACCAGTATATTAGTCTATTTTCCATTATACTGCGTTGTCAGAACCCACCCATAGTGCTACTATGAGTACTATGAGCGGAACCTGACGCCTTGTCTAATATGAGGCATATTCAAAAAAATAACTAGTCAGTATGTTCATCTATTTTGTATCATACTGCGTCGTCAGAACTCCATGATATCTAGACTATCATGAAAACCTGTGAACTTGTCTGATGCAAAATATATTTCACATCTTTAACTAGTTATTTTATTTCATATGCCTAAAATATACTAACATCTTTGGTTTACTATTTTCTTTCACATGCCTTATACAATGCAAAAACATTATTTAGGCATCTTCATAACTAGTATACTGACCAGTAATTTTATTTTAGATGCCTTACATATAAAGTTAGGAGAGTGGAACTAAATGTCAGGACATTCAAAATGGCATAATATACAAGCTAAAAAGGGAAAAGTAGATGCTAAAAGAGGTAAAATATTTACTAAAATAGGTAAAGAGTTAATGGTAGCTGCTAAAAATGGCGGTGCAAATCCAGAAACAAACAATAAGCTAAGAGATGTAATTGCTAAAGCAAAGGCTGCTAATATGCCATCAGATACAATAACTAGAGCAATTAAAAAAGCAGCAGGAGAACTTGAAGGAGTTAGCTACGAAGAAATTACGTACGAAGGATATGGTGCAGCTGGAGTTGCAGTTATTGTTGAAACACTAACAGATAACAAAAATAGAACTGCAGGAAATGTAAGACATGCCTTTTCAAAACATGGTGGAAATATGGGTTCAACAGGTTGTGTGAGCTTCATGTTCCAAAAGAAAGGTGAAATTGTTATAGAAAAAAACGATGACCTTGATGAAGATGAATTAATGATGATGGCTCTAGAAGCAGGAGCAGAAGATTTTGCTTCTGAAGATGAAGTTTATGTAGTAACTACTACACCAGAAGATTTTGGAGCAGTAAGGGAATCTCTTGAAGAAAACGGAGTAGAGTTCTTAGAAGCAGAAGTTAAATTAGTTGCTGACACTAACTCAGAAGTAGATATGGAAACAGCAGGTAAAATACAAAAAATGCTAGATGCACTAGAAGATGACGATGACGTTCAAAACGTATATCATAATGCAGAATTCCCAGAAGGATTTGAAGAGTAAAGCAATATCAATGCTTTAGACGATATGATTGATTAAGAAACATGATGATATACGTTTTTTAATCATTTTGTGATGAAATATAACACTTTTAAATGTATGTATAAAAAATGCATTTGGAGGTGTTTTATTTTTATGGAATTAAATGACGTTTTAAAAGAATTTATATTTGACTGTGAGGTAAAGAATTATTCTGAAAAAACAATAAAAGGTTATAGAAATAATAATATTTTGTTTTTTAATTATTTAAATAAAGAATTTAACATTACAGAATTAGAAAGTATAAAATCCATGCACATTAAGAAATATTTTAAATTTTTGATGCAAAAAAGGTGCAAACCTACATATGCGAATGCTGTTTTAAAAACTGTTAGAGCATTTTTAAAATACTGCATGGAAGAAGAATATCTAGAAGAAAACCCATGTCTAAAAGTAGGTTGGCAAAAAGAAGGTAAAGTTATTATGAATACTTTTACAGATACAGAAATAGTAAATATGTTAGAGGCATATAAATTCACTACGTATTTGGAAGCTAGAAACAAAATGTTAATAGCTTTTTTGATAGATACAGGAGCAAGAAATAATGAAACTTGTACCTTATTAAAAGATGATATTAAAGATAAGACTGCAATGCTTAGAGGTAAAGGAAATAAAGAAAGACAGGTTAGCGTAAGTCCTTTATTAAAAAAATATATGATGAGACTGAGAAAATGTATAATACAAAATGATTATTTATCAGAGATAAAGATTATTTTAGTAGTATATTAAATGATTTAAAATCTAATAGATAATATTAATACGAGCTTAAAACACCTAATTTTAAATAGGTGTTTTTTGTTTAAAAGTTTAAAAAGTAGGTGATTATTATTCCTATAAATAATTTAAAACTTGATAAAGAAATTCAAATAAATATCTTAATCATTTCTAATTTGACAAATATATTTAAATAGAATATATATTTTTAAATATGTTTTACAATAATTATAAAGTTTTAAAAAATATGACCTAAATTATGGTAAATTTATCCTTGAATATGCAAATTTATACAGTATATAATGCATATGTACAAATTACACAAGGGGGATAAAATAATGAAAAGAAAATTAAAATCAATTTTAATACTAATGTTTGCATTTGTATTTATGTCATTAAGTTTTAATAATGCAAAAATAGTAAAAGCTGCTTCATTTGATGATGCGGTTATAGGTACGCAAAATTTAAATAATACACCTGAAAATAGTGCAAAAGTTGGAGATCAGATTAAGCTTCCGGAAAAAGGATGGAAAAGATATGACGATTCAAATTCAAAATACAATATAATGGGGAGTGGAAAATAAATAATACAGATCCGTACTACTATAATTCCTCTATAACATTTAGTAAGAAGATAGGAAATGATATTAAATTTAGGTTCTATGGAACCAAATTAAGAATACTTACTAATGGTAATATAGATAAACCCAAAGTTGTTAATATAAGCATAGATGGAGAAAATTATACTTATTCGCAAAAAAGTATAGAAGATTATCTTTTGAGAAGCTAGGATTAAATCCAGGAAATCATAATGTGATTATAACTGTTGCAGAAAATGCAGACCACGGAAATGTTACTGGATTGGATGCAATAGACATTGATGAAGATGGAGAGTTATTGCCATATGAAGTAAGTGAACAATCAATAACTTTGGATAAAACATCCATAAATTTAGTAGAAGGCAATTCAGATAAATTAACAGCTACAGTATTACCTGAAGATGCAGTAAATAAGAAAGTTGTATGGAGTTCAAGTGATGAAACAATAGCAACAGTAGACCAAGAAGGAAATGTAACAGCTATAAAAGAAGGACAAGCAACAATAACAGCTAAAGTAGAAAATACTGATTTAACAGCTACTTGTGAAGTAAATGTAAGTAAATTAGCAGAAGAAAATAAGAATAATGCAATTCTAAGTATTTCTTTAGTAAATGGAGCTACAAAAGAATATGATGTAAGCATGGAAGAAGTAAATAAATTCATAAACTGGTATGAAGAAAGAGCTAATGGCAAAGGTTCAGCATTATATTCATTTGATAAAAAGCTTAATCCATATACATCAGTAAAAGAATATATAGTACATGATAAAATAGTATCTTTTGAAGTTAGAGAATATGAAATAAGTAAATAAATTAGATAATCATAGCATCTAGGAAACTAGGTGCTATTTTATTTTGATGTGATAGGCGGTATGTACATTATTATAAAGCACTAACTCTTAAAAATTTACATATAATGATAATGTGAATACTTAAAAAGGAAGAGTTTAATATAATGAGAGATATTTATTATAGGCTATGGGATGATTACTGGAGAACCTATAGGATTAATAGCGAAGCAGCTATACAAATCGCTTCAGAGCGAGTTCCAGGTCGGGTAGAAAAAGTTAGAATAGATTATAAAAATAATTTATTAATCTATGAAGTTGACATTAGAAATGATACTGGATTGTATAAGGTTGAAGTAAATGCTGATACAGGAAAAATTCTTAAAATTGAAAGAAAATCTGATTAAAGTACAGAGGTTTAATTCTGTTAATTATCAAAACAGTATTTGAAGCTGATAGAGGAGCTGAGTGGAGCAAAGAGGTTTTAAGTGATTAATAAAAATACTAATAAAAAAATCTCTTTTAACAGGCCTCTTTTTTATAGCATTTAGGAAACTAGGTGCTATTTTTATGTGCATAAATAATCGACAAATGAAGGATTATATCCTAAAATGTAGAAATAGTTATATAAAATGGAGGTGTAATTATAATGGCAATGATAATAAATAATAATTGTGATGGTTCGACTCAAGGAGGTTTAGAATTTTTCAAGAGATATAAAGATGCCTTTGGAAATGTTATATCAGTTGAGATGCATGGTAAAAAAGATGAAGCTGAGTATAAATTAGTATTAATTAATGATAAGAATGAAGAGATACATTTAATTAATTCATGTTCATGTGGCTATTGGGGAGAAGGACCAAGAGGAACATACGATATTCTTAAATTATGTGGTTTCAGTATTACCAAAGAATTTATAATGGAAAATGAATCGTTTAAATTTGAAAAGTAGATAAATGTTCTCATAAATTAAATATAATATTATAAATAAGAAGATAGATATTCTAAACATAGGATTATCTATCTTTTTTATTTATATGAATAGGTAATCTAATGTCATTAAAAAAGAAGTGTAGCAAAACTGGATGTAATAAGATAGTAGAGCATGGAGTGATTTACTGCGATTATCATCAGAGGAAATGGGATGAAAGCGAAAAGGAAAGATATAGAGAATACCAAAGTAGAAGGCGTAAGGATAAAGAACAAAAGAAATATCAAGATTTTTATAATGATAAGAGTTGGAAGAAAATAAGAGATGTAGTGATTGCTGATTATTACGCAATAGATATACTGGAATACTATAGAACGGGAAAGATAATACAAGGTGAATGAGTACATCATATTATAGAATTAAGTAAAGATTGAAATAGTAGATTAGATGTTAGTAATCCTATATATTTAACAGAACAGAATCATAGATTATATTGGGAAAGATTATGTAAAAATTATAGTGACTTTAAATTTTTACCTATTTTTGCTATTATAGTATTAATTATCGATAGAATTTATTTTTTATGGAGGGTATATATGAGTAATGCAGAGATAAGGAATTTGGAGGGGTATAATGAATGGAATATTTATAGGAAATTTTTATCATTGCATGCCATCTGAGGTGGCTGATAAGGATGGTAAAAGAGCAATAATAAATTATTATTGTTTTGGGCCAATTGAAGTAGTTATATATGGTGTAACATCAATGAATGAGTATTATTTTGACTATACTTATCCAGAATTTTGGGGTGATGCTGAATTGGAACATGAGCATAATATAATCACTAAGAAAGAGATGCTAAAGGTTATTGATAGTGAAATAGAACTATGTGAACGTAATGGAGGCACTAATATTGCTAAAGCATTGAGAAGTGAGAAGAAATTGATTGAAGAATCTTAAATATTAAAATTAATTATATAAATTCCAATTTGTTAAGTAACTTAAAAGTAAATATAAATAATATATTAAAATACCGTATTATTCAGAAAGGAATTTGCTATATTTCGCATGTGGAAATTCAAATATATTATGAAGGAAGGCTTAAATTTATGTATGAAATAGACCAAAAGGTTAAAGACAAAGAATTTGACCGTATAGGAATTATAAAATTTAAAAAAATATGAAGAAAACCATTGGTGCTATTTAGTCTTGTTTCCAAATCATTTAAGACTATATATATGAAGATAGACTTGAACCAGTTAATGATTAGTTCGTATTTTGATATTTTTACGATATAAAACTAAATACATTTTAAAGGCAAGATAACGGACCATAAGGTCTTTTTTCTTGCCAATTTTTATGATAAAAACTTAAATTATATTACATAATCATAATTATGATTATTGAATTTAAAGTAAACTAAAACAACAGGTGAGAATATGGAACAAGAAGTAATAAAAGTAGCAATTAGTAAAGGATTAAAATACGCATTATTTGTATTCTTATTAATTTATGTTCTTAAAACTACACAAGAAAGAGAGAACAGATTAAATGCTACTATAGATAAGAACCAATCTATTATACAAGATCTAGCAGCGAAATTAAATGTGATTGAGAATGTAAAAAAAGACGTACAAGATATAAAAAATAAGATTAATTAAGAGTATAATAAGGTTGAAAATTGCTATAGATTAGTGTTATGCACTTAGTAGTGCTGATTATGTATATCACGATTAAATAGGCAATTGTTAGATTAGTTAAAGTAACAATTAAACATTAATTTTACCAACCTCAAAGAAGATAAAACTCTTCTTAAACTATTGAAACATCTAGGGTTATAAAGAGGTTTTTATTAAATTTTTTGAAAATATAAGATGGTTGGTAAAATTTTAAATAAAGTCTTTATTTTCAATGTATTACAGGTTATAATGAAAATAAAGAATGGCTTGAGTGCAGTGGTTAAACCACGTAGCATAAGATGTATTTAAATTGTAAAGCAATTTTTTCTTGTATCGAAATTCCTTTTGTTAAACCATAACATAAGATGTATTTAAATTCTATTTATTGTTATATATGGATAATTAGATTCCTAGTTGAACCTTAACATATGATGTAATTAATAAAAAGGATTATTAGGATTGTACCTAATAGTCCTTTTTTACTTTAAATATATTAAATGTAGTGTTTTCGTTAGGAGTTTTCTCATAATGAATTTCTATTTTATATTTATCAATGAAATGGTGATTACTTTTACTATGTAGGGATATATAAATTTATTATAAAAAATCTAAATATTCTTTATCCATCAATGTGGATACTATAAAATAAAGTGTCGAATAAAGCTATATATAATTATGTAGGAATTTTTTTACTATATGTGTTTAATTATCTATTTATTAATCTTACATTAATAATATATTCTGTGTAAATAGAGGAATTAAAGCTATAATTAATGCTTGGTTGTATAAAATTGTATAAAATGTTGAGATATTTATGTACATAAAAGTACATAAAAGGGGGAGAATTTATGAAAAAAATATTATCAGCAATTATAATTTCTATGTCTATACTTTTTTTATTAGTTGGATGTGGTAATTCTAAAGCTAAAGATGTCACAATAGACTCTATAAAGCAATCATTTGCTGAAGCTGGAATGACAGTTGGAGAAAATAAAGAAGTTATGTATCAAATGATTGGAGCAAATAACGGAATTAAGTTTGATATAAACGATGATACAGTTGAATTGTATTTCTATGATAATAAGAACTTGTTAGAAAATGGGAAAGAATATGTCAAACAAGCAAAAGATGGGGAAGTATCTTTAATGGGCAAAAATATGCCAGTGCTTTATAAAGATGGGTTCATGTTGCTTAACTACGATGAACATAAAGATAAGGATAAAATAGTTGAAACATTTAATAACAATTTTAAATAGAAAAATAATTCAACTAAAGCAAAAAGGGAACTGAAAATCACAAGTTCTCTTTTGTTGAACCTTAACATGAGATGTATTTAAATTGATAGTATTAAAAACTTTTGATGTTTTCTGATTATGTTGAACCTTAACATAAGATGTATTTAAATGCAATTTGTAATTCTCCACCATTTTCGTTTACTTGGTTGAACCTTAACATATGATGTATAAATCAAAAGGATTATTAGAAATTGTATCTAATAATCCTTTTTTAATTACAAATATATTAATATGTAAATACTCTTTGTAATATTATTTTGCTTGGTTACACAGAAAACTCAATACAATCTCAATTGATGAGAAAGTTAATCATTTATGCAGAATGTTTAGAAATAAATAATATATTGTTTTCTAATTTTGATAATGATATATTTTATGTACATTAAGATTTATAAAAACTATTTACAATGACATACATACATTTATAAAATTGTTAAAAATTCATGCAAACCAAGTGATTTCAAGGATTCTGGGCCAAGATGACGATGACGTTCAAAACGTATATCATAATGCAAAATTCCCAGAAGGATTTGAAGAATAAATTTCAAAGTTTTATAAATCAATGAATTTTATAATATGTAGAAATTATAAAAATTAATATAAATATTAAGAATAGGCTTGAATTTCGATATATAAGCTTTTGCTTAATTAATTTTCCATTTATAAAATTTTAAACCACCTTTAATATAGATTTTTAGTAAATAATCTATATTAAAGGTGGTTTTGATTTATTTAAAGAGATTGCAAAAGAGTTTAAGCTTGATATATAAATAAAAATGTTCTATAGAATAGTATTTGTTAAATTATGAAACTATTGAAATCATTGTAAATATATGATAAATTCGATATAGCAATTTAGAATTTAAGAGAGAAATTAAAAGATTATTATTTTTGATTTTAATGCTAACTTTTATTTAATATAGTGGAAAACTAAATCTAAAAAGTTAGGGAAGAACTATGGGAGAAAGAGCTAAAATATACTAGATTATTAAAGGTAATAAAAAATATTCAGAAGAGTTGTCCAATTATTATGATAGTTTATTCAATAAGGTAAGAAAAGATGTTACATTAAAGTTAAAAAAAAATTAAACATGGTTAAACATTAATGGACAAGTTATAGAATATATAAATTTTTATAAAAATATCAATAATAATTGTGATGGAGATTTTAAAAATGGGATGTTATATTAAAGGATTTTTTATCTTACTGGTAATAGGACTTATAGTTAAATACCCTATACCTTTTATTGTTATGATGGTAGCTTTAATTTATTTTATATTTAAACCAGAGAAGAAAAGTGTTATTGAAGAAAAGGAAATTAAAGAGACTTATAAAATTCCTGAAGAAACTTTTAAGTTGCATATTATCCATTTTAAATATGGAAATGAAGTAATAGCAAATAGAGACTTTCAAGTGTGGTTAGATGGTAAAGAGCTATACTTTTTTGGCAATGTTAGCCCGGAAAATCTTAAAATAAAACAATATATAAAGATAAAAATACTAACTAAAAATATTAATTTTTTTACTAGGATAGGAGATATATATACAAAAGGAAAAGATGGAGAAGTTGTTGACAACAGAGAAACTGTCATGGAAGTAATTGATGATAAAAATGAAATTACATATTTAAGATTTGATTCAGATGCATATGAAATTTTTGTAACATTGATTATAAATAAGGAAAAATCATTAGTTAGTCTTAGAAAAACAACAAGTGGTCAATGCAAATAATAATAATGAGAGTAATATTAGTAGTGATGAAAGCATGTATAGAATAGAAAAGATAAATAGCTAGGGGAAAAAGAATAGTTATAGAAGAAAAAGTAATTATTAACGAAAGTATAAAAGGATTAGGTAATCTAATCTTTTTTGTTTTTTTAGAAACAGAAAGATTATTAATAATGAGAATATTAGCTAGTATGTATAAAGTCTTACATAAGCTAATGTGGTATTTAAGTAAATGAGCATTGGATAAATTAAGCAGTTACTGAAGGCGTTTATTATTAAACCCAACAAGTATACACTTTGGCAATAACTTTATTGTAAAATTATGATAATGATATTTATGGGGTGGGGACATGGTTAATAAGAATAAAATTTTAATTATAGAAGATGAAAAATCAATTATTGATATAATGTACTATTCCCTTAGAAAAGAAGGAATGGAAGTTGTATATGGATTAAATGGAAGGGAAGGTATGGCTTTAGTAGAAAGTTTTAAACCAGATTTAATAATATTGGATCTTATGCTGCCAGATATTGATGGCTTTGAAATTTGCAAGATAATAACAGTAAAATATAAGATTCCTATTTTGATGGTTACTGCAAGAGACGATATTATGGACAAGGTTCTAGGACTTGAAATGGGAGCTGATGATT
Source organism: Clostridium sp. Marseille-QA1073 (assembly GCF_054863625.1). Classification (NCBI taxonomy): domain Bacteria; kingdom Bacillati; phylum Bacillota; class Clostridia; order Eubacteriales; family Clostridiaceae; genus Clostridium; species Clostridium sp. Marseille-QA1073. The sequence goes on along the minus strand of NZ_JBSVQM010000001.1, from coordinate 344,174 downwards.
ATATAACAAAACCTTTTAATATTAGAGAAGTAGTAGCAAGAGTTAAGGTAGCATTGAGAAGAATAGAAAATTTTAATAATAATTATATAGAAAAATATCAGGAGAAGGATATCATAGTATCAGAAAATATTGTGATTATACCTAAAAGCAGAATAGTAAAAAAGAATGGCGAAGAAATTAAATTAAAGCCGAGAGAATATGATTTATTGCTGCTATTTAGTGAAAATAAAGGGAGAGTTTTTTCGAGAGAAACTCTTTTAGATAGTGTTTGGACTATGGATTATGATGGAGATATTCGCACTGTTGATGTCCATGTTCAAAGGCTTAGAAAAAAGTTGGATGATAAAAACAATCTTTCTATTATAGAAACTATATTTGGAGTTGGATATAAGATGAGGTAAGGTCATGAAGTTAAAATATAAGTTTTTGATAGGATTTTTAGCTGTATTTTCTATAGCTTTTTATATATTAAATTTTTTTATAAGTAAGAATATAGAGAAAAACAACAAAGTAATCTTAAGTAAAGAGATGATGATTCTTTATCAAAACTCTCAAAGTTATATAACACAGTATTTTGTTTTAAATTCTATAGAGATAAGTGAAAAAGGTTTTAAAGATAATACAACAGATATAATAGTAGAACTTAGTGATAAAAATAATTGTAATGTTTCATTATATGATAAAGATGGTAATATACTGAATAGTTCCTATGGTGGTGAAGATGTTACTGTTTTTCCTAATTTTAAAGAGGATGTAATTTTAGGAAGTAATGAAGATTTAAATATGGCAAAACAAGACAAGCTTTCTTTTTTAGTGAATAATATAGAAAACAAAACCATTGTAAATCTATCTTATCCATTATATATTAATAAAAATTTCTTAGGGATAGTACGATTTAGTAAGGACTATACCTATTTATATGAGGGAAATAATAATCTTTTAAATATAGTAAGAATAATTGTTGTAATAACCTTTACAATAATTTTTATTTTTTCCTATCTTTTGTCCATAAAAATAACTAATCCAATTATGAAATTAAGTGAGGCTTCTAGAGAAGTTGCTAAAGGTAATTATGATGTAGAGATTTCTATAAAGTCCCAGGATGAAATAGGAAAACTTTCTGAAGATTTTATAAACATGAAGGATAAAATAAAAAGCCAAATAGAAACTTTAAAGGAAATTCAAGCATATAGAAAAAAATTTTTTGATAATGTAACTCATGAATTAAAAACTCCTCTTACCACAATATCAGGGTATGCAGAAATTCTTAATGAAGAAGAATTTAGTGATGAGGAATTTTCAAAAAAGGCCATAAATCATATAAAAGATGAAAGCGGCAGATTAGAAAAAATGGTCATAGAACTTCTAGAAATATCAAAGTTAGATTCCTTTGACCATAAAAAGATAGAAGTTGAAAGATTCAATTTTTCTAAACTATTAGAGAATTTGTGTTATCATATGAGCTTTAAAGCAAATAAATATAATATGGATATAGAGGATCATGTACAGGATAATATATATATTTATGGAGATGAAAGTAAATTAAAACAAGTTATAATTAACCTTTTAGATAATAGTATAAAATATGGTAAGTCTAATAGTACTATAGAAGTAAAGGCAAATATTATTGATAATTACTATGAGATTGATATTAAAAACAAATTTGCAGATAATGAAGAAAAAGAAGTTGGAAGTAGGGGATTAGGGCTTTGTATATGTAAAAATATAATAGAACTTCACAAAGGTATTTTTACCATAGAGGATATAAATAATGAATTTAAACTAGTAAAATTTAAAATCCCTTTAAATTAGCAATACTTTGGCAATAAGTAGATAAACTATGGCAATATATACAAGCTAAAATTTATATAAGAAGTGTTGAAATTTTGGGGGGATTTAAAAATGAAAAAAAGAATCACAATATTACTAAGTATAATTGTAGTGTTTCTTAGTGGATGTGGTACACATCTAAAAGATAATGCAGTAATTTTAGAAGAAAATCTATCGCAAGCTTCTAAAGAAGATTCTCAGTTAGAAATAACTAAGAAATTAATAGAAGAAAAAGAGATATTTGATGGAGAATTTTGGGATGCTACCTACAAACCATCATATAGTGTTATTCCAGAAGAATTAGGAAAAAGTGGTGATATGGTAAAATTAAAACTTTTTGGTGAAAAATTGGAATTGTTGAATATGGAAAGAAAAGATGGACCATATAATCTTCAAACTCAAAGTGATGATAGAAAAAATATTTATTTTAATGCTGCATCAGATAAGGAAGGTATTTATAAGGTAAAAGCTGATAATATGAAAGAAGTTGAATCCGTAATTACACTACCTAAAAAAGAGGATTTTATATGCAATTTCAATGTATTAAAGGATGGTAATATTATTTTTAGGGGGATTTATAATGAAAGTATAGGAATATTTTATTATAATGCTTCCAAAAATTCAATAAATAAATTAATAGCAGGCGGGAGAAATGAAAAGGGCATGTGGATACCAATATATAGCTTATCTCCACATGAAAATAAAATAATTTATTACCAACTTAAAGATAGTACTGGCAATGTAAATATTTATGGAGGGACTTTTAGTGAAGGAAAAATTAAAGATGTTACAATAATTGAAGAAAATATAGTACCTGTAATTTCTGGCTATATTAAAGATGGTAGAAATGTTATAAAAGCCAAAAATCTTATTGGTGCGTCTTTTATAACCTGGAATAATGAAAAAACTGCTATGATATCAATACCTTCAAAGATACCTTCAGAGTATAATTGTAAAGAAAAGACATATAAAGTGACTCTTGAAAATGAACAAGATAAAATAGATAAGGCAGCTAGAGAATTTATAAATAAGTTTTATACTGTAGGATCAAAGGAATATGACTTAATGAGGACGTTAGGAAATAACAGCAAAAACAAAAAAGAGGTTGCTAAATTGCTTGAAGATTCACTAGCATCTTGTATGACTAGTGATGCACGGCTTACATTAATAAATGATATGAAATATATAAATAGATTAAGTGAATATATCTCTAAGAAAGAAACTTTAAGTGTATATAATATTGTTCTAGAGAAAACAGAAAAAAATGCTGGTTATGTAACCTACACTTATAAAATTACATTCTGGAAGAAAAGTAGTGATAATAAAGATGAAGTAAAAGAAATATCAAAATCTATATGTTTAGAACAAGAAAACAAACAATGGAAGGTTAATAATTATACTAAGTTTACTTATTAGCATTTGAAATCTATGCAGATATTTAAATATAAGAGTCTTTAATTTTTTATTCTAGATTATTAATATTTAATTTCTAAAAATTTGATATATATTAGATAAATCATAAGGAGGAAATAGCATGCCATTAAATTCTTTTAATAAAGCATCAAAGAATAAAGATCAATGTAGAAAGAGTTGATATGATCCTAATAAATTTATCACAGCTGGAAGCTGGAAAATTACTGCAATATCATTAGCAATATTAATAGGGCTTTTTCTTATAGTATTTTTATTTGTTTTATAAATTAATTATTTTAGCTTATAAAATAATAGAAAATAATACTATTTCCTTCTTTAAACTTTTATTGTTTATATACAGCCATTATATTACTGTGATCTTATTACAGTTTTTCTTTATATAAAGTTGTTTAGGAACTTTAATATATAATTTATAAAATATTTTCCTATGATTTGAATAATTATTTTATGTAAATATACATAAATTGAGAATTTAATAAATGATTATATAAAAATATATAATATACTTAATATATTATATGAGGTGATTTTACAATGAAATATAAATTTAACTTTGAAAATAGAGAATATGAGCTAAAAGAAGACAACCTTGAATATATTTATGATGAAAACATTGAAGGCTTTGAGTATGAAACCCTTATAGAACTTTTAAATAACAGTGATAAAGTTAGTTTTGATTTAGAATATTTTGATGGACGTTGTGATGTATGTGAGGCTGGTAAGGGAGAAGGTAGAAAACATTATGATTTTCTAGAATATCACTTCTTCGTATTTACTAAAAACAATAAATACATTATAAGTACTATTTCAAAGGATTATGAAGAAGGTATATATACTGACCTATATAAGAGAAAAGCTATAGATAATGATTTTATAGTAAGTATAATTGTATGTAAAGAATGTGGAGCATGGATGGTAGAAATAGAGCAATGTGATATGTAAGAAAATATTACATAAGTGTTATAGATATCAAGTATAAAAATTAAGAATTAATATTTAAGAATGAAGAATTAAGGAAGGAATTCACTTTTAGCGAATTTCTTAAAAAACTTCAAAGGCATTGGAGCTTTAACCTTAATTCTTTATTTTTAATTCTTAATAATAGGTGGTATTTTGTAGGGGTGAACATTGTTCGGAAGTTTAAACTTATATATATGAAATTACTATTCTTGGCAAGGTAAAGATAATTTTTAATATATAAAATTAAAGACTTCTACTACAAAAGAGAAGCCTTCAAAATTTTTATAAATTTTTAATTATATAAAGTCTATGCAACCTCATTTATAGTATTGATATTTTGAGGAGCTTTCGTTTTTTAAATACTCTACTTCCAATTTCACCAGCTAGTAATCCACCTAGAACACTAAGACCTACTGCTAAAACTACATTTAGAGGATTGTTAAAGCCAAAAGGTGCTAATAACCCAGGAATAGGAGAAGCTGTTCCTGGAGCATTATTTATAATTTTAAAATGTGCAGCTGCTAATCCTGAAAGTCCACCACCAAAAAAGTTAGAAACGTATATTGGTATAGCATTGGCAGTTACGATATGTGCTTGAGTTAAAGGCTCTAGCATTACAGCGACAACATTGCTTTTATTTCCTAATTTTAATTTGTGGAAAATCATTCCGTTTGTAAATGAACCACCTACACAGGCAATAGATGCAATACCCATTGCTAAACCCTTAAGGTCAAGCATAGCAGTTAATGCCATTGAACTTAATGGAGATGTGCAAATCATTTTCATAATTCCGCCTAGTAGGAATCCCATTAAATAAGGAGATTGCTCTGCTGCTATAGAAATCATTTCTCCAATATTGATTAAAGTCGCATTAACTACAGGATCTACGCCTAAAGCAATACCTCATTGTAGTTAAGAAACTAAAAAATAATGTCAATACTAAAGATAAACAAATAAGGAGGAACACTTTTATGTATAAACTTACTTTTGATTACCCTCTTTCAAAAGCTGAAGAAGCAGCAGAGAAATTATATATTGTAGATATATACAATGTATTTTATGAAACTCCAATAACTATAACCACTACGGATTACGGATATGGATATTACGAAAATAAAGATGAAAAAATAAATTTCAATATTGTTGTAGAAAGTGAAAATTACAACGAGGCAAAAAAACAAAAAAGTATAGTAGCAAGTACTCTTAATTTATCTAATGTATCTATAACTGAAATAAAAAATGTTGAGTTTAATCAAAATGTTGAACCAATAGATTTAAATAATGGATGGATAATTGCATCTCCAGATTATACTGTAGAAGGAAAAAACAAAATAAACTTTATTCCACAAGGAGCTTTTGGTACAGGACTTCATGAGACAACTCAAGACTGCCTTCGTTTTATATTAGAAGAAGATTTTACAAATAAGACTGTCTTAGACATTGGTACAGGTTCCGGCATATTATCAATAGCTTCAGCTATTAAAAATGCTAAAAAAGTAACTTCCATAGATATAAGAGATGTAAAAGAAGAAATAAATCTAAATGCTTCCTTAAACTCGTTAGAAAACATAGATGTTTTAGTGGGTAATGCCTTAGATGATGAAATCACTCTTATAGACAGCTATGATTACATATTTATAAATATTGGTGGAGAAGAAACACAAATGTTTATGGACTTTATAGATCGTCATATGAAAAAAAGTGGAAAACTATTGATATCTGGTCTTGTAGAGTGGACCTTTGATCTTGTTATAACTGAAGTAAATAAATATGGTTATACACTTCTTGATAAAAAGCAAACAAATGAATGGTGCACTTCAATATTGATTAAGGACTTCATTTAGAGATAAATTACTTAAAAAGTCAATATAGCTAACCTCTTGGATGTTTAATTCACAACTTTAATCAATGGAGAATTGAGAATGGACAATTGACAATTATGGTTGAAATTAATTCTTACAAATTAATTTCTTTAATAGTCTTTTAAAATAAAAGTGACTATGTCATTTCAAAAAGAAATCAATTCAAAACTTTTTCCGTAAGGAAAATTATCCACAATTATCCATTGCCAATCGTCAATTTTCAATTGCATAAGTATTATCTTTCACTATAAAAAATTATACCGTTTATGAATTTTTTTATATTAATTTTTCCGTGAATATTGGTTTTACCTCTGATACAATCCATTTCTTTTTTTATCTGTTCAAAATTGTACAGCCCGTTAGAATATTCAATAAATGTTTCATTCATATAGTCCTCTAAGCCTAAATTTGCTATATTTATCATTCCAACAGTAGCAGCACGTCTAATCCGTTGCTCCATAGATTTAGGATTATCAGTAAACTTGCTGCAAAGCTCTCTTAAAGTGTAATCTGAGATAGTTTCATTATGTTTCTGTAAATATTCTATAATTAAAATGATATCTTTACTGCCAAGTTCACCCATGATACCAAGCTTTTGAAGTATGTTTTTTAATTTGTTTATGTAGGTATTATCTTTTTTGGGAGTTTCTATATTTAGAGGTGTTTCAGTTACAAATAAATCTTGAATCTTACCTAAAGTTCTATTCATATTTATATTTTCTGTTACTTTTTTAATTACATTTTCAACTTCTATAGCATTTACAGGTTTTTGAATATAAAATTCAATTCCGTTTTCATAGGCTTTTGCTATCATATCCTTTGAAGTAACTTGAGATAGCATTATAAAATTAATTTTTAAATTGGATTCTTTACAAGATTTTACTATAGTAATGCCATCTTTATAGGGCATAAGCAAATCTACAATTACTACATCAGGCTTTAATTCCTTTATATCTTCAAAACCATCAATACCATTAGTTGCATAACCAATAACCTTTCCGAGGTTTCTATCTTCAATAATAAGTTTTAATATATTAATTATACTTATATCATCATCAATTAAAAAAAATCTCATAATTAAATTTCCTCCAATACATTTTTAGGAATTCGTATGATAAAAGTAGTTCCTTCTTCAATTATAGAATTTACTTCAATTTCTCCTTGCAATGCGTTTGTTATGATATCTTTTACTAAACTTAAGCCAAGACCTCTATTAATTTCACCAGTAGTATAGTTTATTTTAGTAGAGAAGCCAGGAGAAAATATTAAGCTAAGATGTTCATCTTTTATACCAGAACCAGTATCTTTTATTTTAAATATATGGTACATTTCATTTTCAGTATGTTTAAACCATATTGAGTTACTCTTATCTTTATCTTTAATAGCTTCAATAGCGTTCATGATTATATTTCTAAATATAGACATAAGATAATAATGCTTTTTAGTAAAAAAATCTCTTTCAAAATAAAAATAGAGTTTAATGTCTTTATCTAAGAACTCCACTTCTTTCTCCATACTTTCCTTTAATATCTTCATAATATCTTTAAAATAAATACCATTATCATTTAATTTATCTTCCAATGCCTCTTTAACACCTCTTACTACTAAAGAATATTCTTTTTTAATTTCATGTATATCCTTAGCTATTGTAAGAGCTGAATCTGCCCAAGTTTCGCTATCTTCATTATCGGTTATTTTTTCAAAAAGCTTATAGGAGGTGGTCATGGTGCTTTCAATATGATACATATTTTTCTCCATCCAAAATATCTCTGTTCTAAGCTTAGAAGTAACCCATAAGAGTTTTTTATATCTTTGCTCATGTTCATTTTTTAAAAGAAATATTCCATAGTAATCTAAAGACGTTAATAAGACCCAAATTAGAAAAGAACGTATTATAGCTACAAACAAAATACCTTGTTGAATTTTAAAATCAAAGATACCAGGACCTAATCTTATAGTTATTTCAACTAAGTTAGCTAAATAATCAATAATTACAAAACTTATAAAAATTTTCTTAATTTTAAATTTAGAGTTAAATTTCTTATAAAAGCTGAAAAGTATACCATAAGAAAGATAAAAAAATATTTCAGGAAAATATGCATACAGAATATCTTGATAAACGCCAGTATTAACAAAATGCACAAGTACTCTTAAAAAATACACACCAAATGCAGAAAAAATAGTAGTTATTATTATATCTAAGTCTTCAAAAATATATAAAAAGATAGGAAATAAAATAATGGCTATAGATATCTTAAAATTAGTTAATAATAAGTTTATATGCATTTGGGCTGCAATAGATACAAAAGTAGAGGCAATAATGCTTTTTTTCAGTTTTTCGGTTTTATTATTTGTAAGATCATTAATATACATGGTTTTATCCTTTCCAATTTTACTTTAGAAATACATTTATGCTAATTTTAACATAAAATTTATTATAGTTTTAATAAGCTTTTTAAATAAATTTTTACATTTAAATATATTTATAAACTTTCTAATATATAATAAAAGGGATTTAATATATATGCGTAGTAATTAGAGAGTATAAGATTAAACTACTAGTTTATTTCTCATACTATATACTTACAGATTAGATTCATAATCCTGCATTATTAAAAAAGTCATATTTATATGATATAAAATATTCATTTAAATTTTTACTAGTTATTTTTTAGGATACTGATATATACTTAAAGAAAACTAGAATAATAGACTAATTTAATAAATATTCTAACCTAAAGTTATATTGAATTGGAGGAGAAAAAATGGAGCATAAATGGAGTTTAAAGGAACTATATGATTCCTTTGAAAGTATTGTGTTTAAAGAAGATATGGCTAAATTAGAGGATTATATCCACAGTTTTAAGGATTTTGGAAATCAATTAAGTTATAGTGGTAATTTGAAAAAAACTTTAGAAGAGTACATTTCTCTCTATAAAAATATGACTACTTTATTTAATAAATTATTAGCTATGCTTCACTTAATATTATGTAGATACTAAAAATGAAATTGCCCTAAAAATTTAGAGATACTTGAAAATAAATATAGTGAAACAGCTGAACCATTGGCTAAAATAAATAAATTTATAGGTTCTATTGAAAATTTACAGCATATAATTGAAGATTCCCAATTATTAAAAGAACATGAGTATTATTTAAATGAAATATCTAAAAGAAGTAAATACCTACTAAGTGATAAAGAAGAAGGTATTATTGCTAAAATGAGTAATAGTGGATCTTCAGCTTGGAATAAAATGATGGAGCTTTTAGTTTCCAATTTAAAAGTTGATATTGAAGAAGAGGGAGAAATAAAACAACTTCCATTATCAGTAGTTAGAAATTTAGCCTATGATAAAAATAAAGATATAAGAAAAAAAGCCTATGAAGCAGAAATTAAAGGCTATGAAAAAATAGAGGATGCAGTAGCAGCTTCATTAAATGGAATAAAAGGTGAAGTTATAACTGTTTGTAAATTAAGAGGATTTGGATCTCCACTAGAGGAAACACTATTTAATTCAAGGATGGATAAAGAGACTTTAGATGCTATGATTTCAGCAATGAAGGAAAGCTTACCTATTTTTAGAAAATATTTAAAGAGAAAAGCAGAACTTTTAGGATATGAAAATGGATTGCCTTTTTATGAGCTATTTGCTCCTATGGGTAATGTAGATATGAAATTTGAATATGAGAAGGGCAAAGTATTTGTTGAAGATAACTTTAGAACTTTTAGTGATAAGTTAGCAGATTTTGCGAGAAAAGCTTTTGATAATAACTGGATAGATGTTTATCCTAGAGAGGGTAAGGTTGGAGGAGCATTTTGTGCTGGACTTCATATGTTAGGAGAAAGTAGATTAATGCTTAACTATGGAAATACCTTTAGTGATGTAGTTACTCTTGCTCATGAACTAGGACATGGTTATCATGGAGAGTGCTTAAAAGAGGAGAGCATCTTAAACAGTGATTATCCTATGCCTATAGCAGAGACAGCATCAACATTTTGCGAAACAATAATTAAAAAGGCTGCTATTAAAACTGCTAGTAAAGAAGAAGCTTTTTCAATTTTAGAAGCGGAAATCAGTGATAGTACTCAAGTTATTGTGGATATATTAAGTAGATATATATTTGAAACTAATTTATTTAATAGGAGAGAAGAAAGCTCTTTAAGTAGTACTGAGCTTAAAGAACTTATGATTAATGCCCAACTTGAAGCTTATGGTGATGGTTTAGATAAAGAATATTTACATCCGTATATGTGGTTATGCAAGGGACACTATTATAGTGCTGGCTTAAGCTTCTATAATTTTCCATATGCCTTTGGATTATTATTTGCTAAGGGATTATATGCAGATTATCTAAAAAGAGGAGAAGAATTTATAAAAGAATATGATAAATTATTGAGCTTAACAGGAAAAATGGATATAGCTGAGCTCACTAAGCTAATGAATATAGATGTACATTCAATAGACTTTTGGAGAAGCTCATTAAAAGTTATTGAAGAGGATATTGAAAAATTCATAGAGTTGAGTAAATAAATTTGAAAAAAATTACAAATTATTGAAGTTTATATGTATAAATAAGCTAATTATGGATAAAATCCCTCATTAAGGAGGGATTTATTTTATGTTCAAAAAGTTTTTAAAAAATAAAAAAATATTAACATATATTCTTGGTGGTATAATAATCTTTTTATCGAGTTATTTTGTATATACTAATATATTAAGTAAAGAAAATGTTTATTCTTTAGCTAAGGAGGCAAGCTCTACAAACTCCAAGCCATTAAAATTTAATTCAAAGAATAAAATAGAATTTTTTATTAAATATAGTAATTGTAAAGATTTTATAGAAGATACTCAAATGAATGAAATGGTAGAAAGAGATAAAGATAAACTTAATGGATTAAAAGAAACAGAGCTAGAGGAAATTTATAAAAGTTATGGATATAAGTTAGAAAAGTTTACAAAGGATCAAGTTATTTTTATAAAAGAGATTGAAGGATATAACTATGAAGCGGATAATTACTTTATAGGTATAGGAGAAAATAATGTAGTTATATATAATAAAAAACAGGACGGAAATATAACTATTGAGGAATCTTTAATTAAAAATGTAAGAAGCGAAGAAGATAAAGCAATAACTTTAGATTATATAAAGGACAAAGGAAATCTTATGGAATCTTTATATAAAGGTAAAAAAGAATACCAATTTAAAACCAAAGAGGAAGCAATAGAATATGCGCAAGCATTATGTAGTTCGTAAATCCTATTTCTAAAACTAATTTTTAAATATAAACAAGGATTCAAAAAGTCTTAAGAATGAAAAATTCTTAAGACTTTTTAGATTCTAAGTTAAATTTTAAGTATTTTAATTTAACATTAGAACTTCTCTTATAAAAGAGAAGGATCAACAGTTCTCAATTGCATAGCATTGTAAATTCAATAAGGTTTTTTGTTGAATTGTATAAGTTAAGATGGTAAAGTAATATGTAGTTGTAAATTAAAGTAGGAAGGTGATTATTTTGTATGAATATATAAAAGGTAGATTTATTGGTATAAATAAGGATTATGTAGTCGTAGATAATAACAATATTGGTTACAAAATATTTACTTCAGGAAATACAATGTCTCAAATGCCACCTACTGATTCAGAAGTTTTGCTTTATGTTCAGCAAATTGTAAGAGAAGATTTTATTGGACTGTATGGATTTATAACTAAAGATGAATTAGCAATGTTCAATTTGTTATTAACTATTAATGGAGTAGGTGCAAAAGCAACTCTCTCTCTTTTATCTATATGTACTGTTAGAAATTTAAAATATGCCATTTTAACAGGAGATGAGAAGACCTTAACAAAAGCACCAGGAGTAGGTAAGAAAACAGCACAAAGAATTATATTGGAGCTTAAGGATAAAATTCATTTAGAAGATATGATGGAAGATGATGTATCTCATGAAACTATAATAGAGATGGATTCAGTAGTAAATGAAGTATTTGGTGCATTAATAGCTTTAGGATATTCAGAGAAAGAGGCTGAAAAAGCAGTTAAAGCTGTTGGTAAAGATGGAACTGTTGAAGAGATGATTAAGAGATGTTTAAGACATTTAATGTCTTAACTACCTATTGAAAGTTTAAAGGAGTGAACTTCTTTTGGAAGATAGAGTAATTACTTCTCAGCTAAGAGAAGAAGATTTAGATGTTGAATATTCATTAAGACCTCAGCGATTAAAAGAATATATAGGCCAGTCAAAGGTTAAAGAAAGATTAGATATATTTCTAAAAGCAGCCAAGATGAGAGAAGAGCCATTAGATCATGTACTATTATATGGACCACCAGGACTTGGAAAAACTACTTTAGCTAATATTATAGCAAAAGAAATGGGAGGAAACCTAAAGGTAACTTCAGGACCAGCTATTGAAAGGGCAGGAGATTTAGCTGCTATACTCACTGGTCTTTCTAATTTTGATGTGCTATTTATAGATGAAATACACAGATTAAATAGGGCAGTAGAAGAAATTTTATACCCTGCTATGGAAGATTACTCCCTAGATATAGTTATAGGAAAAGGAGCTTCTGCTAAATCTATTAGATTGGATTTACCTAAATTTACATTGATAGGTGCAACTACAAGAGTAGGACTTCTAACTTCTCCTCTTAGAGATAGATTTGGAGTACTTTCCCCTATGGAATACTATAATGAAGAAGAGCTTAAAGAAATAGTTGTTCGTTCTTCTAATATTTTAAATGTTTCTATTGAAGAAAATGCAGCTATAGAAATTGCTAAAAGGTCAAGGGGTACTCCAAGAATAGCAAATAGACTTCTAAAAAGAGTAAGGGATTATTGCCTAGTAAAGGGGAATGGAGTCATAGATTTTAATACTGTAAAAGGAGCATCTGAGCTTTTAGAAATTGATTGTGAAGGCTTCGATAAAATAGATAATAAAATTTTAGAAGCAATTATAGATAATTTTAATGGGGGACCAGTAGGGATTGAGACTTTAGCTTATTACATTGGTGAAGAACTTGGGTCTGTTGAAGATGTCTATGAACCTTATTTGATTCAAAAAGGATTTATAATTAGAACCCCTAGAGGAAGAATAGCTTCAGCTAAAGCCTATGATCATTTAGGAAGAAAAATGCCAGAGAAAAAATAGTATTTGTTATATTATTCATATAATGGTACAATAATTTACCTATGGAATAAATTTATTTTAAATTTAAGAAGGTGTAAAATTTGAAAGTTAAAGATTTTTATTTTGATTTACCACAAGAGCTTATAGCTCAAGTACCACTTGAAAAAAGAGATGAATCTAAACTTATGGTGGTAAACAAAATTAATGGAGAAATAGAGCATAAAAAATTTAAAGATATTATAGATTATTTTGAAGAAGGAGATACTTTAGTTTTAAATGATACTAGAGTATTACCAGCCAGATTACATGGAATAAAAGAAGAAACAGGAGCTAAAATGGAATTTCTTCTTTTAAGAAGATTAGAAAAAGATATATGGGAAACACTAGTTAAGCCAGGAAAAAGAGCGAAATTAGGTTCAAGATTTATTTTTGGTAATGGTGAACTTAAAGCTGAAATAATTGAAGTATTAGAGAATGGTAATAGAAAGGTTCGCTTTGAGTATGATGGAATCTTTGAGGAAGTTTTAGATATGCTAGGTGAAATGCCACTTCCACCATATATAACAGAAAAGCTTGAAGATAGAGAAAGATATCAAACAGTTTATTCAAAAGAGGTTGGCTCCGCTGCAGCACCTACAGCAGGACTTCATTTCACAGAAGAACTTTTAGAGCAAATAAAAAGCAAGGGAGTTAAAGTTGTATTTATTACTTTACATGTAGGATTAGGCACATTTAGACCGGTTAAAGTGGAAAATATAGAAGAACATGAAATGCATTCGGAGTATTATTATCTTTCTAAAGAAACTGCTGATATTATAAATGCCACAAAGGAAGCAGGAAAGAGAGTAATAGCAGTAGGAACTACTTCTAACAGAACATTAGAGAGTGTTAGTGACGAAAGTGGAAGAGTAAAAGAAGCATCTGGATATACAGATATATTTATATATCCAGGATATAAATTTAAAATTGTAGATGCGCTTATAACAAACTTTCATCTTCCAGAATCAACACTTATAATGTTAATTAGTGCTTTTTCAAATAGAGATATTGTGATGAATGCTTATAAAATAGCAGTTGAGAATAAATATAGATTTTTCAGTTTTGGAGATGCAATGTTTTTACACTAAATAACTTTAGGCATCTTCAAAAAATAACTAATCAGATACTAGTCTATTTTCTATCATACTGGATCAACAGAACTTACTCATAGTTTAAATTATGAGTAAAACCTATTTCCTTGTCTGATACAAAATAGATGACACATCTTTGAACAATTATTTTATTCAGCTGTTTTAACTAATTAGGAGGAAGATTTTTAGTTATGTATAAATTGTTAAAGAAAAGTGGAAATGTGAGAAGAGGAGAGTTTACTACACCTCATGGAGTGGTTCAAACTCCAGTGTTTATGAATGTTGGTACACTTGCAGCTATTAAAGGGGCAGTATCATCAATGGATTTAAAAGAAATAGGATGTCAAGTTGAACTTTCAAATACATATCATCTACATTTGAGACCTAGTGATGAAGTGGTAAAAAAAATGGGTGGACTACATAAGTTTATGAACTGGGATAGACCAATATTAACAGATTCAGGTGGATTTCAAGTTTTCTCATTATCAAGTATGAGAAAAATACAAGAAGAGGGAGTTTATTTTAACTCTCATATAGATGGTAAAAAAATATTTATGGGACCTGAGGAAAGTATGCAGATTCAAAGCAATTTAGCTTCAACCATAGCAATGGCTTTTGATGAATGTATTCCTAATCCATCTTCAAGAGAGTATGTTGAAAAATCCGTGGCAAGAACAACAAGATGGCTTGAAAGATGTAAAAAAGAAATGGATAGATTAAACTCTCTTCCAGATACTATAAATAAGCAGCAGATGTTATTTGGAATAAATCAAGGTGGAGTTTATGAAGATATAAGAATAGAACATGCTAAAACTATTTCTAAAATGAATTTAGATGGCTATGCTATCGGAGGCCTTGCAGTAGGAGAAACTCATGAGGAAATGTATAGAATAATTGAGTCCGTTGTTCCACATCTTCCAGAAGATAAGCCAATTTATTTAATGGGAGTAGGACTTCCAAGTAATATTTTAGAAGCAGTTTCAAGGGGAGTAGATTTCTTTGATTGTGTGCTTCCGGCTAGAAATGGAAGACATGGACACGTATTCACTAAATATGGTAAAATAAATCTTATGAATGCAAAGTTTGAACTTGATGATAATCCAATAGATGAAGGGTGTCAATGTCCAGCATGCAAATCTTATACAAGAGCATATATAAGACACTTATTTAAAGCTAAGGAAATGCTTGCAATGAGACTTTGCGTATTACATAATTTATATTTCTATAACAAGCTTATGGAAGATATAAGAGCTGCTATTGATGGAGATTACTTTGAAGACTTTAAAAGTGAAAAGTTATCTCAATGGGGTGGAAAAGCATAATATGCCAATGTTAAATTTTATTTAGATATAATATAAGAAACTGAAAGGAGGGAGAGTATGCAACAATTAATGGGTTTATTACCTATAGTATTGATGTTAGGATTATTTTATATCATGGTTTTTATACCAGAGAAGAAAAGAAGAAAAAAATATGAAGAAATGTTAACAAGTTTAAAGATGAATGATGAAATAATGACTAAAGGTGGAATAATGGGAAAAATCGTTAACATACAAGATGATCACATTATTTTAGAGAGCGGTCCTGATAGAGCTAGAATTAAAATAGCAAAACAAGGTATCAATCATGTTGTAAAGGCATCAGAAGTAGCTTTAACTAAAGAAGATTAATGAATAATTTCTCCCATCTATTCATATGTATTAAATAGATGGGGGGTATTATAAATGTTAAAAAAAATAAAATATTCTTGTATAGGGCATGGAGTGTTAAGAGCCTTTATTTTAACTATGTTTTGTTTAGTGATTTATTCACTAATCGTTAGTTTTATTTCTGTCAATGCTGTGGTAACATCAGTATTTTTTGTGGTGTTAACAACATTAAGTATCCTTTATGGGACTATATATGCTACTATGAAAGCAGGCCATAATGGATGGCTAATGGGTATTTTAGTTGCTCTTTTTTACATGTTGGCGATTTTTATAGTTGGCATAATATGCGGTAGAGAGTTTGCTTTTGGCATAAAAGAATTTGTAAGATTAACTTTAGCACTAATTGTTGGTGCCCTTTCTGGAATGATAGCTGTAAATCTATAAAATTTATATAGATATAAATAATTAGGATGGAGGAAATCACAATATGAAACACATCAAAACAGTAAACAAATCAAATATTAAAGAAAGCTTAAAGAAGCCAGGATGCAAAGAGTGTGCTAACTCTTGTCAATCAGCATGTAAAACTTCATGCACAGTAGCTAACTTAGCTTGTGAAAATTAATATTTAGAAAAGGCAGTAACTTAGGGTTACTGCTTTATATTTAGCTGGGAGGAAAAAAATGTCACTAATTCATAAATTTGTACAAGGTAATGATTATTATGTAATAGATGTAAATTCTGGAGCAGTACATGTGGTAGATGAACTAGTTTATGATTTACTAGATGAAAATAAATTAAGAAGTAAAGAAGAATTAATTGAAGAGTTTAAAGAAAAATATTCTATAGAAGAAATTGAAGAAGTTTACGACGAACTTAGAGAACTTGTTAGTGAAGGTATATTATATTCATTAGATTTATACGAAAATATAGCGAAAAAAAGTGGACAAGGTCCATCTTATATAAAAGCTCTTTGCTTAAATATAATTCATGATTGTAACTTAAGATGTAAATATTGTTTTGCAGATGAAGGTGAATATCATGGATGTAGAAAAGCAATGTCACCTGAAGTTGGAAAAAAGGCCATAGATTTTGTTATAGCAAATTCAGGAAGTAGAAAGAATATAGAGATAGATTTATTTGGTGGAGAACCACTAATGGCTTTTGATACTATTAAAGAAATAGTTGATTATGCTAGAGAGCAAGAAAAAATCTATAATAAAAATATAAGATTTACAATGACAACTAATGCTACTTTATTAAATGATGAAAATATGAAGTATTTAGATGAAAATATGGGTAACTTAGTTTTAAGTATCGATGGAAGAAAAGAAATTAATGATAAAGTAAGAATAAGAGTAGATGGCAGCGGATGTTATGATAGTATTCTACCTAAAATAAAAAAGATGGTAGATATGAGAGATAAGTCTAAATCTTATTATGTAAGAGGAACTTTTACAAGAGAAAATACGGACTTCTTTGAGGATGTTAAACATATGGCTGATTTAGGTTTTGAGGAAATATCTATTGAACCTGTTGTTCTTCCAAATGAACATGAATTATCTTTAAGAAGTGAAGATTTGCCAATAATATTTGAGCAATATGATAAATTATATGAGGATATGTTAAGAAGACATAAAGAAGGAAAAGGATTTAGATTTTATCACTTTAATATTGATCTTCAAGGGGGCCCATGTGTTTATAAGAGAATTTCTGGCTGTGGTGCAGGGCATGAATATGTAGCTGTTACACCAGATGGAGATATCTATCCTTGTCATCAATTTGTTGGAAATGAAGATTATTTACTAGGAAATATTTATGATGGCATAAAAAATCAGCATTTAGTTCAGACTTTTAAGGATGCTCATATATATAATAAGCCAACTTGTAAAAAGTGTTGGGCAAGATTCTATTGTAGTGGAGGATGTCAGGCAAATAACTTTAACTTCAATGGAGACATGCACATTCCTTATGAAGTAGGATGTGAAATGCAAAAGAAAAGGGTAGAGTGTGCAATTGCTTTAAAGACAAAACTTATGGAAGAGTAATGTAATCTTTGAAAACATTGACTATTATTTTTATAGGAGATATAATTTACTTTAGGCATCCTCAAAAAAATAATTGATCAGTATGCTAGTCTATTTTGTGCCATACTACATCGGCGCAACCTGCTCATAGCACTACTCACAGCGGGTTATGTGTCTTTGTATGACACAAAATGTTTACTGCATCTTTTCCAAGTTATTTTATTTTAGACGCCTTAGAAAAGTAAAGATTAACTTAGATGGGAAAGGGGATAAACATGAAGAAAGGTAAAGGTAAAAGTAGTGCTTTATTTATTATTGCTATAGGTATAATAGCCTTTTTAGCTTATGCAGGCTACTTTGGACTAGAAGTCTTTGATTATAGAATTAAATCCTTTGGATCCGCAATAAATAAAGGACTTGATTTACAAGGTGGTTCATCTCTACTTATGGAAGTAAAAGCGGATAAAGTTGATTCTAGTACAGTAGACAGAACTATAGAGTTAATTTCTATGAGGGTTAATAAGCTAGGTGTTAGTGAAATAGCAGTAACCCGTGAAGGTGAAAAAAGAATAAGGATTGAAATACCAGGTCAATTTGATACTAAGGCAGTATTAAATACTGTTGGAAAAACCGGAGAGCTAAAGTTTGTAGGACCAGACAAGGAAGTAGTGCTTACAGGTAAAGATGTTAAAGATGCTGTAGCACATTATGATCAGGACGGAAAAGCTGTTGTGGGACTTGAACTTAATGATGAAGGAACTAAAAAATTTGCTGAAGCAACGGAAAAATTTATAGGTAAACAAATTGCTATTACTATGGACGAAGAAGTATTAACTAATCCTGTAGTTAATCAAGTTATAAGAGAAGGGAAAGCAGTTATCTCTGGAATGGCGTCACTAGAAGAAGCTAAATCAATAGCAAATATAATAAAGTCAGGAGCCCTACCAGTACCAGTTGAAGCAGTATCTGTTAAAACAGTAGGCCCAACTATTGGAATGGAAGCTTTAGGATTAAGCAAAAAAGCAGCAGTAGTTGGAATATTATTTGTAATGTTGTTTATGATGCTTTATTATAGAGCACCAGGAGTAGTGTGTTGTTTTTCACTAGTTTTATATATAGTTTTACTTCTTATGACTTTCGCTATATTTAATGTTACTTTAACTTTATCAGGTATAGCGGGATTCCTACTTACTGTAGGAATGGCAGTTGATGCTAACGTACTTATATTTGAAAGAATTAAAGAAGAATTAAAAACAGGAAAATCTGTTAAAACCTCAGTAGAATCAGGATTTGACAAAGCATTTTCATCTATATTAGACTCAAATATTACAACTATAATTGCTGCTGTATCATTATATTTTGTAGGAACAGGGGCAGTTAAAGGTTTTGGTTTAACATTAATGATAGGTATAATTATAAGTATATTTACAGCTCTTACCGTTACTAAGTTTTTATTAAGAAAAACTATTGAAATGGGACTTATTAGCAAACCTTCCCATTTTGGTGTGAAGAGGGGGTAGGAGTATGATTAAGATAATAGAAAGAACAAAAGTATGGTTTACCATATCACTTTTAGTTATTTTAGTTGGAATGGGATTTACTTTATTTAAAGGACTAAACTTTGGTATAGATTTTAAAGGTGGTACCCTAATAAATATAAATATGAACAAAGAGTTTGAAAAAGAGAAAGTAAATTCAATTTTAGATAAATATGCTAAGGATAAATATGCAACGAAGATTGCAAATGAGGGAAAAGAAATTGAAATAATAGTTCAAGCAGATGTTCTTAATGAAGAAAAGACCAATGAGTTAGTAAATGAAATTAAAAAGGAATTTTCATTAGATGATAGTGCTATTTTAGATAAAGAAACTATAGGAGGAACAATAGGTAAAGAACTAAAAACAAAAACTTTGTTAGCTTTAATTGTAGCTAACTTAGCAATGCTTGTTTATATAGGCATGAGATTTGAATTTAGTTTTGGGGCTGCTGCAATAATAGCTGTAGTTCATGATGTTCTTGTTACTATAGGAGTATATGCAATTTTAGGTATTCCTGTAAACACACCTTTTATTGCTGCAATACTTACAATTGTAGGTTACTCTATAAATGATACTATAGTTATATTTGATAGAATAAGAGAAAATTCTAAGAAAATGAGAAAAGGTAGCGTAGATGAAATTGCTAATGTAAGTATTAATCAAACTTTATCAAGGTCAATAAATACATCATTAACTACGTTATTTACTATAACAGCAGTTTATATCTTTGTTCCAACTATAAGAGAGTTCTCATTTCCATTAATAGTTGGTATAGCAACAGGAGCTTATTCTTCAATTTTTATAGCAAGTCCTATTTGGGTTATACTTAAAAAAAGAAAGCTATCTCCTGCTACTAAATAAATAAAATAAAGTCAGAAAGAGAATTAAATACATTCCATTTCTGACTTTTTTAATCTATTTTATAAATGTATAGATTAACCCTTAATATATTTAGGATTAAATTCACTAAGAATAAATTTTTTAAAATAAAATTTGTTCTAAAAAACTTCAAAGACTTTGACGATAGAGTTTTAACCTTAATTCTTCATTACTCATTCTTAATTTTCAACTGATAAAAAGAATTTTTGTTATGGAAATCAAAATCAGATATAAGTTAAATTTTGGCTAAGGGATCCTATGTATAGTTATAGATATATAATTTTAATATTTTATAGTTGAAGTTATATATGTGTAACTATAAGCCTTTATAAAAACCATGAAATTTTAAATATTTTTAGTTGCAATTTGAAATATTAATTTAAAGCACCTTAAAAATAGTTAGTATAATGACTTTTGTGTCATACTTTGTGATTAAAATCTACTAATAGCATAGCTAATAGTGGAGCTTATTTCTTATTTGGTACAAAAGATTCGTCTTATTTTTCTCTAATTATTTTATTTTAAGCAATTAAAATTTTGTTTTTCATGTTTTTTTGCAAAAAGGTTTGTAATATCAATGATTTTAAATTATAATATATTTGTTTTCTATTATTTTGGAGGAGCATATTATGGACGAACACTACATTAAAAATACCTATAATCCACTATTACTTAAAGGTATGAAAAATGCTCTAAGAAGAATAATACAAGCTATAAATGAGAGAGAAAAGATAGTTGTTTATGGTTATTATGATTTTGATAGTATTACAGCTATATCTCTTTTAATTTTAGTTTTGAGATATCTTAACGCAGATGTGGAGTATTTTCAGCCTAACGAAGCTAGAGCAAATAGAAACTTAAATGATAATGATATACAAAATTACATAAAGTACTTAGGTGCAGACCTTATAATAACTGTAGGTTCAACTATAAACTCAGAAAAGGAAATAGCGCTTTGTAAAGAGCTAAATATAGATATTATTGTGACTGATTATCATAAAACTACAAATGATATGGAAGATATAATTGTAGTTAATCCTAATCAAAGAGGATGTAATTATCCTTTTAAAAATCTCTCTGCAGTAGGGGTTGCCTATAAGTTAGCACAAACTATATCCTCTTATTATAAAATGAGTTGTATAAATAAATATACGGATTTAGTAATGCTAGGAACTATATCTAAGGGTAGTCCTATAATAGGAGAAAATAGCTATATAGTTGAGGAAGGTTTAAAACAATTATCTTATACTAATAATTATGGTATAAGAGCATTGTTAGATGATAATAATGTTAATAATATTGAAGAATTTATTAATAGCAATTTAACTATTGATATATTTCCTAAGTCAAACTCAATGGGACGCATAGATAATGCAAAAATAGCTATAGAACTTTTTACTACTAATGATAGCTATAGAGCAAAACAAATTTCAAAGTATTTATACAATGAGATAAAAAGGAATAATAAAATAATTAATAAAAAAGAAATACAAATGAGTTTACAAATTGTATAATGAAAAGTTAAATTAGGCTTAGATAGCTTAAAAAATAGCTAGTCATCATGATAGTTTATTTTCTAGCGTCCTATAATAGGATACTAGAATCGAGTTTCGTAGATATGTCTGCTATAAAATATCTATCATATTTTGATTAGTTAATTTATTTAAGAGGTCTTATTGCATAAATTATAGTTTTAAATATATAATAAACTGTATGATTAAATTACTTACTATAGAAATGTTCGTGCAGAATATTATAGAGGGGGAATAACGATGGATTTAAAAGATAAAATAAGAGTTATTGATGGATTCCCAAAGGAAGGTATAAGCTTTAAGGATATTACAACTTTATTACAGGATGGAGAAGCTTTAAAATTAACTATAGATAAAATTGTAGAGCACTTAAAGGATAAAAATATTGACTTAATTGTTGGTCCAGAAGCAAGAGGTTTTTTATTTGGAGTACCTGTAGCTTATGCCATGGGTATAGGGTTTGTACCTATTAGGAAGCCAGGGAAATTACCATATGACACAATGAAGGTTGAATATGATTTAGAATATGGTACTGATTCATTAGAAATTCATAAGGATTCTATAAAGCCAGGACAAAGAGTTGCTATAGTTGATGATTTACTAGCAACAGGAGGAACAGTTTCAGCAGTAGCTAAGCTTGTTGAGGAAGTTGGAGGAGAAGTTGTATCCCTAGACTTTGTTATTGAGCTTACTGATTTGAATGGAAGAAAAAAGATTGATAACTACGATATTATGTCTGTAGTACAATACAACATATAATAAAATACATTGTTACTACTAAATTACACAAAGCAAATTGCATAAATATAATGGTTATTATATAATATTATTATTAGTAAAAAATAGTGGCTGGTTGTGTAACCAGCCTTTAGTTTTAGGGGTGTAATCTCAATGCTAGAAAAATTATTAGATAAGATTCAAAATAATTGTCATAATGTAGATATAGAATTGGTTACAAAGGCCTTTAACTTTTCTGTAGACGCTCATAAAAATCAAAAAAGAGAATCAGGGGAGCCTTATGTTATTCACCCAGTGGAGGTTGCTTGTATATTAGCAGAGCTAGGGTTAGATACATCTACTATAGTTGCTGGTCTTTTACATGATGTAATTGAAGATACTGAGTACACCTATGAGGAAGTTTGCAATATTTTTAGTGTGGAGGTTGCAGATTTAGTTCAAGGTGTATCGAAACTTGGAAAAATTAAATATAAAACTAAAGAAGAACAGCAAGCGGATAATGTTAGAAAAATGTTACTTGCCATGGCTAAAGATATTAGAGTTATACTAATTAAGCTTGCAGATAGATTACATAATATGAGAACTTTAAAATATATGCCAGAAGCTAAACAAAGAGAAAAGGCAAAAGAAACACTAGATATCTATGCACCACTAGCACATAGACTAGGTATATCTAAAATTAAATGGGATCTCGAAGATTTAGCACTTAGGTATTTAAATCCCACTGAATATTATGATTTAGTTAAATTAATTTCAGAAAAAAGAGCAGAAAGAGAAGAGCAAATTGAGCACATTATATCTAAATTAAAATCTAATTTAGATATGGTTGGAATTAAATCAGAAATAGAGGGAAGGCCTAAACATTTTTATAGCATTTATAGAAAGATGATTACTAAAAACAAGACTATAGATCAAATATATGATTTAACAGCAGTTAGAATATTAGTTGATGACATAGGCAATTGTTATGCTTCATTGGGTATTGTCCATACAATGTATAAGCCTATTCCAGGTAGATTTAAAGATTATATAGCTATGCCTAAGCCTAATCTATATCAATCTATACATACTACAGTGATTGGACCTTTTGGTAAACCTGTAGAAATTCAAATTAGAACCTATGACATGCATAGGACTGCTGAGTATGGTATTGCTGCTCACTGGAAGTATAAAGAAGGAATAGAAGGAAGTAACGATTCACTAGAATCTAGACTTTCTTGGCTTAGAGAGATGCTTGAATGGCAAGGGGAAACTGCAGATGCTGAAGAATTTATGGAAGGCTTTAAGATAGATTTATTTTCTGATGAGGTTTTTGTGTTTACACCTAAAGGAGATGTTATAAGTCTTCCACATGACTCAACGCCAATAGACTTTGCTTATAGTATACATACAGATATAGGGCATAAATGTACTGGAGCTAAAGTTAACGGTAAGATAGTTCAGCTAACATATCGCTTAAAAACTGGAGAAATAGTTGAAATTATAACTTCACCTAATTCCAAAGGACCAAGTATTGACTGGATCAACATTGCAAAAAGCAACAGGGCTAAGAGTAAAATAAAGGTTTGGTTTAAAAAGTCAAGAAGAGATGAGAGTATTGAAAAAGGTAAGGAATATCTTGAAAGAGAAGCTAAAAAACAGGGCTTTACGGTAAATGAATTAATAAAATCATCGGCGTTAGAAAAAACTCTTAAAAGGTATAATTTAAAAAATTTAGAAGATTTATATGCAACTTTAGGAGTAAATGAAATTCTTCCTAATAATATTGTAAATAAACTTAAAGAACCACTTGTTGAATCTAAAAAAGCTTTAACACAAGAGGAAGAAAATAAGAGCATTGAAGAAAAAATAAGTAAATATAATAATAAAAATTCAAATAAAAAAGATAGTTCATCTCAAGTTCAAGTTAAAGGTGAAAGTAATCTTTTAATAAGATATGCTAAATGTTGTAATCCTGTGCCAGGGGATGAGATTATAGGCTATATAACTAAAGGCAAGGGGGTTTCTGTCCATAGAAAAGATTGTAAAAATCTTATTGCACTTCAAAAAAGTGATGATAATAAAATTGTAGAGGTAAGCTGGGGAAGCGAAAAAATTTCAGGTAGGTATGTAACAGAGCTTCAAATTAAGGCTGAAGATAGATTTGGAATATTAACAGAAGCTATTAATTTATTAAATGAAGCCAAAACATCAATAAATTCAGTAAATGCTAAGGCTACTAGAACTGGAGAAGTAATAATAAATATTAAAATTTCTATTACAAGTGCAGAGCAATTAGTAGAAATCCAAAAAAAGATAAGACGTCTTAATGGAGTTCATGATGTCTATAGAATTAAAAATTAATTGAGGAGATGGATAGGTTATGAGAGCGGTTGTTCAAAGAGTGAAGACGTCAAGAGTTGAAGTTGAAAATAAAGTGATTGGACAAATTGATCGAGGATTGAATGTATTAATAGGTGTTAGTAAAGAAGATACGAAGGAAGATATAGAATATATAGTTCGTAAGGTATTAGGAATGAGAATATTTGAAGATGAAAACGATAAGATGAATTTCTCAGTAGAAGATATAGATGGTAGTATTTTATTAATATCTCAATTTACTTTATATGGAGATTGTAGAAAAGGAAAAAGACCAGACTTTATGAAATCACAAGGTGGAGAAATTGCAGAGCAAATGTATAATGAGCTTGTTTCTGAATTTAAAAAACAACTAGGTGAAGATAAAGTTCAAACAGGAGAATTTGGAGCAGATATGCAGGTCTATATTCAGAATGATGGTCCAGTAACATTATTACTGGAAAGTAAAAAAGATTTCTAGAGGTGAAAAATATGGTTATAAAAAGAGTTGTAGCAGGGATTTATGGTGCTAATTGCTATATAATCATGGATGAGAATACTAAGGAAGCAATAGTTTTAGATCCCGGCGGAGACGTTGATGATATAGAAAAAGCTATAATTAGTTTAGGTGCAGAAGTTAAATATATACTTTTAACTCATGGACATTTAGATCATACTGGTGGTGTTGATGAACTTCATAACATTTTTAATAGTAAAATAGGCATAAGTGAAAAAGATCATATTTTAATGGAAAGAGGTACTTATGTTTATGGAGCAGAGATTGCTGCTGGAATAAGTTTATTTTTAAAGGAAAAAGACCAAATTAAATGTGGAAACTTTGTAGTAGAGTGTATTGAAACCCCAGGTCATACTCCAGGTGGACTTTGCTTTAAAGTAGATAATAATCTTTTCACTGGTGATACGTTATTTACTGGTTCAATAGGTAGAACAGATTTAGTTGGTGGAGATTATGAAACATTAATGGAATCTATAAAGAGAAAAATAATGATTTTACCTGAGAGCACCGTAGTTTACCCTGGACACGGACCAAGTTCCACATTAGCAAAGGAAAAGCTTATGAATCCTTTTATTAAAGGATAGAGGTTTTATAAAGGATTTGATAAAATTGTATAAAGTAGATAAAGTAATTAAAGTAAAGTTAAATAATTTAGACTTTAGATATGATGTTTTTCAAATGATAAATTTATTTTATCCCTTTAGTGATATAGAATTTGTTAATGAAAATCCTCACATTGAAATTAAAGTTGATGATGAAGCAATAAATATAAAATGCAATGATAAGATAAAGATATTAAAAGTAAATAAAGAATATAAAGTAAAAGAAGAGTTAAGAAAGGCAGTATTTAAAATTTTAAGTGAAGAAACAGATAAAATACTGCCTTGGGGAACTTTAGTTGGAATAAGGCCTTCTAAAAAAGCTTTGGAGCTTTTAGAAAAAGGATATAGTGAGGAAGAAATAATAAAAGACTTTTATGACAGACATTTAACCTCAGAAGAGAAAGCTAAGTTATGTATAGATGTAGCTAAATGGGAAAGAGATATAGTAAATAAGGATGAGAAGGTAGTAAGTATTTATATAGGTATGCCATTTTGTCCAACAAGATGTGCATACTGTTCTTTTACATCAAATCCAATAGGTATATGTAAAGATATAGTAAAACCATATTTAGAATCTCTTTATTTAGAGATAGAAGCGTTAAGTACTTATATTAAAGAGAAAAATTTGAAAATAGAATGTGTTTATTTTGGAGGAGGTACGCCTACTTCAGTAAACGATGAAGATTTTGAAGAAACTATGAAGCATATTTATAGTGGTTTTGTTGATGGTAGAAATATCAAAGAATTTACAGTAGAATGTGGAAGACCAGATAGTATAACTGAAAATAAACTTTTATCTATGAAAAAGTATGGAGTTCAAAGAATTAGTATTAACCCTCAGAGTATGAATGATAATACTTTAAAGTTAATAGGAAGAAATCATGATGTGCCTTCAGTAATTGAAAAGTTTAATTTAGCAGTAGATTTAGGCTTTGATAATATTAACATGGACTTGATTGTAGGACTTCCAGGGGAAAATTTACTTAATATAGACAAGACTTGTGATGAG
Organism: Clostridium sp. Marseille-QA1073; assembly: GCF_054863625.1. NCBI lineage: Bacteria > Bacillati > Bacillota > Clostridia > Eubacteriales > Clostridiaceae > Clostridium > Clostridium sp. Marseille-QA1073. The sequence goes on along the minus strand of NZ_JBSVQM010000001.1, from coordinate 317,002 downwards.
ATATTTAAGCTAAAGCCTCACAGTATTACCATACATGGAATGTCTATCAAAAGGGCATCTAAACTTTATGAAAATATGATTATCAATAAAAGTTTTGAAATTCCAGATCAAGATGAATTGAATGCTATGTATAAAAGAACAGTTAAGCTTTCTAAAGAACTCAATATGAAACCTTATTATATGTATAGACAAAAAAATATGGTTGGAAACATGGAAAACGTAGGATATGCACTAGAGGGTAAAGAAGGTATTTACAACATACAGATGATAGAAGAAAAGCAAACTATAATAGCACTAGGGGCAGATGCAGTTTCTAAAATAGTTTTTTTAGATGAAAACAGAATTGAAAGATTTGGAAATGTTAAAGATATAAGGGAATACATAAAAAGAATTGATGAGATGATAGAAAAAAAGATAGAGCTTCTAAACTCTATATATAAATAATAAAGGAGGGTGAATATGGATTTAAAAGCGCCAAAAGGTACTAAAGATTTATTACCAAATGAGGTTTATAAATGGCATTATATAGAAAATTTAATGAGAAATATAGCTTCAAGTTATGGTTGTAGAGAAATAAGAACTCCTATGTTTGAAAACACTGAACTTTTCAAAAGAGGTGTTGGTGAAACTACTGACATAGTTCAAAAGGAGATGTATACTTTTGAAGATAAAGGTGGTAGAAGTATTACTTTGAAACCAGAAGGTACAGCACCAACAGTTAGAGCTTTTGTAGAAAATTCACTATACAGTGATACTCAACCTACAAAAATGTTTTATTTTACTCCAGCTTTTAGATATGAAAAAATGCAAAAGGGAAGACTAAGAGAACACCATCAATTTGGAGTAGAAGTTTTTGGGGCAAAAGAAGCGTCTGTAGATGCTGAGATAATAAGTATAATAATGGATGTTTATAAGCACTTTGGAATAACCGGGTTAGAACTTAACATAAATAGTTTGGGATGTCCTGAGTGTAGAAAAAAATATAATGAAGCTTTAAAGAAATTCCTAGAAGAAAAGAAAGAAGGACTTTGTACAACTTGTAACACAAGGCTAGAAAAAAATCCACTTAGAATATTAGACTGCAAAGTTGATAAATGTAAAGAAGTAGTATTAGATGCACCTATTATATTAGACTTTATCTGTGAAGAGTGTAGTGAGCATTTTGAAAGATTAAAAGAATATTTAACTGCCATGGGTATAGAATATAAAGTTAATCCTCAAGTAGTTAGAGGCTTAGATTACTATAGTAAGACTATATTTGAGGTTATGGACAATGGATTTACTCTTTGTGGTGGAGGAAGATACGACTATTTAATAAGTGAAGTTGGTGGTCCTGAGATACCAGCAGTAGGATTTGGTATGGGAATTGAAAGATTGCTTTTGACCCTTGAAGAAAAAGGAATAGATATTCCAAAACCAAATTATATGGATGTTTACATAGGTTCTATGGGGAATGAAGGAAAATTAGAAGCAGTAAGATTAGTTCATAAACTAAGACAACAAGGATTAAAGTGTGATTGTGATCATCTTGATAGAAGTGTTAAAGCACAAATGAAATATGCTAATAAAATAAGTGCTAATTTTACAGGAATATTAGGTGAAGATGAAATCAAAAATAGAAGTTTCAAATTAAAAAACATGAGTGATGGTGCACAATTTGAAGTTAGTTTAGATAAAATAGAAGAGATAATTAATATTGTAAATAATAATTAAAATTTCTGGGAGGAATGGACATGGGAGAATCACTAAATGGACTTAAAAGAACCATTATGTGCGGCGAGCTTAGAGAAGAACATATATCTAATGAAGTAACTGTAATGGGTTGGGTTCAAAGAAAAAGAAATTTAGGTGGTCTAGTTTTTATAGATTTAAGAGATAGAACTGGACTTTTACAAGTAGTATTTGGAGAAGCAATAAATAAAGAGGCTTTTGAAAGAGCAGATCTTGCAAAGTCTGAGTATTGTATTGCTGTAAGTGGAAAAATAGTAAAGAGAGAATCTCCAAACTCAAATTTACCAACAGGAATGATAGAACTTAAAGGAGAAAGTATTAAAATATTATCTGAGTCAGAAACACCACCAATATATATAAAAGAAGATTTAGATGCCTCAGAAAATATAAGATTAAAATATAGATATTTAGATCTTAGAAGACCTGATATGCAAAAAATATTTATGATAAGACATAAAACAACTAAGATTGTTAGAGACTATTTAGATGAAAATGGATTTCTTGAAATGGAAACTCCAATGTTAACTAAGAGTACACCAGAAGGGGCTAGAGATTATTTAGTTCCAAGTAGAAATTATCCAGGAATGTTTTATGCATTGCCGCAATCACCTCAAATATTTAAGCAATTATTAATGGTATCAGGATACGATAAGTACTTCCAAATAGTAAAATGCTTTAGAGATGAAGATTTAAGAGCAAATAGGCAACCAGAATTTACACAAATAGACCTTGAAATGTCCTTTGTTGAAATGGATGATGTCATTGCGCTTAATGAAGGATTAATTCAAAGAGTATTTAAAGAAATTAAAAATGTAGATGTTTCACTTCCAATAAAGAGAATGCCATATAATGAAGCTATGGAAAAGTATGGTTCTGATAAACCGGATTTAAGATTTGGTATGGAAATAAAAAATATTACAGAAGCTGTTAAGAATACTGAATTTGCTGTGTTTAAAAATGCTATAGAAAATGGTGGATCAGTAAGAGCCATAACTGTTAAGAATTCAGCAGACATGGGAAGAAAAAAAATTGATAAGCTAGGTGAATTTGTTAAAACTTATAAAGCTAAAGGTCTTGCATGGATAGCTTATAAAGAAGAAGAAATAAAATCTCCAATAGCTAAATTCTTTAGTGAAGAAGAAATGAAAGCTATATTGGATAAAGCAGAAGCTACAGTAGGAGATTTAGTACTGATAGTAGCAGATGTGGACAGTGTAGTACTGCAATCTTTAGGAGCACTAAGACTTGAGCTTGCAAAGGAGCTTGAACTATTAAAGGATAATAAAGAATTTAACTTTGTATGGATAACGGAGTTCCCTCTTGTTGAATACGATGAGGAAGAAGGAAGATATGTAGCTCTTCACCATCCGTTTACATCACCTATGGATGAAGATTTAGAGCATTTAGAAACTAATCCATCAAAGGTAAGAGCAAAAGCTTATGATATAGTTTTAAATGGAGAAGAACTAGGTGGAGGAAGCATAAGAATACATGACTCTAACCTACAAGAGAAAATGTTTAATCTTTTAGGATTTACTAAAGAAAGTGCTTGGGAGAGATTTGGATTTTTATTAGAGGCATTTAAATATGGACCACCTCCACATGGTGGACTCGCTTATGGGCTTGATAGAATGGTTATGTTCTTAGCAGAAACTGATAATATTAAAGATGTAATTACTTTCCCTAAAAATCAAAATGCTTATTGTCCAATGAGTGAAGCACCAAATGTAGTCGATAAAAAACAGTTAGATGAGTTGTCCTTAGCCACAAATGCAAGAAAAGAAGAGTAATTATCAACTATTTCTATGATAGTTAGAGCTAGAGATAAAATAACAATATAAAATTTTATTAAATTTAACTTATAACTATTTGAAAAATTTAAAAATATGTTTTATAATATAAATACAAAGTAAAAAGCATTTGATTTTTCTCCTGCTGTGTGCGTTGAATAGGTCTATGTTGAGCCAACATTGATACAATAGGAAATTAACTCTTCATGTGGAGTGTTGACTAGAGCACGACTCGGGTACCAGAAGCAATGAAGGAGGTTTCCGCCCGTTGGAGAACGGGTTCAAATATACCTTGGAAACGGCATGGTGGGGATTAATTAATAAGAATTTAAAAGGTTGCAATTATTGCAACCTTTTTTAATAAAAATTTTTATAATTTCTTATTATTGGAGGTGTAAAAATGAGTGATGTAATTGATTTTAATGAATTAAAAAATAGAGCAAGTGATAAAGATTTAGATAAGTTTGAACAATATATTTATGGATTATATTATTCTATGGCTCAAGGTGACTTAAACATAATGGAATTTACTAAGAGTCTTAGAGAATATATGGAAAAGAACAATATATCCGAAGAAAAGCTTATGAATATACAAAAAAAACTTATGGAAAGATATGGCCTAGATGTATCAGATTTAGAGAATCAAATGAAGTCATTTGGTGTTGATATGAGTGGCTTAGGATTAGGAAACTTAAATAAGAATTATGAAGACATAAGAAAAACTGTAAGCTTTCATGAAAAATATAAAGATAGGATAGCTCTTAGTCAAGTAACTATATATAAAATCCATAATAACTTAAATACATTAGATATTATTCTTCAGGAAGAAAAAGTAATATTAAAAAGTCCAAAGAATATAAATTTAAAGGATAATGAATTAAATGAATTTTTATGTTCTTACAAGAAAGTCATTAAAGAAAAAAATTTAAAAATATCACTTTGTCAAAATGTTTCAGAATATGATTATTAAAACTTATGACATATAATATATAGAAATCCAATACGAAAATTTTAAATATACTTTGGAAAATAAATTTTCTAAAAAAGTTTAACACTTTAAAAATTAAGAATTAATATTTAAGAATGAAGAATTAGATATGAAATTCACTCTTGGTGAATTTCTAAAACAAAATTTTTTAAAAAACTTCAAAAGCTTTGAGGTTGGAGTTTTAGCTATAATTCGCATATTTCATTCTTAAATTTTAATTCATAGAAAAGAATTTGTGTTATGTAAATTAAAATAATGTATAAATTAAATTTTCATTGTGAAGTTCTATATTAGGAATCAAATACCTATATTAAAAATTGACTAAAAAATTTAAATTAAAAAACTATGGCACTAAGTCATAGTTTTTTTAAGATCTTTTTCTTCTTTTATTTTTTGCAGACAATGCAATTATAACTCTACTTATAGTTGATACAAACATTACTGCTACTGCTATAGATCCTGCATTAAACAGAGTTTGAATTCCTTTTGTTAAAGAAGCATTATAATCTCCTTTAACTGCTTCAAATATGGTATAATACATTCCGCTACCAGGCACAAGAGGTATTAAAGCACATATTAAATATAAAGTAACAGGATTTTTAAATACACGAGCACAAATTTCAGAATGTATACTAAGTGATATTGTACCAATAAATAATGCTATAACTTCAGAGCTGGTAAGAGAGAGAACTTGAGTATAAAAAAACCACCCAATTCCACCACCAAGAGATGCAAAAAATAAATCTTTACCTCTAACATTAAACAGTATTCCAAAACCTAAAGAACTCATAAAGGCATAGAAATATGCTGACATTATAATGCACCTCCTAAAATATAGAGCCATATCTTAAAGCCTATTGTTGTACCTATTGCTATACCTGCAGCTATCATTAATGCTTCTACAGAACGAGAAATGCCAGATAATAAATCTCCAGCTAAGGTATCTCTTATCGCATTAGTAATTACAAGTCCTGGTACCAAAAGCATTATAGAGCCTATAATTATGGTATCTACATTAAAACTAGGATAAAAGTGTGATATTACTATAGCTACAGAAGCAGCCAATAACCCTCCACAAACATTGGAAAAAAAGCTATTAACTTGATATTTGTTAAATAATCTAATAATTAAACTAATTACTATTCCTATAAAAACAGATACTATAAAATCTCTAATTGCTCCACCAAATAATAGTGTAAAAAAACCTGCACTGAGTCCTGACATAAATGTGGTCATTTCATCACTATATCTAGGGAGTGTATCTATATACTTAAGTTCATTTCTAATATCATCCATGGAAAGTGCTTTAGTATAAACGCTTCTAGATAAATCATTTACTAATGAAACTTTTTTTAAATCAACTGTTCTATATTTTATTCTTCTAACTACTGTAATTGTTTCTGAATTTTCATTAATTATAGATATTACTATAATTGTTGGAGTAACAAAATTTTCTACAGTTTTGATATTATAGGCTTCACAAATTTTAGAAATCGTTTCTTCTACTCTATAAGTCTCTCCACCGTTCTCAAGTATTATTTTCCCTGCATCTGCAGCAATATGAACTATATTATCAGTATACATAGCTACTCCCTTCTAACCAAAAATTTCTCAGCCTTTCATATTATATATCAAATTAAATAAAATTCAATACAAAGCAGAATTGTTTGAAAATTTTAATTATAATTAATATAACCTAAATTCTTACAAAGAAAAACCTTATTCTAAATAAGAATTAAACAGTTATTATAAATTTAAGTTAATGTTATTAAAATCGGTTTTAATTAAGGAAATTTCTTTAATTAGTTGTTTACTAGTAATATATTGCTAGTCCTTTATATAAGTTTAAAAAAGAAATCAATTGAAAACTTCTCTTATAAAAGAGAAGTATCAATAATTCTCAATTGTATAAGTGTTATACTACATTTATAGATATTATTTCTTAATTTTATATATTTAATTAGATGTCAATTTAAAAGTTATATAACATTGAGTATTTTTAATATTTAATAGGTAGTAAGCCTTGTTAAATAAATACTATTATTGATTATTATTCAATAAAAAACTATAATTAAGTTGTAGTAGTTATTATTACAATTTATTTATAAATAAAAGGGGCGTGGAAGGAATGAATTTAACTCATTTAGAAAAAACTGATAGAGAGTTACTTGAACTAATAAATCAAGAACAACAAAGGCAAGAAGAACATATTGAACTTATTGCTTCAGAAAATTTTGTTTCTAGATCAGTAATGGAAGCTGCTGGTTCAGTATTGACAAACAAATATGCAGAAGGATATCCAAATAAGAGGTATTATGGTGGATGCTTTGTAGTGGACAAGATTGAAGACTTAGCAAGAGAAAGAATGAAAAAATTATTTGGTGCTGATCATGCTAATGTTCAACCACATTCAGGTTCACAAGCTAATATGGCAGTTTATTTAACTGTATTAAAACCAGGGGATACAGTTCTAGGAATGAATTTAAGCCATGGAGGACATTTAACTCATGGAAGTCCAGTAAACTTTTCAGGTTTATTATATAACTTTGTTTCTTATGGAGTTAATAGTGAAACTGAAACTATTGATTATAAAGAGTTAAGAAAATTAGCATTAGAATCTAAACCTAAGCTAATAGTAGCTGGTGCTAGTGCTTATTCTAAAATAATAGATTTTAAGAAAATTAGAGAAATTGCTGATGAAGTAGGAGCTTACTTTATGGTAGATATGGCACATATTGCTGGTCTTGTAGCAACAGGCTTACATCCATCACCAGTACCATATGCAGATTTTGTGACCACTACTACTCATAAAACATTAAGAGGTCCTAGAGGTGGAGCGGTTTTATGTAAAGAAGAATTTGCTAAAGCATTAGATAAATCTGTATTCCCAGGAATGCAAGGGGGACCACTAATGCATATAATAGCAGCTAAAGCAGCATGTTTCAAAGAGGCAATGGAAGAGGATTTTAAAACTTATATGGAACAGGTAGTTAAGAATGCTAAAGTACTTAGTGAAGAATTAACTAAGTATGGATTTAGAATAGTTTCTGGTGGCACTGATAATCATGTTATGCTTGTAGATTTAACTAACAAAGAATTAACTGGTAAGGATGCTGAGAAGCTTCTTGATTCTATTGGAATTACAGTAAATAAAAATACTATTCCATTTGAAACTAAAAGTCCATTTATAACTAGTGGAATAAGAATAGGTACTCCAGCAGTTACAAGTAGAGGTTTCAAAGAAGAAGAAATGAGAGAAGTTGCAAGACTTATAAATGAGGCTATAGACAATAGAGAAGGAGACTTAAGTTCAGTGAAAGCAAAAGTACATGAGCTTTGTAAAAGATATCCATTATATTAATAAAGTAAGGTTATATTAATATGAATAAAAATGAGCATATTTTAGAGTGTTTAATAGAAAATCTCAACGAAGGAATTCATATTGTAGATAACAAAGGAAAAACTATATATTATAACAATCCTATGGCGAAAATTGAGGGTTTTAAAAAAGAGGATGTCCTTGGAAAAAAAGTTTATGAATATCTAAAGGGCATGGAAGATATTTCAACTCTTATGAATGCCTTAAAAGAAAAAAAGCAATATAGAGATATTATACAACACTATTCTAGCAAAGAAGGAAAAAATATTACTTCTATAAATACTACTATTCCTGTGATTCAAAATGACAATGTTATAGCAGCAATAGAAATTGCTAGAGATATGACTCAAATTAGAAAGCTAAATGAAAAGGTATGCAAGCTTGAAAATAATAATAATAAATATGAAGAACATCATGTATTTAAAAATATTATTGGGGATAGTGTAAAGATAAGAAATGAAGTAAATAAAGCAGTTAGAGCTAGTCTTTCTAATTCTTCAGTGCTTATATATGGTGAAACAGGAACTGGAAAGGAAGTTTTTGCTCAAAGTATACATTATGGCGGAATAAGAAAGGACAAACCTTTTATTCCAATAAATTGTGCAGCAATACCAAGTGCACTGTTAGAAGGAATGTTGTTTGGTACAGTAAAAGGAAGTTTTACTGGTGCAGAAAATAAAAAAGGACTTTTTGAAGAAGCACATCAAGGTACAGTGCTTTTAGATGAGATAAACTCTATGGAGCCATATTTACAATCTAAACTCTTAAGAGTTCTTCAAGATGGTTATATTAGACCTTTAGGAAGTAACAAAATTATTGACATTGATGTTAGGATAATAGCTACTTTAAATGAAGAACCTGAGAAGTTAATAAGTGAAGGAAAGCTAAGAAAAGATTTTTATTACAGGCTTAGTGTGTTAAGAATTGATATACCTCCACTAAGAGAAAGAAAAGAGGATATTGAATCATTAGCTTATTACTTTTTAAATTACTATAATAAAATCTTATCTAAGAGTGTAAAATCTATAGATAAAGAAGTTATAGAGAAATTTTTAGAGTATAATTGGCCTGGAAACATTAGAGAGTTAAAAAATGTTATTGAGTCTGCTATGAATATGATAGATGACAGTGAAATACTTACTAAAGAGTTTTTTGAAAATAAGATAGTTCAATATGGTAATGCTTATGATAATACATCTTATGATGGAGATATGCCTCTTCCAGATTATTTAGATTGTATAGAAAAGGGAATTATTGAAAAATGCCTTAAAAAACATTCTTATAATGTAACTAAAACTTCTGAAGAATTAAAAGTTTCTCGTCAAAGTTTGCAATATAAATTAAAAAAATACAGTTTACTAGATAAATAGTAAAGCTGAGTGCAAGTATACTTGCACTCAGCTTGTTTTTTTATTAACGATGCTATTAAGGCGATGTTTGGAAGAAATAACTTGTAAAAATATTTTGCATTTGATGCAAAATATTTTCAGAAAATTGAAACTTATATTAAAAAATAGATCAATTTTTAGTGTTTTACTATTGAAATATGTATTTTTTTACTAAATAAACTGGCATAGTAATTGCTATAGTTAATAATATAAGGAATCTCAAAAATAACTAGTCAATATTCTAGTCTATTTTGAATCATACTATGTAATTAAAATTTGCTCATAACTGAATTATGAGAATAACTTGCCTCCTTATTTGATACAGAATATCACTATATCTTTGACTGGTTATTTTAGAGAATTAATATTTAGATTTTAATTATATAATTAAAATTTTATTAATTATAGGAGGGGATTTATATATGGAAAATGTTAAGGTAATATTTTGGGGATTAGGTGCTATGGGAAGTGGAATGGCTAAAATGGCACTAGGGAAGAAAGGAATAGAGGTAGTAGGTGCAATAGATAAAGACCCTAATAAAATTGGCAAAGATTTAGGAGAATATTTAGGTCTAGAAAAGAAAGCCATATCTATATCTGAAAATGAGTTAGAAGTTATAAATAATGTTAAAGCAGACATAGTTATATTGGCTATAGATTCTTTTGTAAAATCCGTATTCCCGGCAATAAAAGCTATTGTGAAAAGTGGTAAAAATTGCATAACAATTGCAGAAGAAATGGCATATCCATACGTGATTGAACCTAAATTATCTGCAGAGATGGATAGCTTAGCTAAAGAAAATAACGTGACAATTTTGGGAACAGGAGTAAACCCAGGTTTTGTTTTGGATTCATTAATACTAATGTTATCTGCTGGATGTAGAAGTGTAAAATCAATAAAAGCTGCAAGAATTAATGATTTATCTCCATTTGGAGCTACAGTTATGAGAACTCAAGGTGTAGGTACAACTTTGGAACAATTTGAAGCTGGGCTTGAAGATGGTTCTATAGTTGGTCATATAGGATTTGCTCAATCCATTCCAATGGTAGCTAAGGCATTAGGACTTGAGTATGATGAAATTGTTGAGACAAGAGAGCCTATTATATCTAATACACATAGGGAAACACCATGCGTAGCGGTTGAACCAGGTATGGTTGCAGGATGCAATCATATAGCTACAGCTTATAAAGATGGAAAACCTGTTATTACATTAGAGCATCCTCAACAAATTCATCCAGAATGTGAAGCCATTGATACAGGGGATTATATTGATGTATATGGAGATGCTGATTTACATCTTTCAATTAAACCAGAAACTCCAGGTGGAATAGGAACAATGGCAATGGCTATAAATATGATTCCACAGGTTATAACAGCTTCTTCAGGGCTTAAAACTATGATAGATTTACCACTTCCACATGCTATAGAAAATAGTTTTAATGATCAAGTTAATTATTACAGACAATAGATTTAAAGAAATTGACTATTAAAAATATACAAGTAAAATTGAATGAATTTTCTAATTACTTATAAGTAAAATTATTTTTAAAGGTAGTGATTTTATGATTAAGAAAGGTACCTACGTTGAGATTATTAGTGAAGTTTTATCTATAGAAGATAGAGCTAAATCCATACCAGAGGATACTAAAAGTACTCCTCTTAAGATGTGGGTAAGAGGACATGTTTTAGAAGATTGTGAGTTAGGTGAGGAAGTTAAAATAGAAACTGCTATAGGGAGAATAGTTAGTGGAGTAGTAGTGGAGATAGAGCCTTATTATAATCATGATTTTGGAAGACATGTAGAGGAAATTTCTTATATAGGAAAGCAGGCAAAGAAAATATTATTTGAGCAATAGAATGTAAATAATGCATAGAAAAGTTTTTTATTAAAGTAGGTGATAATGTTGAATAAATATGAAGCTTTAATGGCTAGAAAAAATGAAATAATGATTGAATCTGTAGGAATAGACTTCTCAAAGTATGAAACTGGAGTTATTTCTTTTGATTATGAAGGAATGATGAGAGATATTGGATACTCTCTAAGTGATATTATGAAGATTCAAAGAGAAGTAGGAGTTGGTAATACTCCTTTACTTGAACTAAAAAATATTACTAATCTAGCAAGAAAAGTTTCTAAAAGTGGGAAAGCAGCAAGAATTTTTGTAAAAGATGAAAGCTGTAATCCATCTGGTAGTTTTAAAGACAGAAGAGCAAGTGTATCTGTCTATGATGCAAAAAAAAGAGGATATAAAGGTGTAGCCTCAGCTACTTCAGGAAATTATGGTGCGGCAGTAGCCTCTCAAGCTGCAATCCATGGATTAAAGGCAATTATAGTACAGGAATGCTATGATTCTAAAAAAATAGGACAGCCTGAAATAATAGAAAAAGGAAGAAAATGTGACTGCTTAGGGGCTGAAGTCATGCAGCTTACTGTTGGTCCTGAACTGTTTTATACTTTCTTGAGTATGCTTGAAGAAACAGGTTACTATAATGCTTCTTTATACTCTTCTTATGGCATTGCAGGTATTGAAACTTTAGGATATGAAATAGCAACAGAATGTAGAGAAAGGTTTGGAAAAGATCCTGACATGGTACTAGCAACTCATGCTGGTGGAGGAAACGTTACAGGTACAGCTAGAGGGCTTATAAAAGCTGGAGCATTATATACAAAAATAATAGGTGCATCAGCAGATTTAGAAGGTCTTCATATGGCTAGTGATAGTGATTTTAATAAAAAATCTTTTACTACAGGTCATACAGGCTTTGGAATACCTTTTATGGTGTGGCCTGATAGAAGTGATGTACCAAGAAGTGCTGCAAGGCCACTTAGATATTTAGATAGATATGTAACTGTATCTCAAGGACAAATTTTTTATATGACGGAACTTTTAGCACAGCTTGAGGGGTTAGAGAGAGGACCAGCAGGTAATACATCCTTAGCAGCAGCCTTTGTATTAGCTCAAGATATGGAAGATGATGCAATAATTGTAGTACAGGAAACAGAATATACAGGTGCAGGAAAACATATATTGCCTCAACTTACTTTTGCTAAAGATAATGGTATAGAAATTTTAATTGGAGATCCAAGTGAGGAGATTCCAGGAAAAAATTTGATTCTACCACGACATCCTAAGGAATTAAAAATAAAAGAAAAGGATTTAAATAATTATAGGAAATCTTTAATAAAAAATACTTTGAAAAAATTAGAAAAAAATATGTTAGATATAGTAGATGTAGAATTTTTATGCAATGAAACTAAATTATCAAAAATTCAAATGTTAGACATTTTATCTCAAGAGGGAATATATATAAAATAAAAGTTTAGGGGGGAACTTTTGTGAAAAGAGAAGATGATTTTCAATCAAGAAGGCAACATTTAAAGAATCTAAGTGATGAAGAATTATATGAAAGATTTTGGTCACTAACAGAAGAGATAGTTAACCCATTAGTAGATCTTGCTCATAACCATACTTCTCCATCAATAGAGCGTTCAGTATTACTCAGAATGGGATTTTCAAGTATAGAAGCATCTAAAATAGTTATAGAAGGTACTAAGGTAAATCTACTTTCTAAAGGGATGGGAAATGTTGTTCTAAAATATAGTGAGCTTAAAGGTATTGATTATTTAGATGCAGGACGAATGCTAGGGGAAGGAAAAGGATGGAATGAAGTAGTTGAACTTTTTAGGGGGGGTAAGTAATGCTACAAGAGAATAAAAAAATAAATGTTGAAGAAATTCTTAAAGATTTAGATAAATATAAACCTAAAAGAAGAGGGTGGCATTGGAGAGAAAAATATGATGGAAATGTTGGGGAATTTAAATATAAAGAAATTTCTGCTCCCCTTAAGAAAAGTAGAGCTTTACCATCAGCAAGAAGTTTTGAAAATATAGACCCTCAACCAATACCAGTTATAACTTCAGAAATTGCCTCTGGTAGATTTGAAGATGATATAAGAAGGATGAGAATGGCTGCTTGGCATGGAGCGGATCATATAATGGTTATAAGAACAGCTGGGCAGAGTCATTACGATGGATTAATTGAAGGATCACCAGAAGGTATAGGCGGAGTTCCAATTACAAGAAAAGAAGTTAGAGCTACAAGAAAAGCTTTAGATTTAATTGAGGAAGAAGTAGGAAGAGAAATAAATTTTCACTCTTATGTATCTGGTGTAGCTGGACCAGATATTGCAGTTATGTTTGCGGAGGAAGGGGTAAATGGAGCACACCAAGATCCTCAATATAATGTGTTATATAGAAATATAAATATGGTTCGTTCCTTTGTAGATGCAGCAGTAGCTAAAAAGCTTATGGCATGGGGAGATATTGTTCAAATAGATGGAGCACATAATGCTAATGCAACTGCTATGAAGGGATATAATGTAATGCCAGAGCTTATGGTTCAGCATGCTATTAACTCTAAGTATTCTGAAAAGGTAGGAATGAAGAGTGAAAATATTGCACTTTCAACAGTTCCTCCTACAGCACCACCAGCACCTTGTCTAACATATGACCTTCCATATGCTGTAGCCCTTAGAGATTTATTTAAAAACTATAAAATGAGAGCTCAAATGAACACCAAATATATGGATTCATGTACAAGAGAAGCTACTGTTACTCATAGTTTAAATCTATTAATTTCTAAGCTTACTTCAGTAGATATTCAAAGTACAATAACTCCTGATGAAGGAAGAAATGTACCTTGGCATTATAATAATATTCATGCTGTAAATACTGCAAAACAAGCTCTAATTGGTATGGATGGCTTAATGGATATGGTTGAGCTTAAAAAAGATGGGTACTTGCCAGCAAAGGTTAGAGAACTTAAAGAAAGAGCAATACTATTCTTAGAGGAAATAATCGAGAATGGTGGCTATTTTGAAGCTGTTCAAAAAGGATTCTTTGTTGATTCAGGAGAATATCCTGCTAGAAATAGTGATGGTATAGCAAGAAAAATTGATGGAGGTATTGGTGTAGACACAGTAGTTAAGAGGGATGAAGATTATTTTGCACCGGTTTGTGCTCACTTTGGATATAATAATGCTCCTGAAAAATATAATAAACCTTGTGATGCTATAAGAGAGTGTACACTTTGTAATCATGATAAAATTCAATATATAGATGAACTGGATGAAGAAGATAATGTCTTTAAGAGATTGGAAAAGGTTAAAGAGGACGGAACTATAACACCTGAAGTTGAGTGGAGTAAAGATGGATATGTATCAGTAACCTTATTCTTACCTGAAAGTGAGAGAATAGCTGAAGCTGCTGCACTGGAAATAGGAAAAAATATGAATTTAACTGATGTTGAGGTTATTCATAAACAGGTAATGCAAGAAGCAGAAGGTACATTAGTTGAAATAAAAGGAAGAGTATCCTTTAAAATTGACAAGAGTAAGCTAAAAGTTCCGGAGAAAAAACAACTTTTAAGTGATGTAGTGATGAAGGAATATGTTCAAAATAACCCAGTTAAAATAGTAGCTGCTACTGTTGGAGAAGATGAACATTCTGTAGGATTAAGAGAAATTATAGATATCAAACATGGAGGTATGGAAAAGTACGGCATAGAATGTATTTACCTTGGAACTTCTTGTCCAGTGGAAAAATTGATAGATGCAGCTATAGAAACTAAAGCTCAAGCTATAGTTGCGAGTACAATAATAACTCATAATGATGTACACATTAAAAATATGAGAAAAATAAATGACCTTTGTATAGAAAAAGGTGTAAGAGATAAGTTTATATTAGTATCTGGAGGAACTCAGGTCAGTGATGAAATTGCAAAAGCAAATGGTATGGATGCAGGCTTTGGTAGAGGAACTCATGGTAATGATGTAGCTTCATTTATAATTGAAACTCTAATGAAAAAAGAAGAATAATATTAAAAAGGCATACATAAAACCATGTATGCCTTTAATTAAATAAAATCTCATAATTTAAATTTAAAAAGTACATAAATTATTTCAATAGATAGCTGGTGAACACTGTTCGCCACTATAATTATGAATTTTGCATTGTGAGTTGAAATAGCTATATTCAGCTATATATTAATTTTTTAAATAGTTTATTTATATAATATTTAGGAGGGATTATTATGAAGGCTGATTATTTAATAGCAGAAATAGGGAGTACTACAACATTAGTTACTGCTTTTAATTTTAAAAATGGAGTAGAAATAATAGGACAAGGTAAGTACTTTACTACAGTATTAGATGGAGATGTAACTATAGGTTTAAAAAAAGCATTAGAAGAAATAGAAGGGAAAATCGGAGAAAAGGTCGAATATAGAAAGATGCTAGCAACTAGCAGCGCTGCAGGAGGGCTTAAGATTACTGTTCATGGACTTGTAGAGGATATGACAGTAAAAGCAGCACGAGAGGCAGCTCTAGGTGCTGGTGGAATTATAAAAATGGTAACAGCAGGAAAGCTTAGAAAAAGTGATATTAAAAAAATTAAAGAAATTAAACCTAATCTTATTATGATTGCAGGAGGAACTGACTATGGCGAGAGAGAGACGGCACTTTATAATTCGGAATTGCTGAGCAGTGAACGGCTAAATATACCTATTGTTTACTGTGGAAATATAGCAAATGTTGAGGAGATTAAGGATATATTTGAAAATCAAGAGCTCTATATAATTGATAACGTTTATCCTAGAGTGGATGAGCTTAATGTAGAGCCAGCTAGAGCCATGATTCAAAAAGCTTTTGAGAAAAATATTGTTAAGGCACCAGGCATGGAAAAAATAAAAGAAATGGTAGATGGTCCTATAATGCCAACACCAGGTGCTGTAATGGAGGCTACAAAGCTAATTTATGATATTATGGGAGATGTAGTGGTTTTTGATGTAGGTGGAGCAACTACGGATGTACATTCCGTAACAGAAGGCTCAACTGAGATTTTAGATATACTGGTAACTCCAGAACCTAAAGCTAAGAGAACTGTGGAAGGAGACTTGGGGGTATATATAAACAGTGATAATGTTATTGGACTTTTAGATGAAAGGGAAAGAAATGGTTTATCTTTAGAGGAAATAAAATCCCATGTAAAACCTATACCTACAGAAGATGAAGATAAAAAATGGAGTGGAATTTTAACTAAAAAAGCAGTAGATACTGCCATTAAAAGACATGTTGGCCATATTAAAAGGGCATATGGCGCAGGAAAAAACTTTTTAGCCTATGGTAAGGACTTGTCTATGATTAAATATATTATAGGAACAGGTGGTGCACTTACAAGACTTCCAAATGGAGAAGAATTTTTAAGTGGAGTTAGAGCTTTAAATGAAGATTTAACTATGTACCCTAAGGTTGGAGCTAAGATACTTTTAGATAATATGTATATAATGGCTTGTGCAGGCGTTTTATCTGTAGAAGATAAAGAGGCAGCTAGTTTATTATTAAAGGAGAGTTTAGGCATATGAAGAGAGTTTATCCGTGTATAGAAGTAAATTTACCCAAAATAAAGCATAATGTTCAGACTATTATGAATATCTGTGGTGAACATAATATTGAAGTTGTTGGTATTACAAAAGGATATTGTGCAAAAGAACCAATAACAAAAGCTCTTGTAGAAGCAGGGCTTAAGAATGTTGGTGATGCAAGACTTTTAAATCTAAAAAATTCGGAACATTTAGAATGTACAAAATATACTGTGAGAATTCCTATGGGAAGTGAAGCTTTAGATGTTGTCAAGTATTCTGATATAAGTTTAAACTCTGAGCTTGAAGTTATTAAAAAGCTTTCAGAAGCAGCTGAAAGTGTAAATAAGAATCATAAAATAATACTTATGGTAGATTTAGGTGACTTAAGAGAAGGGATATTTGAAGAAGACCTTTTAGATACAGTAAAGGAAATAATAAAATTACCTAATATAGAGTTAGTTGGATTAGGTACTAATTTAACTTGTTATGGTGGAGTATTAGCTGATGAAAATAATCTAGGAAACCTTATTAAAATGAAACAAATGTTAGAAGAGACATTAAATATAAATCTTCCAATAGTTTCAGGTGGAAATTCTAGTAGTCTTTATATGATTATGAATGGTACAATTCCAAAAGGAATTACTCAACTTAGAATTGGAGAAGGTATACTTTTAGGTACAGAATCTTCCTTTGCAAAAAGAATACCTAATACTCACAGTGATGTTTTTACATTAAAAGCAGAAGTTGTTGAGGTAAAAAGCAAACCTTCTATACCTATAGGTACAATAGGATTAAATGCTTTTGGGGAAGTTCCAGAGTTTGAAGATCTTGGAATTAGAAAAAGAGCTATAGTTGCAGTAGGTAGACAAGATATTAAAATGGATGCTATGGACCCCAGAGATGAAAAAATGAGAATTTTAGGAGCAAGTAGTGATCATTTAATTTTAGATATAACAGAATGTCAATATGAGTACAAAGTTGGAGATATTGTAGAGTTTGATGTAAAATATGGATGTTTATTACAGGCCATGACTTCATCTTATGTAAGTAAATATTATATTGAATAAAAGTTAATATGAAATAAATGGTGGGAATTATGTGAATAATATTGAAATAATAAATCAAGTTTTAACTTTATTTTTTATGATGCTTATGGGCTACTATGGAGCTAAAAAAGGCTTTATAAATAAAACAGTAGAGAAAGGGATGTCTGAATTATTACTTAACATTACCTTACCTTTTCTTATAGTTACTTCTTTTAATATTGCTTATAATAAAGAGCTTTTAGGAAATGCATTAAAAATTTTAATTTATTCTATTATAATACATGGAAGTCTTTTATTAGTTACAAAACTTTTATATATAAAAAACAAAAGTGAAAAACAAGGAGTTTTAAGATTTGTAACTACTTTTTCTAATGTAGGATTTATGGGATATCCAATTTTAAATAGTGTTTTAGGCCCAATTGCAGTGTTTTATGCTGCCATGTTTAATATGGGGTTTAACTTATTTCTGTGGACTATAGGAGTAAGACTTTTAGATAGTAATGAAAAGGGAAGTTTCAAAAAAGCTATGACCAATCCATCAATGATAGCAGTTTTAATTGGAGTTATTCTTTTTATTACGCCATTGGATTTACCATTACCAATTAAGGAAGGAGTTAAACTTTTAGGTAATACAACTACTCCTATTTCTATGATTATAATAGGCTCTATGTTATCTAAAGTTAATATAAAAGATTTATTTTCTGATTTATCTTTATATTATGGAAGTTTTAATATTTTGATATTAGTTCCATTTATAGTTTTATTTGTAATGAAAACCTTTAGAATAGATAATAGTTTAATGGAAATTTGTGTTATAATAGAAGCAATGCCTGGTGCAACTTTAGCACCAATTATTATTAATGGATATGGAAAAGATGCTAGTTATGCTTCTAAAGCGGTTTTTGTAAGCACACTAATTTCTATGATAACGATACCAATAATTATTATAGCAGTAATATAAAGGAGTGATAGTATGAAAGCAAATTTTACTAATCATTTAGAAGAAGCTATGGAAAATCTACATACTAGAGGAGCATTCTTAACAGTAAAATCCAAAGACAAAATAAATACTATGACAATAAGTTGGGGAGATATAGGATATCAGTGGAAAAGACCTATATTTACTGTACTTGTTAGAAAGTCAAGATATACTTATGAATTTATAGAAAACAGTGATAATTTTACGGTAAGTGTACCTCTTGATGATTCTAAAAAGAGTGAATTAGCCTTTTGTGGAAGTAAATCTGGAAGAGATTACAATAAATTTAAAGAGTGTGATTTAGCCATAGAAAAATCAAACATAGTAGAAACTCCAGTAATAGGTGGAAAAAATATTATGCACTATGAATGTAAGATAGTTTATAAACAAGAGTTAGATATAAATCTTTTAGATGAAGAAATAAAAAATACTATATATAGCGATAATGATATCCATGTATTATATTATGGAGAAATAGTAGATTGCTATAAAAAATAGCTAAAAGCAGTGATTTAATGTCGCTGCTTTTTAATTATCATCTTAAATCAAATAATTAGTCAGTGATTGCAGCAAAAAATGAATAAATGTAAAAAATAATTTTAAATGTAATATAATGTATGGTAATATTAAGGTAAATGAAATATTTAAACAAAAGAATTTTATTATAATAAACTATCTTCTTAGAATTTAAGTTTCTAAGAAATATACGATTTATCTTAAGTACTTATGATGAGGTAAAGATTAAAGAAAATATCATCAAAAGGAGTAAATGAAATGAAAATAGAACCATTAGAAGATAAGGACTTTCTCTTATTAATGTTAGGAAAATTAGTATCATTAATAGGAAGCCAAATGCAAAGTTTTGCACTTTCACTTTATGTACTTAAAATTACCGGTTCTGCTACTAAATTTGCATCGGTATTAGCTATAGCTTTAATACCCCAATTGATTTTTGGACCTATTGCAGGAGTGATTGCTGATTGGTTTGATAGAAAGAAAATTATAGTATTGTTAGATATGTTAAATGGTATCATGATTGGGATTTTTGCTATTATATATAAGATAAATGGAGGGCTGTCTTTATTACATATATATGTTATAGTCATTTTAATGTCTATAATATCAACATTATTTAATCCAGCTATAAACACTGTTATACCAACTCTTGTTAAAAAGGAAGAATTGGTAGATGCAAATGGAATAAATTCTTTTATTATGAATTTAGGTAATTTTATAGCACCGCTATTGGCAGGATTTTTATTAGGATTTTTGATATGTTTATAATATTGATTATAAATTCAGTAAGCTTTATTTTATCTTCAATAAGTGAGATGTTTATAAATATACCACGAAAGTTAATAAAACCTGAAAAAATAAATATAAAATCTTTTTCTAAATATTTTATAGATGGTGTTAATTTTATCAAAATAAAATAATATTTAATATAATTATTTTAAGTCTAATAATTAATTTTGCATTTAATCCTATATTTTCTATAGGTCTACCATATATTTCAAAAGAAATATTAAAAATTAATGACTATCAATATGGAGCTTTACAATCAATCATTGTAGTAGCTATGATTATTGCTCCATTTTTGTGTAGTATAGTTTCTAAAAAGGTTAAATTAAGTAAAATATTATTTTTAGATATTTTTATTACATCTATATTTATGGGCATAATGGCAATAATATCATCATCTTTATATTTAGATTTATTTAATAGCAATTTTATACCATATATTACTTTGAGTATTAATATGTTTATTATTGGACTAGTGATAGTTATTGGGAATATAGCCACAGGAACTATGATAAATCAAATTGTACCACTATCTATGATGGGAAGAGTTGGAGCTGTAATCAGCACAGGAGCTATGGCTGCTATTCCACTAGGACAAATGATATTTGGATTTTTATTTGACAGAATCGAATCATGGATTTGTATAAGTATAGCAGCATCAATATTGTTCGTTTCTATATTAGGATTTAAGAAAGCTTTATATAGGGCGGAAGAAAATGATGCTATAGAAAGTGTAGAAGGAGAGAATAAAAATAAGGATAAAAAAGTCATTATTAATGTAGTAGAAAGAGAAAATAATAATACAAATTTAGATAGCATAAAATTAGCAAATACTTTAGAAAGTGAATAAATAAAAAGACTTTTTTAAAGACATTTTTGTTAAAAGATTTATTAATAAACTTTTATAGTTTTAAATAAGCACTATTAAATTATCTAATTTCAATAATTTAATAGTGCTTTATTATGTTTAATGTAATTTCAAATACTTAATCTAAAAGTTTTACTTCTTAGATAGTTATAAAACATAAAGACTTATAATAAAACAATTAATTATTAAGGATGATAATGTTTTCTAATAAAATTTTAATTTGAAAATGAGTTTATTATTAATATAATAAGAATAGTATTAGGTTAGAAACTAAGAAAATTATATCTTAAATTTAGTTATAGATTGACTATCAAATTGTTTTACTTTTTATGTAAACAACTATTAAAAATTAACCTAATATAAATTTTAATTTGCTTATACAAATTTAGATAAGAGGTAATGAAGATGAATGTATTTACACATATAATTTTAGCATCACATTTTACACCAAGATTTGAAAAAGAATTAGATGTAAATATTAAAAAGATTAACTTTTTTTACGGTAATATAAGACCAGATATAAAGATTGAAACTACTATGAGAAATCATACAAAAGAAGCATATACTGAATATGCATATAATCTAATTAATAAAATTTATGGAGATATTGAAGAAGGTATAAATTACAATAAATTTTTAAGAGATTTAGGTGCAATACTGCATTTTGTTTGTGATTTCTTCTGCTATCCCCATAATGGTCACTATGAGGGAACTATACCTCAGCATCATTTATATGAGTTTCATCAAATGATGTATATAGGAAAATATATTAAAAGAATAAATTCAATACCAAGTTGTAGATATTTACAAGATGAAATATCCACTAAAGATTTAATAAGTTCTATTGAAAATCTTCATAAAGAATATATACAAGACAATAAATTAAAAGAGTATAAGAAAAGATATGGTGTATTCTATAAGCTTGTCTTATGGTGGGGAATATAATATTAAATCAATATATAAATAGGTGCAAATTACAACAACTTCAGGTTGAAAATTATTAAGAAAAAATATACTATATATACAAAAAGTCGTAACTATTAGTTACGACTTTTTGTATTAAAATCTATACTATAAACAGAAAAAATATTTTCTTTAAATATAGTTGATAAGAAAATGGATAAAATGTTAGGAATTAATAAAATATTAATATTAACTATAAAATAATCATTAACTATGAAGATACACAGTTAAAGAATAAACAAAATAATAATTATTATAAGAATCACAAGGTCTTTAATATAGATTATATATGATTAATTTATTATAATTATTTACATATAAAATAAAAAAGAAAAAGTGTTAATAAATTATCAAAATATGTTTATCCAGTCGTTAATTTATATAATAAAATTTAAAAAATATATTAATAATTAGTTAGAATAGTTTGAATTATTGTGAAATAAATATTATAATATGTATTGTAGAGTAAAAAGTTACTAAAGATTCCTTACATTATATTTCGAGGGATTAATTAGTGGCTAAGTACTTTAGGCATACTATGATAATATACTTCATAAAATTGAGGTGTAAACGTATTCCGAAAAGTAAATCTATAATAGTAGGAGGGATTAAGATGGATACATTAAAAACTACCCCTCTAATAGAGGAATATAAAAATTATGGAGGAAAGGTTGTTGATTTTGCAGGATACAAACTTCCTGTGCAGTTTAGGGGAATTTTAGAAGAACATGAGGCAGTAAGAGAGAAAGCCGGATTATTTGATGTATCACACATGGGAGAAATAATCATCAAGGGAAAAGATGCAGAAACTTTCGTAAATTATCTTATAACTAATGATGTAAAAACCTTAGAAGACAATGACGTATTATACACCTTCATGTGTAATGAAACTGGTGGTGTAGTAGATGACTTGCTTGTTTATAGATTTTCAAAAGAAGAATATTTTTTAGTAGTAAATGCCAGCAATATGGAAAAAGACTATAAATGGATGTTAGACAATAAAGGAAACTATGACATAGAATTAAATAATATTTCTGATGAAATTGGGCAGTTGGCACTTCAAGGGCCAAAAGCACAAGAAATCCTTCAAAAGTTAGTTTCTATAGATCTATCAGAAATAGGTTTCTTTAAATTTAGAAGAAATGTAGAAGTTAAAGGTAAAAAATGCTTAGTTTCAAGAACAGGATATACTGGAGAAGATGGTTTCGAAATATATACTGACCCTAAAAATTTAGTTGAATTGTGGAGAGCCATCTTAGAAGAGGGAAAAGATTTAGAAGTTGAACCAGTTGGTCTTGGTGCTAGGGACACTTTAAGATTTGAAGCAACTCTACCATTATACGGAAATGAAATGGATGCTACAATAACACCTTTAGAAATGGGATTTGGTTTCTTTGTAAAACTTAATAAAGATAATTTCATAGGTAGAGATGCATTAGTAAAGCAAAAGTCAGATGGAGTAAAAAGAAAATTAGTTGGATTTGAATTACTTGATAAAGGAATTGCAAGACATGGTTATAGAGTTATAGTAGATGGTAAAGATATTGGACATGTTACTACAGGTTACATGTCACCTACATTAAAAAAGAATATAGGATTTGCATTAATTGATGAAAAATATTCAGCATTAGGCAACGAAATATTTATTAAAGTAAGAAACAGAGAGTTAAAGGCTGTAGTTATTAATAAGAAATTTTATAGTAAAAAAACACAAAAATAAGGAGGAATTTAAGATGTTAGTTTTAGATAATTTATTATATACAAAAAATCATGAATGGATAAAAATGGAAGGAAATAAGGCTTATATTGGAATTACTGATTATGCTCAAAAATTACTAGGAGATATAGTATTTATAGAGTTGCCAGAAGAAGGAACAGAATTTTCTAAAGGTGACGCTTTTGGAGTAGTTGAGTCTGTTAAAGCTGCATCTGATATTTATATACCAGTTAGTGGTAATGTGCTTGAGTTTAATGAAGAAATAATTGATAATCCAGAGTCTGTTAATGAAAATGCTTATGAAAGCTGGATGATAGCAGTGGAATTACAAGATGAAAGTGAACTTAAAGAGTTATTAAGTTCGAAAGAGTATGAAAATATTTGTGATAAGGAGGAATAATATGTTTCCGTATATACCTAATACAGAAAAAGAAATACAGGAAATATTTGATTTTCTTTCAATAAAATCTATGGATGATTTATTTAAAGATATACCAAGTGAAGTTAAGCTAAATAGAGAGTTGAATTTAGAAAAATCCTTATCAGAAATAGAAGTTACTAATAGAATAAAAGAGTTAGTAAGAAAAAATAAATCTATAGATGATATTACTTGTTTTTTAGGAGCTGGAAGTTATGATCATTATATACCTGCTACAATAAAACATTTAATAGGAAGATCTGAGTTTTATACAGCATATACCCCATATCAACCAGAGATAAGTCAAGGTACACTTCAAAGTGTATTTGAATATCAAAGTATGATTTGTAATTTAACAGGTATGGAAGTTTCAAATTCAGCTATGTATGATGGAGCTACAGCTGCTGCTGAGGCATCAGTAATGGCTATAGATGCAACTAGAAGAAAAACTATAGCTGTTTCTTCCACAGTAAATCCTGAAACAAGAAGAGTGCTTAAGACTTATCTAAAGTTTAAGGGATATAATATGGTGGAAATTGAGGAATGTGAAGGTACAACTAATATTGAAAAACTTCAAAGTGTTTTGGATAAAGACATAGCAGCTGTTATTATACAAAGTCCTAATTTCTTTGGGATCATAGAAGAAATTGGAGAAATAGAAAAATTAGTTCATAGTAATAAATCACTTTTAATTATGAGTGTAGATCCTATATCATTAGGTATATTAAAGAGTCCTGGTGAACTTGGGGCAGATATAGTAGTTGGTGATGGACAAGGACTTGGCGCTAATATAAGCTTTGGTGGACCAGGCTTAGGATTTTTAAATACTACTAAAAAGCTTATGAGAAAAATGCCAGGAAGAATAGCAGGTCAAACAGAGGACGTAGATGGGGAGAGAGGCTTTGTTCTAACATTACAAGCTCGTGAACAACATATAAGAAGAGAAAAAGCTACTTCCAATATATGCTCAGATCAAACTTTAATTTCTATAGGTGCAGCTGTGTACATGGCTACTTTAGGAAAAGAAGGAATAAAAGAAATTGCAACTCAATGTATTAAAAAATCTCATTATGCTTATGAAGCATTAACAAGTAGTGGCAAATATAAACCATTATTTAATAAACCATTCTTTAAAGAGTTCGCAATAAAATCAGAAACTTCACCTTGTGAAATTAATAAGAAGTTATTAAATGAAAATATATTAGGTGGATATAATTTAGCTAAAGCATACCCTCATTATGAAAATTCAATGCTTTTATGTGTAACAGAGAAAAGAACAAGAAAAGAAATTGATACATTAGTAAAAGTGATGGAGGAGATATAATGAAAAAGTATAATAAAATTATATTTGAACTATCATCAGAGGGTAGAAAAGGTTATAAACTTCCTGCTTTAGATGTACCTGATATTGATATAGCGAATTTAGTACCAAAAGATATGTTGAGAACAGAAGATTTAAATCTTCCAGAAGTTAGTGAAGTAGATGTAGTAAGACACTATACTGCTCTTTCAAATAAAAACTATAGTGTAGATAAAGGATTTTATCCATTAGGATCTTGCACTATGAAATATAATCCAAAAATTAATGAAGATATAGCAAGTTTACCAGGATTTTCAAAGATACACCCATATCAAAATGAGGATACAGTACAAGGTTCATTAGAACTTATGTATGATTTATCTTTAAGACTTTGTGAAATTACTGGTATGGATGAATATACTCTTCAACCAGCTGCAGGTGCTCATGGTGAGTTTACAGGTCTTTTACTTATAAAGGCCTATCATGAAAGTCGAGGAGATTATAAAAGAAATAAAATAATAGTTCCTGATTCAGCTCATGGAACTAACCCAGCTAGTGCGGCTGTAGCAGGATTTGATATAGTAGAAATCAAATCTGATGAACATGGCAGAGTTTGCATAGATGATTTAAAAAGTGTGTTAAATGATGAGATAGCTGGGCTTATGCTTACAAATCCTAGTACTTTAGGATTGTTTGAAAAAGATATAAAGCTTATAAGTGATTTAGTTCATGAAGCAGGCGGATTATTGTACTATGATGGTGCAAATTTGAATGCCATCATGGGAATTGCAAGACCTGGAGATATGGGATTTGATGTTTGTCATTTAAATCTTCATAAGACTTTTTCTACACCACATGGTGGAGGGGGACCAGGAGCAGCTCCAGTAGGAGTAAATAAGAAACTAGCTAAATTCCTTCCAGTTCCATTAATTAAAAAGGAAGATAATAAATTTTCTTTAGATTATAATTTACCAGAATCTATAGGAAAAATAAGAAGTTTTTATGGTAATTTTGGTGTGCTAGTAAAAGCTTATACTTATATATTAAGTATGGGCAGTAATGGTTTAAAATCAGTATCTGAAAATGCAGTATTAAATGCTAACTATATAAAAGAAGCCTTAAAGGATTATTATAAGGTAGCTATAGACGAAGTATGTAAGCATGAAGTTATTTTTGCAGGGTTAAAAGATAATCCTAACGGACTTTCTACAGTAGACGTAGCAAAACGAATGATAGATTATGGAGTTCATCCTCCAACAGTATATTTCCCATTAATAGTTGAAGAAGCACTTATGGTTGAGCCAACTGAAAGTGAAAGTATAGAAACTATTAATGAGTTTATCGAGGTAATGAAAAAAATAGCTGTGGAAGCAAAAGAAAATCCAGAATTACTACATGATGCACCTCATAATGCACCAGTGAGACGATTAGATCAAGTTAAAGCAGCTAGAACCCCTATATTAAAGTGGTAAAAATAAGGCGTGATGTTTAGTCACGCCTTTACTTAAACTACAAATTTTATAGATGATTAATTATAAAGTTTCAAGGTTTTCATTAGAATTGTTTAAAATAGTGGAGGTGCATTTATATGGATAATATAAAAGATATTATTATAATTGGCGGTGGACCTGGTGGATATGTAGCTGGCATAAGAGCAGCTCAATTAGGTGCAAAAGTATGTGTTATAGAGAAAGATAGAGTTGGAGGTACTTGTCTTAATAGAGGATGTATTCCAACTAAAACCTTATATAGAACAGCTGAACTTTTAAATAATTTAAAACATATTGAGGATTTTGGTATAAAAGTTGATAACTATGAAGTGAATGTAGAAAAAATACAAAATAGAAAGAGCGAGATTGTAAATACTTTAGTTGGTGGTATTGAGAAACTTATAGAAGGAAATGGTGTAGAGTTTATAAGTGGAGAGGCTTCTTTTATTGATAATAATACTATTAATGTCATGACTAAAGAAGGTGAGACAATATTAAAGGGAAAGAACATAATTATAGCTAGTGGTTCTAAATCAGAGATTCCACCTATAGAAGGAATTAATAATCCTAAAGTTATAACCAGTGATGAACTTTTAGACTTTGATCACATTCCTAAAACTTTAGCTGTCATAGGCGGTGGAGTAATAGGCATGGAATTTGCTAGTATCTTTAATGCATTGGGTTCTAATGTAACAGTTATAGTAGCAAGAGATTCTATATTATATGATGTAGATAGAGAAATTACTAAAAGATATACAGCTATGGCTAAAAGAACGGGAATTCAAATACAAACTTCTACTGTGGTAAAAAGTATTAGTGGAGAAGAAGAAGTTATTATAAAGTGCGACAGTAAAAAAGGGGAAGTAGAAATTAAGGCTGACATGGTGCTGGTTGCTAAAGGAAGGATAGCTAACTTTGACGGATTGAACCTAGATAAAATAGGAGTAGATTTTGATAGGAAAAAAATTAAAGTTAATGAGGATTATGAAACTTCAATAAAAGGTATATATGCTATAGGCGATGTAAATGGAATATGCCAATTAGCTCATGCTGCTTCTCATCAAGGTGTACAAGTGGTAGAAAAAATATTATTAAATAAAGAGATCCACAATCCTTCTATTCCAAATTGTATATTCACATTCCCGGAAATAGCTACAGTTGGAATTACTGAAGAAGAAGCTAAAGAAAAAGGCATACCTTATAAAAAGAGTAAATTCTTGTTTGGTGCTAATGGAAAAGCACTGGCGCTTGGAGAAGGCGAAGGATTTGTTAAAGCAATATGCAATAGTGAAGACAATACATTGTTAGGAATTCACATTATGGGACCTCATGCTTCGGATTTAATCCATGAAGGGGTTTTAGCTATAGATAAAAAAATGAAGGCTTATGATATAAAAGATATAGTTCATAGTCATCCAACTTTAGGGGAAGCCTTTTATGAAGCAATACTAGCTTTAAATGGAGAAGCGATACACAGCATAAATAAATAGATTTACAAGGGGTAAACAGTTATGAGATATATAGATAATACATGTACAAGTCCATATTTTAATTTAGCCTTAGAAGAGTATTTATTAAAAGAAAGAAATGATGAGTATTTTGTTTTATGGAGAAATGAGCCTTGTATAGTTGTAGGAAAAAATCAAAATACACTGTCAGAAATAAATGTGGATTATGTTAAAACTAATAATATTAAGGTTGTAAGAAGACAAAGTGGTGGTGGCGCTGTATTTCATGATTTGGGAAATCTTAATTTTACTTTTATAGTTAGAGATGACGGAGAAAGTTTTACTGATTTTGAAAAGTTTTTACAGCCTATCATAGGTGTTTTAAAAGAGTTAGGTATAAAAGCTGAATTTTCTGGTAGAAATGACTTAATTATTGATGGAAAAAAAGTTGTTGGAAATGCACAATGTAAGCATAAGAATAGAATGATGCATCATGGTTGTATATTATTTTCTGTTAATATGAACAATTTAAGTGGTGCATTAATATCAAAGCCAGTAAAATTCTCTGATAAAGCAGTAAAATCAGTTGTAAGTAGAGTCACAAATATAAGTGAACATTTAAAATCACCTCTTACAGTAGAAGAATTTAAAACTTTAATATTTGAGTACATTACAAAAAATGATAAAAATGCAGTTATTGAGAGATTAAGTGAAAGCGAAATAAGAGATGTAGAAAATCTAAAAAAATCTAAATATGAAACTTGGAAATGGAATTTTGGACAGTCACCCAAATATGATTTTTATAATGAGAAAAAATTTGCAGGTGGTACTGTAGAAGTTAATATAAAAGTTGAAAAAGGTGTAATAAAAGATGTGAAGATTTTTGGAGATTTTTTTGGTAAGGAAGATGTAGGTGAAATAGAAAAATCTCTTATAGGTAAAAATCATGAAGAAAGTGAAATTAAAAAAGTATTATCTAATTTTCAAATAAGTGAGTATTTCTCTAACATAAAAGAGGATGAAATTTTAAATTTATTGATAAAATAAAGATGTTAAAAAAGTCGTGATTTTAATCGCGGCTTTTTACCTATAAAGGTTAAATCCTATAATTTACTTTAAAATATAGATTAAAAAAACTAGCCATTAAACATAATTTTATCCTAAGAAACCGTGGCTTTGAACCACGGCTATTTATTAATCCAAAAGTGTTCTTTTTATATTTCGATATTTCTTTATATAATACTCTCTATTTAATGCTATTTCATCTATAGCATATAAAAGTCTATTAATTTCATCTATAGTATTGTACATGCCAAAGCTAATTCTCACAGTTCCAGGATAAACTTCTTTAGGAAGGGACATATTTCTAACAATCTCTTCTTGGCTTACATTTAGTAATTTCTGCATATAAGGTTGAGCACAAAAACAGCCACTTCTTACTGCAATGCCAAATTCATAAGAGAGAATTTTAGCTAAAGTTCCATGATGAACTCCCTCTATATTAAAAGAAATTATACTAACTTTATCATTAAAATTTAAATAGTCTCCATAAAGAGTTACATAAGGAATTAATAAAAGGTTAGCAGTAGCATATTCTGTTAAATATCTCTCATAGTTTTCCAAGTTTTTCATTCCTAAAGATGATAATTTTCTAATAGAGGAAACAATAGCTAATGCACCTAGAACATCTGGACTTCCTGCCTCATGCTTATCAGGAGATGAAGCCCACCTCACATAGTCAGGAGTTACAAAGGAAATAGTTCCTCCTCCTACATGATCTGGATGGCAATGTTCAAAAGTTTCTTTTGGACCTATTAACACCCCAGAACCAAAAGGAGCGTAGATTTTATGACCAGAAAAAGCTATGAAATCTATATGGTCATCACAATTAAAAGGTCTTAAATCTACAGGGGCATGTGGAACTAATTGAGCACCGTCTACTAATAGCTTACAATCATATTTATGAACTAACCTGGAAATACTATAGATGTGATTTTTATGACCGGTTACATTAGAAGCGCCAGTTATAGTTACAAGTTTTATATTTCCTTGATATTTAATTAATTTATTTTCTAAATCATTAAGATCTAAATTACCAGCGTTATCAATATTTATATAATCAACTTTATACTTTGCTCTCCAAGGTAGATCATTGGAATGATGTTCCATGTAGCTAGATAATATTACTTTATCTTCATCGTCTTCGTAGAGGATGTTACAAAGTTTATTTATAGCTTCACTACAATTTTTTACAAAAATAGTTTGCATATAATTAGGGTCATAATTTACAAACTTACCAACCACGTCTCTACTTTCTTCATACAGCATAGTAGAAACTTGAGATTTGTATCCTTCACCACGATGAACAGAAGAATAGTAAGGTGAGAAGTGAATAATATCATCTAATACACAGAAAAGAGGAGGTGTAGTTGCAGCATTATCAAAATTTATGCCAGTTACTAAGGTACCGTCTATTAAAGGTACTTTATTGTTGACACCTACTACTAGTTTTCTATATACGTTATTATATTTACTACTCATTTTTTACCTCCTTTCATATATAGCATTTATAGCTATATGGTACTACCCTTATAATCATAATATTAAATACTATAATAATTGGTACAAATAATAGAAACATTGAATTATTAATTGTTGACATGATTACTCTGGTTTGATATTATCAAAGTGTAGTAAAACACTCAACATTAAGGAGTGAGAGAATGAAATTATCAACGAAAGGTCGTTATGGTGTTAAAGCTATGGTTGACTTAGCTATACGCTATGGGAAAGAACCAGTTTCAATAAAGACCATTTCAGAAAGACAAAATATATCGGAATACTATTTAGAGCAATTATTTTCTACATTGAGAAAATCAGGACTTATTAAGAGCATAAGAGGTGCTATGGGTGGATATGTGTTAGGTAAAGCGCCGGATGAAATAAGAATTTATGATATTTTAGAGGTGTTAGAAGGACCAATAGAAATATCCCATTGTCTAGATACAGAGTCCTGCAACAACATAGATTGTTGTGCTACAAGATTAGTATGGAAAAAAATTAAAGATAGTATAGACAATGTTACAATGTCTATTACTCTTAAAGATATAGTAGAAGATTATATGGATATTTCCAAATTAAAAGGAGTGACAACTAATCATGAGTAAAACTGTTTACATGGATTATGCAGCGACAACTTACACAAAACCAGAGGTTTTAGATGAGATGATTCCATATTTTACACAATTTTATGGTAATCCATCATCTATATACTCAATTTCAAGAGAAACTAAAAAAGCCTTAGATTTGGCAAGAGATAGAGTAGCCAAAGCTATAAATGCAGATAGAAGTGAAATTTACTTTACTGGTGGTGGATCTGAAGCAGATAACTGGGCTATAAAAGGTATTGCTTTTGCTCATAAAAATAAAGGAAATCATATTATAACAACTAAAATAGAGCATCATGCAGTTTTACATGCTTGTGAGTATCTTGAGAAAAACCACGGATTTGAAGTTACATATTTAGATGTTAATGAAGAAGGACTAATAAATATTGAGGACTTAAAAAATGCTATAACAGATAAGACTATATTGGTAACTATAATGTTTGCCAATAATGAAATTGGAGTAATCCAATCAATAAAAGAAATAGGTCAAATTTGTAGAGATAAGAAGGTATTCTTTCATACAGATGCAGTTCAAGCAGTAGGAAATGTACCAATAGATGTAAAAGATATGAATATAGATTTATTATCATTAGCTGCCCATAAAATTTATGGACCTAAAGGTATAGGTGTTTTATATATTAAAAAAGGTATAAAAATTCACAATTTAATTCATGGTGGAGCTCAAGAGAAAAATAGAAGAGCTGGTACTGAAGATGTAGCAGGAATAGTTGGTCTTGGAAAGGCTATTGAACTTGCAGTAGACAATATGGAAGAGCATAATAGAAATTTAATAGCATTAAGAGATAAACTTATAGATGGATTACTTAAAATACCATACACAAAATTAAACGGACCATCAGGAGAAAAAAGATTACCAGGTAATGTAAACGTATGTTTTAAATTTATAGAAGGTGAATCTGTATTATTAATGTTAGATGCAATGGGAATTTGTGCTTCAAGTGGAAGTGCTTGTACATCTGGATCATTAGACCCATCACATGTATTATTAGCAATAGGATTACCTCATGAGATAGCTCATGGCTCACTAAGATTAAGTATTGGTGATGGAACAACAGAAGAAGAAGTGGATTACGTATTAGAAAAAGTTCCTTCAATAGTTCAAAGATTAAGAGATATGTCACCGCTATATGATGACTTTTTAAAAGGAGAGGAAAAATAATGATGTACAGCGAAAAAGTAATGGATCATTTTACAAATCCAAGAAACGTTGGAGAAATTGTTGATGCTAATGGCATAGGAGAAGTAGGAAATGCCAAATGCGGAGATATAATGAAGGTTTATTTAAAAGTAGAAAATAATGTAGTTGTAGATGCTAAATTTAAGACTTTTGGATGTGGTTCTGCTATAGCTTCATCAAGTATGGCTACAGAACTTATAAAAGGAAAAACTGTTGAAGAAGCATGGGATTTAACAAATTTAGCAGTGGCAGAAGCATTGGATGGTCTTCCACCGATAAAAATGCATTGCTCAGTACTTGCAGAAGAAGCAATTCATAAGGCAATAAATGATTATAGAGTTAAAGAAGGCCTAACTCCATGGGATTTTAAAGAAACAGATCATGATGAGTTACATGCTAATGTACACGGAGAATAGGTGAAATAATTATGAAAAAAAAAGTTGTTATAGGAATGAGTGGGGGAGTAGATAGTTCTGTTGCAGCATATCTCTTGAAGGAACAAGGATATGAAGTTATAGGAATTATGATGAAGCTAGCTCCTGATGATCCTGAATATGCGGAAAATGAAGGTGGATGTTGTTCAC
The DNA here is from genome assembly GCF_054863625.1 of Clostridium sp. Marseille-QA1073. NCBI lineage: Bacteria > Bacillati > Bacillota > Clostridia > Eubacteriales > Clostridiaceae > Clostridium > Clostridium sp. Marseille-QA1073. The sequence continues at coordinate 283,824 of NZ_JBSVQM010000001.1, read as the reverse complement.
TATCTGCAGTATTGGATGCTAGAAGGGTAGCTGATAAATTAGAGATTCCATTTTATGTAATGAACTTTAAAAGACCTTTCCAAACTCTTGTAATTAACAATTTTGTTGATGAATACTTTAGTGGAAGAACTCCCAACCCATGTATTATGTGTAATAAACATATAAAATTTGAGGAGTTGTTAAGAAAAGCTATGGCATTAGGTGCTGATTATATTGCAACAGGTCACTATGCAACTATAGAAAATGTAAATGGTAGATATTTGCTTAAGAGATCGCAAGATGATAAGAAAGATCAAACCTATGCTCTTTATACTTTAACTCAAGACCAGTTAGCACATACCTTAATGCCTTGTGGATCATATTCCAAGACTGAAATTAGAGAAATTGCAGAGAAAATCGGTCTAGAGGTATTTAGAAAGAAAGATTCTCAGGAAATATGTTTTGTTCCGGATAATAATCATGGAAAATTTATTGAAAAATTTACTGGTAAAACTTTAAATCCAGGAAAATTTGTAGATAAAAATGGAAATGTATTAGGAACACATAAGGGTATAGTTTACTATACTATAGGTCAAAGAAAAGGATTAGGAATTGCATTAGGTAAACCTATGTTTGTTACAGATATAATTCCAGAAAAAAATCAAGTGGTACTTGGTGATGAAGAAGATATATTCAAAACAGAATTAATTGCAAAAGATATTAACTTAATTCCTTTTGATAAATTTGAAGGTGAAATGAAGGTTACTGCAAAGGTTAGGTATTCTGCAAAACCAGCAGTTGCTACAATAACTCAATTAGATAATGATAAAGTGAAAATTAAGTTCGAAGAAAAACAAAGAGCTATAACAAAAGGCCAATCAGTTGTATTTTATGATGGAGATATTGTTGTTGGTGGTGGAATTATAGACGAAATATTATAAGATGTCTAAAATGAAAAACTACTAGAGTATAGAAAGTTTATTTTATGCTATTAAGTTGATAGATTTCGTTAATAGGAGTACTGATAACGGCTTGTATCATATAGTATGTTATGAAATAAGTTATCTAGTAGTTTGCTTAGGCATTGTAGAGATATAATAAATTAGGATATTTGGAATTCCAAATATCCTAATTTATTATAAAAATTTCTTAGAGTAATTTTATAAAAAGGAGATTTTTATGGAGTATAGTGATAAATTATTAGAACATTTTTATAGTCCTAGAAATGTAGGAACTTTACCTGATGCAGATGGCATAGGTGAAGCTGGAGATGCTAATTGCGGAGATATCATGAAGATATATATAAAAGTAGAAAACAATACTATAAAGGATGTTAGATTTATGACTTTTGGTTGTGGATCTGCTATTGCTTCTTCTAGCATTGCTACAGAACTTATAAAAGGAAAAACTTTAGAAGAAGCATGGAATTTGACAAACAAGTCTGTAATTGAGGCATTAGATGGACTTCCTTTAGAAAAAATCCATTGCTCTGTATTAGCAGAACAGACCATACATAAAGCTATTAATAATTATAGAGAAAAATTAGGCCTAGAAAAGTGGAAAGATAAATGGGAAGGCTAATATAATGGAAAATTGACAATGGACAATTGAAAATCAATTAAAGAAATTAGTTTTAATCAAACTAATTTCTTTAATTGATTTTTTAACTAGCAATACAATTGCTAGTTTTTTTCACATTTGGAGAACTTAATCGATGGGGAATTAAAAATTGTGATGGAAATTAGTTTTGATCAAACTAATTTCTTTAATTAATTTTTAACTAGCAATACAATTGCTAGTTATTTATACAAAGTGACTGTGTCACTTTAAAAACAAATTAATTCAAAACTTCTCCTATAAAGGAGAAGTATCAGCCATTCTCTATTCTCCATTATCCATCCTCAATTGTATAAGTTTTGACTAAATTATTTTTAAAATGGGTATAATACTTAATAAAGAAGGTAGAGTAGGGAAGGTATTGTATCATGTATAAGAGCAGAGATTTTATATTTATGGATGTATTGGATCTACAAGGTGAAAAGTTAGGATATGTAAAGGATATACTGATAAATTTTAGTAAAAGGGAAGTTATAGGTTTTGAAGTAACCCCCTACAAGCTTTTTAGGAAAAACTTTAGCATTTTAAAAGAAGATATTATTTATTTTAATGGAGCAATGATAATAAATAAAATAAATAAAGAAGAATATTTAGCTTTTAATGATATTAAGAAAATGTATGTTATAGATAAAAATTCTGAAATATTGGGTATTGTTAAGGAAATAATTTTTGATGGAGAAAGTTTTGAGATAAGAGCTATTTCAATATCATATAGCTTAGTTACAAGTATATTTAGAGAAAGAAGAATATTATTAATCAAAGATATGATTTTAGGAGAAGATAATTTGCTTTATGTAGGATGTCAAGATAAATATAGTTTTCATTGTGTACCTCATAATAATTTTTTATATATAGGAGAAGACAATATTGAAGGGTAAAAGAAGCTATATTAAAATTATAGCATTAATAATATTTATATTAGCAATTATACTTCTAATAAAAAGATTTCCAGTATTTTTAGATTTAATTGGAGTTATATTAATATCTTTTATAATATCTTATAGTTTAAGACCTTATTATAAATTTTTGATTAGCAAAGGCTTTAATAGAAAATTTGCAGCAGCTTTTGTTATATTAACTATAATACTTTCTATTTTAATAATATTTACTATTTTAATACCTTCTATATTTAAAGACAGCAATAATATTAATGATATGCTTTTAGATATTGAAAGATATGTTAATAATCTTAAGAGTCCAGATATTACTTTAGGAAATAATAAATTTATTTCCCATTTTATAAACGTAATTTATGATAAAGTACAATTACTAATAATTAATACAATAGAGAAAACCATAGAAACTCTTATATCAGCAGGAGAAAATATATTATTATTTTTAGTTTCTCCTACTCCTTATTTATTTTTTTCTATCTGATGATAATTTAATTTTGAATGGAATTTTAAAATTATTTCCTACATCAAGCAAAAATATGATTAGAAAAGCTTTAACGCATATAGATAAAGTGTTAGAGCGATATATAATAACACAATTTGAACTTTGCGCTATTATAGGTATTTTAACATTTATAGTGCTTTTAATATTAAGAGTTAAATTTCCTATAGTATTATCTTTAATAAATGCAATATTTAATATAATTCCTTATTTTGGGCCTATAATAGGTGCTATTCCTATTCTTATATTGGCTAGTTTAAATTCACTTCAAAGTGTAGTTTCTGTAGGAATAGCATTAATGATAATTCAGCAAATAGAAGGAGATATTATATGTCCTAAAATAATAGGAGAGAGTGTCAGTGCACATCCACTTACCATATTAATGTTATTACTTCTAGGCGGAAATATAGGTGGTGTATTAGGTATGATAATTATTGTACCTATTTGGGTAACTATTAAGGTATTATATGAAGATATTGAAAGTTATTTATTTTAAATTTTAATTAAGTAATAGTTGACATTTTATTTATTTTTTCATATAATTCCAATAAGAAAATGTAATATTAGGTGATGACAAGAATTAGTAAATATATCAAGGCATTTAGAGAGGAAGTGGTTGGTGAAAACTTCTTGGGAGATATATTGAAGCTGTCTTAGAGCCATATTTAATTAAGTGATATTAAAATTTAAAAAATTTTAATATAATAAGGGTGGTAACGCGGAACCTTTCGTCCCTTTTTAGGGAAGGAAGGTTTTTATTTTTTGTATAAAATATTATTAGTTAATACTATAATGATACAAAATATAGCTACAATAACGAAGTGTGAGATGTGCATTGTGAATTAAAAAGTTATAAATTAAAATAACAAAACAAATGCATATTTTAATCTATATATTAAATTTTTAAATAGTGCACTTAAATTATAGGAGGAGGAATAGATATGAAAAATATGTCATTAAATGAAATTAGAGAATCTTATTTAAGATTTTTTGAAAGTAAAGACCACTTAAGATTAGAAAGTTTCCCATTAGTACCTAAAAATGATAAGAGCTTACTACTTATAAATGCTGGTATGGCTCCATTAAAACCATATTTTACAGGATTACAAACCCCACCAAGTAAGAGAGTTACTACTTGTCAAAAGTGTATTAGAACTGGAGATATAGAAAATGTAGGTAAAACCTCTAGACATGGTACTTTTTTCGAAATGCTTGGAAATTTCTCTTTTGGAGATTACTTTAAAGAAGAGATAATTCCATGGGCTTGGGAATATGTAACAGAAGTTTTAGGAATACCAAAAGATAAATTATATGTAACTATACATTTAGAAGATGATGAAGCTTTTGAAATATGGGTAAATAAAACAGATATAGATAAAAATCGTATTTTTAGATTAGGAGCAGATAATTTCTGGGAGGTTGGAGCTGGCCCTGGACCATGTGGACCGTGTTCTGAAATTCATTTTGATAGAAAACCTGAATTAGGACAAATAAAAACTGCTGAGGAATTTGAAAAAGCTTCTGATGAAGATAGAGTTATAGAGTTCTGGAATCTAGTATTTACTCAATTTGATAAAGACGAAGAAGGAAATTATAATAAATTATCAAGTCCTAACATAGATACAGGAATGGGGCTTGAAAGAATGGCAACCATAATGCAAGGAGTTAACAGCATTTTTGAAGTTGACACAATTAGAGCAATATTAGATGAAGTTTGCAGAATATCTAATAAAAAATATGGCTATAATGAAAAAGAAGACATATCTATAAGAGTTATAACTGACCATGTTAGAAGTGTAACATTCATGATTAGTGATGGAGTATTACCATCAAATGAAGGTAGAGGATATGTTTTAAGAAGAATATTAAGAAGGGCAGCAAGACATGGTAGATTACTAGGAATAAAGGGAATATTCTTAAATAATCTATGTGATATAGTAATAGAAAACTCTAATGGTGCTTATCCAGAATTAAGTGAAAAATCTAGTTACATCAAAAAGGTAATAAAACTAGAAGAAGAAAGATTTAGTGAAACTATAGATTCAGGAATGGAAATATTAAAATCATATATTGAAGAATTAGAAGCTTCTAATGAAGATACTTTAAAAGGTGAAAAAGTTTTTAAACTTTATGACACTTATGGTTTTCCTCTAGAACTTACAGAGGAGATTTTAGAGGAAAAGAATTTAAAAGTCGATATAGAAGGCTTTAATACAGAAATGAAAAACCAAAGAGAAAGAGCTAGAGCAGCTAGAGGAGATTCAAGCTACATGGGCAATGATGATGGAATTTTAAATAAAATTCCTGCAGATATAGAAACTGCTTTTAGTGGATACGATAAAATAGTAGATTCTTCAGAAGTAAAAGTTCTAATTAAAGATGATGAATTTGTCGGAACTTTAGCTGCCAAAGAAAAAGGTATAATAATTACTTCTATAACTCCATTTTATGCTGAAATGGGAGGTCAAGTAGGAGATAAGGGTATAATTTCTAATAATAAGTTTAAAGCTGTAGTTTATGATTGCAAAAAAAATGTTGGTGGAAAAATTCTTCATTTTGTAGAAGTATTAGAAGGTGAAGTAAATTTAGAAGATATAGTTGAACTTTCAGTTAATAATGAAAGAAGACAAAATATATGCAAAAATCATACAGCTACTCATATGCTTCATGAAGCTTTAAGAGAGATTTTAGGGGATCATGTAAACCAAGCAGGTTCTTATGTAGATGATGAGAGACTAAGATTTGATTTTACTCATTTTGCTGCATTAAGTGAAGAAGAACTTAAAAAAGTTGAAAAGAAATTAAATGGTGAAATTATGAAAGTCTATAGCATAAATACTGATGTTATGACTATAGAAGAAGCTAAAAATAGTGGTGCAGTAGCATTATTTGATGATAAGTATGAAGAGGATGTTAGAGTTGTATCTGTAGGAAACTTCAGTAAAGAGCTTTGTGGAGGAACTCACGTTAAGAATTCTGGAGAGATAGGATTATTTAAAATTATAAGTGAAAGTGGAGTTGCAGCAGGTATTAGAAGAATTGAAGCTATAACTGGAGCAAAATCAGTTAAATATGTAGAAGATAAAAATACTTTCTTAAAAGAGGTTTCTTCAATATTAAAATGTGGAGAGAAAGATGTAGTTAATAAGCTGCAATTATTACTACAAGAGCTTAAAGATAAAGATAAAGAAGTTCAGAGTTTAAAAGAAAAATTAAATAGTGGATTAGAAGATGAACTTATAAGTTCAGTAATAGATATAAAGGGCGTAAAAGCTATAGTGGCAATGGTCAATGATGTTGAAGGAGAGGCTCTTAGAAATCTTAGTGATAAATTAAGAGATAAACTTCAAAGTGGTGTTGTCATACTAGGAGCTTCCTCAAAAGATAAGGTTCAATTTGTAGCAATGGCTACAAAAGATGCCGTTTCAAATGGAGTTCATTGTGGTAAAATAATTAAAGAGGCTGCAACTATCGCTGGCGGTGGTGGTGGCGGAAGGCCAGATATGGCTCAAGCAGGTGGAAAAATACCAGAAAAATTAAAAGAGGCAATGGATAAAGCTAAGGAAGTATTAGAAAGTTTAGTTAAATAGTGTACTTTTTGAAGCATATGTTTTATAATATTATTAAAATATCTATTGGTCGTTTAAACGATGGGAAAGAGGGAGATTATAGTGGATAATCAAAATACAGTTCAGTTTGAAGGTGTGAAGGATAAAAAAGATATGACAAAAATGATACTGACTGACGTATATGATGCCTTAAAGAAAAAGGGATATAATCCAGTTAATCAACTAGTAGGATATTTGATTTCAGGTGATCCAACTTATATAACAAATTATAATGGAGCAAGAGCATTAGTTAGTAAACTAGAAAGAGACGATATATTGGAAGAGGTTTTAAAATCTTATCTAGATATAAAATAAAAATGCCTTATAGGCATTTTTATTTTAATTTAACATATACTAAGTTTATTATTAATTATAGATACTTTTGCATAAGGAGATTCTTAATGAGAATACTAGGATTAGATGTTGGTGATAGAACTATTGGAGTGGCAGTAAGTGATCCATTAGGACTAACAGCTCAAGGCATTACTACAATAAAAAGAAAAAAAATAGAAGATGACATAAATGAAATTATAAAAATATGTACAGAATATAATGTGGAAAAGATAATTTCAGGACTTCCTAAAAATATGAATGGAACTATAGGACCTCAAGGAGAAAAGGTCATGGCCTTTTGTGAGGAATTAAAAAAGCACATAGATAAAGAAATAAAATTTTGGGATGAAAGATTAACCACTGTTGCTGCTCATAAGGTTATGTTAGAAGCGGATTTATCAAGAAGCAAGAGAAAGAAAATTGTAGATAAAATAGCAGCAATATACATATTACAAGGATATTTGGACAGTATATATTAAATAATTATTATGATAGAATAGGAGAAATAGTCATGGAAAATTATGTTGATAAAATTACTTTAATTGATGAAGATGGAGAAGAAATTGAGTTTGATGTTATAACTAAGCTGGATATAGAAGAAGAGGAATATGTTATAGTTGTTCCAAGTGGAGAAGAAAATTTAGATGCTATAGCACTAAAAATTAAAAAAGATGAAGAAGGAAATGATTTATTAGTTCCAGTAGAAGATGAAGATGAATTTGAAATGATATCAGAAGCTTACGAAGCTATATTTGAAGAATAATTTTTGTTTTATTATCGTGTAATTATCATTTGAAAATATCTATCTTATAAGAATAATAGATAGTTAATATAAAGAGACTATTAGTAATTAAAAAACTATATAAAATATAAAATAAAATTTAAAAAATGTTAAATTTTATAGTTATTAATTTGAAATGTTATTCTATTGAGAATTTCTCAAAACTTATAAAAAATTACGTGGATTACAGCGTAATGCATTAATAAGATATGAAAAATAGAGAAAGGAGGAGTTACGTTAAAGCAAGTAATATTATAAAATTTAAAAAAACATTTAAGAAGCCACACAAAATATTTGACAATATCAAAAATGATTATAGTCATAAAATAATTACTAACATATAGTAAAAGTTAAACTATTAAGCATAATTATGCCAATCGTAAAATATCTTTATCACAAGAATTTTTATGCATAATATTATAATCTGTTAAAGAATTATAATATTAGGTGGCAAATTATATTAAGACTCCTTTCTCAATGTATATATGTTAGAATGTAGTATCCAATATGTTGAGTATAAGGAAAATATAAATGTTTATAATGTTTTTATAGAGTTTTATAAGTTTTGCGTAACAGATGGAGTGGTTTAATATGTCTCATGATAGAATTGAAGTTTTAAAAGAAGTTTTAAAAGAAAAGGGGTATAAATTAACCCCTCAAAGAAGAGCTATTCTAAACGGAATAATTGATAGTGAAGGAGCTCACTTAACAGCTGAAGAGTTATATGATTTAGTAAAAATAGACTGCCCTGAAATAGGCTTAGCAACTGTTTATAGAACTGTTCAATTACTAGAAGAGATGGGCGTAGTATGTAAATTAGACTTAGATGATGGAAGAAGTAGATATGAACTTTGCCAAGGTGATGATAGTCATCAACATCATCATTTAATTTGCAATTCTTGTAATAAAGTAATTGAAGTTCAGGGCGATTTACTTCATGAAATAGAAGAGGTTGTTGAAGAAAAATACAAATTTAAAATTGAAAATCACAGTTTAAAATTCTATGGAATATGTGAAGAATGTAACAAGGTATCTGAAAGAGAATAAGTAATATAAGGATTTTAGTCTATTTTCTTTAGAAAAAGAAGTAAAATCCACGTATAGTCGAACTATGTGAAGATTTTGATGATACAGCATAACGGAAAATAGTTTAAAATACTGGTAAATTGTTTTCTTGAAGATCTTAAATAGAGTAACAAATTAATTTAAATATATATAAAACTACAAAGGAGGGGAGAAAGTGCGAAGAGAAAGAGAAAAAATTAAAATTATACCGCTTGGAGGTCTTAATGAAATAGGCAAAAACCTTACCGTAATTGAGTACAAGAATGATATTGTTGTTATCGACTGCGGTCTTAAGTTCCCAGATGATGATATGTTAGGTATAGATGTAGTTATACCAGATGTAAATTATCTTATAAAGAATAGGGAAAGGGTTAAGGGTATATTTTTAACTCATGGACATGAAGATCATATAGGCGCACTACCGTATGTTTTAAAGCAAATTAATGTTCCTGTATATGGAACAAAGCTTACATTAGGTATTGTTCAAACAAAACTTAAAGAACATGGTCTTTTAAGTTCAGTAGAGTTAAAGTATGTTAAACCAAAGGATATAGTCAAGCTTGAAAATGTTTCAGTAGAATTTATAAGAACTAGCCATAGTATAGCAGATTCTGTAGCTATTGCTATTCATACACCATTAGGGGTAGTACTTCATACTGGCGATTTCAAAATAGATTTTACTCCAATTGATGGTTGTGTAGCAGATTTAACTAGATTTGCAGAGCTTGGAAAAAAAGGAGTAACAGTAATGTTAGCTGACAGTACAAATGTGGAAAGACCAGGATATACTATGTCAGAAAGTACTGTTGGTGAAAGTTTTGAAAAGATTTTCTTTACTGCAAAAGGAAGAATAATAGTAGCTACATTTGCATCGAATATCCATAGAATTCAACAGATAATTGAAGCAGCTAGTAAGCACGGTAGAAAAGTTGCAGTATCTGGAAGAAGTATGGAGAATATTATGGCAGTAGCTATAGAGCTTGGTTACATTAAGCTTGAAAAAGATATCCTAATAAATATAGATGCCATTTCAAAGTATAATGATGATCAGATTGTTATTATAACTACAGGAAGCCAAGGGGAGCCAATGTCTGCACTTTCAAGAATGGCTTCGTCAGACCATAAAAAAGTAAATATTTCAGAGGGAGATACAGTTATAATATCTGCCACACCAATACCAGGAAATGAAAAGCTGATATCCAAGGTTATAAATCAACTTTTCAAAAAGGGAGCTCAGGTTATTTATGAGGTTCACGTTTCAGGGCATGCTTGTCAAGAAGAACTGAAGCTTATGCAAATTTTAGTAAAACCTAAGTTCTTTATTCCAGTTCACGGTGAATATAGACATTTAAAACAGCATGGAGAATTAGCTATGAAGCTAGGATTACCAGAAAAAAATGTTTATATTGGAGAAAATGGTGATGTAATTGAATTAACAAGAGATTCAATAAAAAAATCAGCATCAGTAGTATCTGGTCAAGTATTTGTTGATGGACTAGGTGTTGGAGATGTAGGTAACATAGTTCTTAGAGATCGAAAACATTTATCTCAGGATGGAATACTTACAGTTGTTGTAACTATAGAAAAAGAAAGTGGAACGGTAATTGCTGGTCCTGACATTATATCTAGAGGTTTTGTTTATGTAAGAGAATCAGAGGATTTAATGGAGGAAGCAAGAATTTTAGTTAGAGATGCACTTAAACAATGTGAAGAAAATAAAATCACAGAATGGCCAACAATAAAGGCTAATATAAGAGAAGTATTAAGAGTGTATTTATATGAAAAGACTAAAAGACGTCCTATGATATTACCTATAATAATGGAAGTTTAACTTGTATAATATATTCTTACAGATTTTAGTATCTTATTTTACTTTTTAAATAAGGAGGAATTTATATGAATATATATGATAAGGCTCATGAATTTGCTAGAGTTTTAAAAGAATGTAATGAAGTTGTTGAGTACAGAGAGAGTTTAAAAAAAATAAAAGAAAATGAAGCTAATAAGAAGATGCTAGATGATTTTAGAAAAATTCAATTTGAGGCTTATAGTGAACAAATTGAAAAAGGTAAGTTATCAGATAAAACAAAGGAAAAACTTGAAAATATGGGCTCAGTAGTTACATTAAATCCTGATATTGGAAAGTTTCTTCAAGCAGAAGCTAACTTTGGAGTTATGTGGGAAGATGTAATGAAAATTCTAACAAAGGCTATGGGAATTGAAGCAGAAATTGACACTAGAGAATAATTCTCCGTAAAGTTGACTTTTATTAAACATAATATTAGAATAGGTATAGTTAATTAAAATTGGATACAGACTTCGTATCCAATTTTCTTTTGTACGTGAATTGTAGAAAATTGATGAAAGATGGAGGAAAATAATGAATATATTCACAAGAGAAGACATAAGAAACATAGCAATAATAGCCCATGTTGACCATGGTAAGACTACATTAGTTGATGCGCTATTAAAACAAAGTAAAGTTTTTAGAGAAAATGAAAAGGTTGAGGAAAGAGTAATGGACTCTAATGACTTAGAAAGAGAAAGAGGAATAACAATTCTGTCAAAGAATACGGCAGTTCAATATGGAGATGTAAAAATTAATATTATAGATACTCCAGGACACGCAGATTTTGGTGGAGAAGTTGAGAGGGTTCTAAAGATGGTAGATAGTGTTCTACTAGTAGTTGACTCTTATGAAGGGGCTATGCCTCAAACTAAATTCGTTTTAAAGAAAGCTTTAGAACTTAATTTAAAACCAATAGTTGTAATAAATAAAATAGACAAACCAAATGAAAGAGCTGCAGAAGTTATTGATGAAGTATTTGACTTATTTGTTGAGCTTGGAGCTTCTGATGAACAGTTAGACTTTAAAGTTATATATGGCTCTGCAAGAGATGGATATGCTAAAGAAGAATTAGAAGATGAGTCAGATAGCATGGAACCATTATTTAAAGCTATAATAGAACATGTTGAGCCGCCAAAAGGAGAATTAGATGCTCCACTTCAATTACTTATTACATCATTAGATTATAATGAGTATGTTGGTAAAATTGGTGTAGGTAAGGTAATTAGAGGAACTATCAAGAAAAACCAAAACGTTGCGTTAATGAGAAAAGATGGAACTATAAAAAATGTTAAAATTTCTAATTTATATACATATAATGGCTTGAAAAGAGAAGAAACAGAAGAAGCTAAATTAGGAGATATAGTTGCAATTTCAGGAATTTCAGATATAAACATAGGAGAGACAATTGCTGATGCTCAAAACCCTGAGGCGCTTCCATTTATAGAGATAGATGAACCAACATTAAGCATGAACTTTATAGTTAATAACTCTCCTTTTGCTGGTCAAGATGGTGACTTCGTTACATCAAGACACTTAAGAGATAGACTTATGAAAGAGTTAGAAACTAACGTAAGCTTAAGAGTTGAAGAAACAGATTCTGCTGATAGCTTTAAAATTAGTGGAAGAGGAGAGCTTCACTTATCTATATTAATAGAGACAATGAGAAGAGAAGGATATGAGTTCCAAGTTTCTAAGCCTACAGTTATATATAAAGAGGAAAACGGTAAAAAACTTGAGCCAATTGAACATTTAACTATAGACGTACCAGAAGAATTTATGGGACCAGTTATGGAAAAGTTAGGACCTAGAAAAGCTGAAATGGTCAATATGACAAGTGCTATAAATGGATACACTAGACTTGAATTTAAAATTCCATCAAGAGGTCTTATAGGATTCAGAAATGAATTTATGACTGATACTAGAGGTAATGGTATAATGAATAGTGTATTAGAGGGCTATGAGCCTTATAAGGGTGAAATTCCTGAGAGAAGTAGAGGATCACTAATTGTATTTGAAACTGGTGAATCAGTTACTTATGGATTATATAATGCACAAGAAAGAGGAACACTATTTATAGGGGCAGGAGTTCCAGTTTACCAAGGTATGGTTATTGGGGAATGCTCAAGAAGTGAAGATGTAGAAGTTAATATATGTAAGAAAAAACAACTTACAAATACAAGATCATCTGGTGCAGACGATGCATTAAAATTAGTTACACCTACTGAAATGTCATTAGAAAAATGTTTAGATTTTATAGCTTCTGATGAGCTAGTAGAAGTTACGCCATTAAACATAAGAATGAGAAAGAAGATATTAGATCCAAATTTAAGAAAAAGAGCAGCAAAAAAATAAATCAATTTTATAATGGGGTGATTCTGTGAAAAAAGGAATTATTATTGCTACAATATGTTTGGTATGTGCGTTATTATTAGGGGGAATATTTTATAATAGCAATGCAAAACATCCTTTTAAGACTACAGAAGATTTTGCTATCGAGATTAAAGAAGGAGACACATTATACAGCGTAATTGAAAAACTAAAAGGTGAAGATAAGTTGAAGAATCCAACTTTAGTTAAGTTATATATTAAGCAAAAGAAACTTCAACCTAACATAAAACCAGGTAGTTACAATATAGCTAAAAATGCGTCAGTAGAAGAATTTATTGCTATGCTTGAAGACTCTAGTTTAGATAAGAGTAGTGTTAAAGTTACCATTCCAGAAGGGTATGATGTAGATAGAATAGCTATTGCCTTAGAAAAAGCGGATATAATTAGTAAAGATGAATTTATATCAGCAGTTAAAGGATATAAATTGCCGAGCTACATTAAGTCTAATAATGAAAGAAAATATGATCTAGAGGGATTTTTATTCCCAGATACTTATAGTTTTAAAAAGGGAGTATCTGCTGAGGAAATAATTAAGACTATGAATGGTAGATTTGATGAAGTAATTAAGGATTTAACTAAAGAAAAGCCTTTAAATGATGAAGAGTTATATAATATAATAACTATGGCATCTATTGTAGAAAGAGAAACAAGTAATCCTAAAGAAAGAGATATTGTAGCTTCAGTATTTTATAATAGAATAAAAGAAGATATGAAATTTCAATCCTGTGCTACAGTACTTTATGCACTAGGAAAACATAAAGATAAGTTATACGAAAAAGACTTAGAAGTAAATTCTCCATACAATACTTATTTAGTTAATGGGCTTCCTGTAGGACCAATTAGCTCACCAGGAAGTGAAGCAATAAAGGCTGCTATAAATCCAGCAGAAACTAATTACTTATTCTTTGTCTCTAATAATGATGGTACACATTTTTTCACAGATAACTATGATGAATTTTTAAAGGTTAAAGAAAAAACGCAGGGATTTTAAAATTAAATATTTATATAATATTTGTTGAGATTATTACATGAAAATTTTAAAAAACTATATTGTTAAGAAGTGATATTTTACTTAACTAATCATTGGCAATGAACAATTTACAATGAGATTCTAATTATACTATAAGAATCTATATAATTGTTCACTGTCAATATTTAATGGTAAAATTTGTGAGTTATGGATTAAAGTCTTATATATAAGGCTTTATATTTCAGTTTGCATTAAAATGTTATATATTAAAATGGAGGATACTTATGAGCGGAGTTACACATGATTATATGGAATTATATTTAAGAAATCTTATTCCAGATGATGTTGGTATTTTAAAGGAGATGCATGATTTTGCAATAGAAAATAAGGTACCTATTATCCAAAAAGAAGGAGCTAAGTTTCTACAATTTATGGTGACCTTAAAAAAGCCAAAGAAAATTTTAGAACTTGGAACTGCCATAGGATATTCATCTATTTTAATGAACTTAGCATCCGGCAGTAATAATAATATTACTACTATTGAACGAGACGAAAATATGATAAAATTAGCTAAAGAAAATATTAAAAAATATGGACTAGAAGATAAAATAAATGTAGTTGAAGGTGACTGTTTAGAGATATTAGAGAATTTAAAAGATGAATATGATATGATTTTTATGGATGCAGGAAAAGGGCATTATAATCATTTTTTACCTCATTGCTTAAGACTTTTAAAAGAAGATGGAGTGATTGTAGCAGATAATGTATTATTTAGAGGTATGGTAGCTTCTGATGAATTAGTGCAAAGAAGAAAAATAACTATAGTTAAAAGAATGAGGAGTTATTTAGATATGGTTTCTAATGATGAAAATTTAGTAACCACAGTTATACCTATGGGTGATGGTATTGCTTTAACTGTAAGGAGGAATGAAAATGATAAAACCAGAGTTACTAGCTCCAGCAGGTAATTTAGAAAAATTAAAAACTGCAATTGACTTTGGAGCAGATGCTGTATACTTAGGTGGAAGCAAACTAAACTTAAGAGCTTTTGCAGATAATTTTACTAATGAAGAGTTAAAAGAAGGAATAGAGTATGCTCATGCAAGAGGGAAAAAAGTTCATGTAACAATGAATGTATTTCCTCATAATGAAGATTTAGAAGGGTTAGAAGATTATTTAAAAGAACTTTATGAAATAGGTGCAGATGCTATAATTGTTGCTGATCCTGGAATAATAATGACAGCTAGAGAGGTAGTTCCTAATCTTGAAATTCATTTAAGTACTCAAGCGAATAATGTAAACTATAAATCAGCAATATTTTGGCATAAACAAGGTGTTAAAAGAATAGTTTTAGCTAGAGAATTAACATTAGAAGAAATCAGAGATATTAAAGATAAAGTTCCAGAGGATTTAGATCTTGAAATTTTTGTTCACGGTTCAATGTGCATGTCATATTCAGGTAGATGCTTATTATCTAATTATATGACAGGAAGAGATGCTAATAGAGGACAATGTGCTCAGCCTTGCAGATATAAATATCGTCTTGTAGAAGAAAAGAGAAATGAAGAGTATTTCCCAATTATTGAAGATGATAAAGGAACATACATAATGAATTCTAAGGATTTGTGTATGATAGAATATATTCCAGAGCTTATGAATACAGGAGCAATATCTTTCAAGATAGAAGGTAGAATGAAAAGTGCTTATTACGCAGCTACAGTGGTTAAGGCATACAGAGAAGCAATAGATGCATATTTTGAAAATCCAAAAGAGTACAAATTTCAGAAAAAATGGCTAGAAAATCTTCAAAAACCAAGTCATAGAAAATACTATACAGGTTTTTATCTTGGTGATAAGGATAGTCAGATATATGAATCTTCTTCATATATAAGAAATTATGATATTGTTGGAACTGTTGTGGAATTTGATAAAGAAAATAATTTAGCAGTTATAGAACAAAGAAACAAAGTTTTAGATAACGATGTGGTTGAAGTTTTAAGACCAGTTGGTGACAATATAGAAATAACTTTAAAAGATATGAGAGATAGTAAAGGAAACAAGATAGATTCAGCTCCTAGCGCACAGATGTTGTTTAGTGTTAAGGTAGATACTGAACTACAGAAAAATGATATACTTGTAAAGGCTAAGGAGGATAAGAAGTAATGAATCGTCCAGTTTTAATAGGAATTACAGGGGGCACAGGCTCAGGAAAAAGTACTATAGCTAAGGAAATATATAAAAGCTTTGGAGAAGATTGTATAGCTATGATAGAGCAAGATTCTTATTATAAGGATCAAAGTCATTTAACTTCAGAAGAGCGAGTTAAAACAAACTATGACCATCCAGATGCTTTTGATACTAAATTATTAGCTGAACAATTAAACCAATTAATAAATGGAGAGGCTGTAGAAAAGCCAATCTATGATTTCGAAATACATAATAGAGTAAAAGAAACTGTTAGAATTGAACCAAGGGATATAATAATATTGGAAGGAATATTGGTTCTACAAGAAGAAATACTTCGTGATATGCTAGATATAAAGATATATGTAGATACAGATGCAGATGTAAGATTTATAAGAAGAATGGTTAGAGATGTTAAAGAAAGAGGAAGAACTATAGATTCGGTTATCACTCAATATTTAACAGTAGTTAAGCAAATGCATGAGCAATTTACAGAGAATACTAAAAGATATGCAGATATTATAATACCAGAGGGTGGACATAATAAGGTTGCTATAGATATAATAACAGCTAATATAAAGCAAATATTACAAAAATAGTAAAAATGTATATTATTAAGAATATAACACCTCACTTTAGTCAAAAATTTAAGCTAAAGGGAGGTGTTTTTATGAGGAAAAAAACTTATAGTTTTATAAATTACAAGTGGAAAGAGATCACTATAAATAGAATTTATGTTATAGCAGTATTGCTAATTTGTAGTTTTCTTATACTATTAGGCAGATTATATTATATACAATATTATAAACAAGAAACTTATTCAGTAATGGCTGATATGCAATATTACTATGAAGAAAACATAAGTAATATGAACTATAAATTATTAGGAAGAAATAATGAGGAGCTCTTTGATTATCAATATAAATATTTCGTAGCAATAGATCCTACAACTTTTTTAACTTTAAATAATGATACAAGCTTACAAGACATGCAAACTGTAACTTATATATTGAGAAATTATAATAAGGATTATGATTTGTCACAAATAAAATATAAAGATAAAAGCCAAAAATATACTTATGAAATAGACTATAAAACTTATGAAAAATTGAATAGTTCTAAAAGTATTAATGGAATCTATACATATAAACAAAAAAATGCTATGAAGAAAAAAGATTGGAAGATTGAAAATTTAATAACTTCTCCTCAAAATTATAAAGATGAAAAATTTAAAGAATCTACATCTCTAGAGATGGACATATATAATAGAATTAAAAAAAATCAATTTGATAAAATTCGTTACGAAAAAGATGTAAACGGAAAAATAGTAGGAGAAGAAATTATAATACCTGAAGATAACATAAATGTAAAGCTAACCTTAGATAAAAATATACAAGTTCTTATGGAAGAAACCTTAAGGAGTGAAAAATTTAATAAATATCCTCAAATAGGACTTACTCTT
This sequence comes from Clostridium sp. Marseille-QA1073, assembly GCF_054863625.1. Lineage (NCBI taxonomy): Bacteria > Bacillati > Bacillota > Clostridia > Eubacteriales > Clostridiaceae > Clostridium > Clostridium sp. Marseille-QA1073. The sequence continues at coordinate 266,193 of NZ_JBSVQM010000001.1, read as the reverse complement.
GTAGAAAGTGAAAGTGGAAAGATACTATCAATGGTTCAAAAAGATGATAATATATCTAATATAAATATAGGAGTACCTAGTAGTAATGGTTTTCTAGTAGGTTCAGTATTTAAAACTATAGTATTTGAAGCAGCTTTAGATTTAGAATTAGCTGATTTAAAAGATGAGTATGAAATTAAGAATATATTTCCGAGAAGTATTGAGAAACAGAAAATATATACTTTAAATGAAGCTTATCTTCGTTCTTCAAATGATGTTTTTGCACAGTTAGGATGGAAAGTTGGATTAGATAATATAATTAAATATGCAGAAAATCAGGGATTATTACAGTCAGTTTTGAATCTTCATGATGAGGTACAAGGTACTATTGAAGGGTTAAATGAAAAAGATAAATCAGGAGTTATTACTAATACTTCTATAGGTCAAACTTTGAGAACTACACCGTTGGCAGTATCAGCCATTCCAAGTACTATAGTTAATAAAGGCATATATGTAAAGCCAAAAATTTTAGAAGGTTATGTGGATAATAATGGACATATAATAGAAGAAATACCTGTGGAGAAGCATAGAGTACTATCAGAAGAAACTGCTGCTGTTATGGAAGAACAAATGAGAGAAGTCATAACTTCTGAAATAGGTACAGGTAAAAAAACTAATATTGAAGGATTATACATGGGTGGAAAAACTGGTACTACAGAGTATTTTGTAGATGGAAAAGAATACTCAGATGGATGGTTTGTAGGATATTTCAAGTATAGAGATAAATTTTACTCTATGGTAGTATTTATACCAGAAATAGATATTGTAAATGATGCTGGTGGTACTACTGCTGCTTATGTATTTAGAGAAGCTATAGATAGATTAATAAAATCTAATTATTTATAAACTTACTAAGGCATCTTCAATAAAATATTGATTCATTATTTTATTGAAGATGCTTAATATTTTTATAATAAATTGAAGAATATTAAATTTGTCAAGAACTATTTCAATTAAATAAGGTAGAAAAAATTTTAGTGTACAGGCTACTTTTTGGATTTCCAATCATATTATTATAATAAGCACTATTAGGGGGAACAGCTATGGTTTTCTTCAATTGGTTCTTTAATGTGATTGGAGACATTACTTTATTAACAGCTTATGTATCAGGAAGTAGCTCATTTCCGCAGCCTCTTACGGAGGAAGAGGAAAGAGAATATTTACAAAAGTTTAAAGAGGGAGACGTTGAAGCTAAAAATATCTTAGTGGAAAGAAACTTAAGACTGGTGGCACATATTGTTAAAAAATACTCTTTCCCAGGTAAAGAAGTAGATGATTTAATTTCCATAGGTACAGTAGGTCTAATAAAGGCAATTGATTCTTTTGATAGTTCTAAGGGAACAAGACTTGCTACCTATGCTGCAAGATGTATTGAAAATGAAATCTTAATGCTTATTAGAAATAATAAAAAGATAAAGGGTGAAGTGTATTTACAAGACCCTATAGGTATTGATAAAGAAGGTAATGAGATTTCATTAATGGATATATTAAGTAGTGATAAAGATTCTATTGTAGAAATAGTAGAAAATAAAATTCAGGTGAAAAAGCTTTATAGCAAAATCAATACTGTTTTACAGGAAAGAGAAAAGCTTATTATAGAAATGAGATATGGACTTATTGATGGAAAGGGTAAAACTCAACGAGAAATTGCAAAAATACTAGGGATATCAAGATCCTATGTATCTAGGATAGAGAAGAGAGCATTAAAAAAACTATGTAAAGAATTAAATAGCCCAGATAATAGTACTTATTGATTTTTAAAGCACAGAGGTATTTAATATAATTTATTATAAGATTTTTAAATGCAGTGATATTTACAAAATAATATTAAAGAGTATAAAATTGAATTGAAGATGTGAATTATGTACTGTATTTGAATTATAAAGTTAGTGATCAATAAGATTAAAATAATTATTGTAAATTATTTTTTCAAAAGAAACTAGGTTTTAAATTTTAAATTACGTGCAATATACAGTAAAGTTCTCATCCTTACTTAATTAATTTTATATTAGTGTTTTACATTTAATATTAAATTTAAAATAGTATAAAATTTGAAGGAGGTGATACGATGAATTATAGTGGACTATTGGGAAGAAACATACAGTATACTTTGTCACCTCCTATTCATAATGAATATTATAAGAAGAACAATATATTATTAGAATATAGAATATTTGATATACAACAAAGTGAAGTAAAAAGATTTCTAGAAATTTTACCAAGTAATAATATAGTAGGAATTAATGTTACCATTCCATATAAAGAATATATTATAAATTTTTTGCAAGAGTTAATCTATCCTGCGAATAAGATTAAAGCAGTTAATACAGTTGTAATTAAGAATAATAGACTTATAGGATATAATACTGATTATTTTGGCTTTATTGAAAGCTTAAAAATAAATAATGTTAATCTTCAAGGAAAAAAATCTTTAATTATTGGTAGTGGAGGAGCTGCTAAAGCTGTACTTTATGGAGTAAAGGACTTAGGTGTAGATGAAATACATATGGTACTTAGAAAAAAAGAATCCATAAAAGATCATAGTATTTATATAAATAAATTTTTTAGCTTTGAAGATGAATTGGATTTAAGAGATTATGACATAGTAATTAACTGTACACCATTAGGTGGCGCAAACTATATAGAAAGTTGCCCTATAAAAATAAAGCATTGTAATAAGAATATAGTTTTTTATGATTTGAATTATAATCCTAAGATTACTAAATTTATGGAATTAGGAGAAAAATATGGGGCAAGAGTTATAAATGGAATGGATATGCTTTATAGTCAGGCTTATAAAGCTATAGAAATATGGAAAGAAATATTATAAATTTACTTAATAATATTCCTAAAAATAACTAATCAGATATCTGATTAGTTATTTTTATATGCTTATTAAAAAATAGATGATAAAGCTTCTCTAAATATTTTTGTCCAATTAAAAGATTAGTATCAATGATTGCCCAATATTAATAGTGAATTCCTATTGAATAAGGTAGAAATGTTAATATTAAGTAACACAATTACATAAATTTACAGACTAAATTTGGAAATGATATATAATAAACATATTGATTATTTCTTAACAATTTGTAAAGTTTTCGAAAAAATTATATTATATAAAGAAAAATATATTATAGTATTGATATGCAAATATAAAATCTGTTATTATTAAAGTGTATACTGGTAGCTTTATATTACCAGTAAATTACAATATACAAATTTATTGCCTAGGAAAGAAATCAAATTAAAACTTAAAGATAATTTTATTTATAAAATGTGACTTTATTAAATAAGTAATCTTTATATTTGGTATAGATGAGAGCAGTATCCCATCTATTTTTTATATAAACGGAAATAAAAATAGATGGTTTTTAGTGAAATATTGCATTTTATTTACAAAGCAATTATACTAAAAATAGGAGTTTATATTTTAACATAATATTCTCTAAAAAATAAGCTATTTTAGAGGAAAAATAAGTTTTTTGTTGAATATATACTTTTGAAGCTTCTCTTAAGGGGGGATAATTTAAGTGAGCAATTACATAGTTGGAATAGACATTGGAGCATCCAAAGTATGTGGTGTAGTTGGAGATTTAGATGGTATAGGAAAGCTTCAAGTTTTAGGAATTACTACATCTAAATGTAAGGGGATAAAAAAAGGTTTACTTGAAGATGTAGAAAGTACAGCCAAAGCTATTTCTGAGACAGTAAAACAACTAGAAAATATTGTTGGTACTACTATAGAAGATGCATATATTTCTATACCTGTATCATTATGTGAAATAGTTGAGGAAAGAGAAGTATTAACTTTATCTTCCCAGGATAGAGAAATAAAGCGAGAAGACATTGATAGTGTTATTAATGTGATGAGACTTGAAGTTGAAGCTTCTAGAGGCATGGAAGTAGTAGCAATAAACCCTGTGGAATATTCAATCAACGAGGTGGATAACATAAATAATCCAGTAGGGTTATTAGGTCGTACTTTAGGAGTTAAAGCTCAGGTGTTAATTGCATCAAAAGAAATAGTTGATAACTATAGAAAAGCTATGAATGAAGCAAAAGTAAAAGTTAAGAGTATAGTTGTAGATTCTTTAGGAGTATCAAAGGATATGTTAAAATCTGAAGAACTTACAGAAGGAGTAGCACTTATAGATATAGGTGCTGAGACTTCAGATATTTCCATATTTAAAAATAATAAACTGAACTATACATCTAGTATACCTCTAGGCGGTGAAACTATAACTAGTGACATATCTATTTGTCTTAAAATTTCTCGTGAGGATGCAGAGAATTTAAAAATTAAAAGCGGAAGGCTATTTAAAGATGATATATCACCAGATTATAAATTAAAGATTTATTCATCAGAAAATGGAGAGTTATTAGAAGTAGATTATAATACATTAGTTGAAATAGTTGCAGAAAGAGTTAAAGAGATAATAGTTTTAGTTAAACGAGATTTAATTAAAGCTGGATATTATAATGAAATAAGCTCTATTGTAATATGTGGTGGCGGTATTTCACTATATAGGAGTGTTACTGATTTAGTTTCAAGTATATTGGACAAGTCATGTAGAATAGGTACTCCATCTTATGTAGGGGCTGCTAATCCAATATATACAACAGCTACAGGTATTATAAAAGAATTATCATTGAATATGAAAGTTATAGAAAAGGTAGAAGAGAATAACAAACCAAAAAACTTAAATGATAAGAAGTCAAATAGGAGTGTAAAAGAGACATTTTCATCCAAAATAAAATCGTTTTTATCAGATTTTTTCTAATGAGGAGGTAGTATTGTGCTAGATTTTGATGTTCAAGACAGAGATTTATGCCAGATAAAGGTAATTGGATGTGGAGGCGGAGGAAACAACGCTGTAAATAGAATGATTGAAGAAGGACTTAAAAACGTAGAGTTTATAGGAATAAATACAGACAAGCAAGCATTAGCTTTATCAAAAGCATCGCAAAAAATTCAATTAGGTGAGAAGCTTACTAGAGGATTAGGTGCAGGTGCCAATCCTGAAATTGGAAGAAAAGCAGCAGAAGAAAGCAAAGAAGAGATTGTACAAGCGCTAAAAGGTGCAGACATGGTATTTATTACTGCTGGTATGGGTGGTGGTACAGGTACTGGTGCTGCACCAGTAGTAGCAGAAATTGCTAAGTCAATGGGAATATTGACAGTAGGAGTTATTACTAAACCATTTATATTTGAAGGTAGAAAAAGAATGATCCATGCTGAAACTGGAATTAAAGCATTAAAGGAATCAGTAGATACTTTAGTGACAATACCAAATGAAAGATTGCTGAGCATGGTGGATAAGAAAACTACATTAGTTGAATCATTTAAGAAAGCAGATGATGTATTAAGACAAGGTGTTCAGGGTATATCAGATCTTATTACTATACCAGGACTTATAAACTTGGACTTTGCTGATATTAGTACAATAATGTTAGATAAAGGATTAGCTCACATGGGTGTAGGTGCAGGTAGAGGTGATAATAGAGCTCAAGAAGCTGCAAAAGAAGCAATATCAAGTCCTCTTCTTGAAACTTCAATTGTTGGCGCAACAGGGGTGCTATTAAATGTTACTGGAGGAGCTGATCTATCATTATTAGAAATTAGTGAAGCTGCACAAATAGTTCAAGAAGCTGCAGACCCAGATGCAAACATTATATTTGGTGCGGTTATTGATGAAAATTTAAAAGAAGAAATAAGAATAACTGTTATAGCAACTGGATTTGAATGTGATAAAGTTCCTCAAAATACAACTAATCATTTAAAGGCTGATACAATAGTTCCTTCAAGAAATGTACCTAAAGAGGAAGTAGCAGCAACAGAAGAGAAATATGAAGAAGAAAATTATTCAGTACCGACATGGTTAAGAAGAAATACAAACAGATAATTTTAAGGCAAATGTAAAATTACATTTGCTTTTCTTTTTTCAAAATAACATATTATTTCTAAATTTAATTAAATTAATTTTTTTAACTAGCAATTATATTGCTAGTTTTTTTATAGAAAAATACAATATGACTCAAAAATAAATTAATTTAAAACTTCTTTAATATAAAGGGAACTTTCTATAAATTATACATTTTCAATTTTTAATTCCATAAAAATGAAGTTTTCATGATCAGTAATTAAATAACATAAATTTAAATATTAAAATATTTAAATTTATGTATATAAAAATTATTTGGGAAAATAATCATAATTTGACGTAAAAAAAAATGAATAATTTCAAAAATACAGGTAAAATTTTACAAATTTTATACTCTATTACATGTATAATATTCCTTAGAGGAGGAATAATTTTGGTTGTTTATTTGGATGAAATTTTATTTGAAAATTTTTTAGTTAATTTATTCATCTTATGTATTACTCTTCAAACTATAAAGAAGAAAACAAAGTTTACAAAAGAGATCATTGCAGCAGCTTTTGGAAGTTTGTATGTTTTGGTAATGCTTATTCCAAGACTTATGTTTCTTAAAAGTAAATTAGTTAATGTAATCATTGCTTTTATAATGATAATAATTTGCTTAAGAAAAGAAAGCAAATTAATTTGCATTAAAGGTACTTTAATTTATATACTTTATTCTATGTTGCTTGCGGGAACTACCTATTACTTTTCACTAAACAATAATCCTAATTTATTGTTTACTCATTCTATGTTTAATTTTAATTATAAAAAATTAGCATTATCTATAATGATTCTATACTTAATTATTAATAGAGTTGTAGTATACATAAAAGATAGAAAAATATTATATAACTATATTTATACTATTGATATTTCTGTTAATAATCAAAAATTAAGTGTTAAAGGATTTTTAGATACAGGTAATGAATTAAGAGAGCCTATTACTAATTTACCAGTAATTATAGTAGAAAAAGATGCATTAAAGGAATTGGAATTAAACAGTTATGCAAAATATGCGATAGGTTATTCGGTGGTAAACGGGAAAGATGGAAAGCTGGAAGGATTTAAGCCTGATAGTGTTAGTATTATCTTTGATGAAAATATAATTTTAAAAGATGCAATTATAGCTTTTTGTGATAATAAACTTAGTAAATACAATGACTATAATGCACTATTGCCAAGAGGCATAATAATTTGATCGGGGGGTATTTAAGTGAAAATTAAAGTCTTTTTTAACAAATTAATAAGTGGATTGAGCAACTTGTTAGGCAAAATAAAAATCTTTTATAAAAAGGTTTATTATATAGGAGGAAATGATGCATTACCCCCACCACTTACTAAGGAAGAGGAAGATAAGTTAGTACAGGATTTAGTTTTAGGAGACGAAAGCATTAGAGCTACACTTATAGAAAGAAACCTAAGACTAGTTGTATACATTGCTAGAAAGTTTGAAAATACAGGAGTGAACGTAGAAGATTTAATTTCTGTAGGTACTATAGGGCTTATTAAAGCTGTAAATACATTTGATCCTGAAAAGAAGATTAAGCTTGCTACATATGCTTCAAGATGTATCGAAAATGAAATACTTATGTATTTAAGGAGAAATAGTAAAATCAAGACAGAAATATCATTTTATGAACCACTAAATATTGACTGGGATGGAAATGAACTTTTATTATCGGATATATTAGGTACTGAAAGTGATGTAGTTTACAACCTTATTGAAGATGAGGTTGACAAGCAATTATTGGTTTTGGCAATGGAAAAATTAAATGATAGAGAAAAAGAAATTGTTGAGTTAAGATTTGGTCTTAATGGATATGCAGAAAAAACTCAAAAAGAAGTAGCAGATATACTTGGTATATCACAATCATATATTTCTAGATTAGAAAAAAGAATTATTAAAAGATTAAAAAAAGAAATTAATAAAATGTTGTAAAGTTGTCCTTAGTATAAAAGTCATCACATCAGGAGATAATTAAAATGCAATTACTCTGAAGGGAATGGTGACCTTATGATGATAAACAAAGTAGAAATATGTGGGGTAAACACGTCAAAACTACCAGTTTTAAAGGAAAAAGAAATGAAGGAATTGCTTTTAAAAATGAAGGATGGAGATGAAGAATCCAGAGAAAAATTTATAAAAGGAAATTTAAGACTGGTGCTTAGCGTTATTCAACGTTTTAACAATAGGGGAGAAAATGTTGACGATTTATTTCAAGTAGGATGTATAGGATTAATAAAAGCCATTGACAATTTTGATTTAAGCCAAAACGTTAAGTTTTCTACTTATGCTGTTCCAATGATTATTGGTGAAATAAGGAGATATTTAAGAGATAATAACTCTATAAGAGTTAGTAGATCACTTAGAGATATTGCATATAAAGCACTTCAAGTTAGGGATAGATTAGTTAATAAGGATAATAAAGAACCTACTGTTTCACAAATAGCAAAAGAGCTTCAAGTATCAAGAGAAGAAGTAGTTTTTGCACTTGATGCTATTCAAGATCCAGTTTCTTTATTTGAACCAATTTATCATGATGGTGGAGATGCTATCTATGTTATGGATCAAATTAGTGATAACAAGAATTTAGATGATAGTTGGCTTGAAAATATATCTATAAAAGAAGCTATGAAAAAATTAAGTGATAGAGAAAAGTTAATATTAAATTTAAGATTTTTTGATGGAAGAACTCAAATGGAGGTAGCAGATGAGATAGGTATTTCTCAAGCACAGGTATCACGATTAGAAAAGACAGCATTAAAGCATATGAGAAAATATGTTTAAAGAGCCTATATAGGCTCTATTTTTTCTTATTAAAGAATATTATCAAAAGTTTCATAAAATCTGCAAATACTAAAAATTAAGCAGTTTTTAAGTACAAGCCTCTTAAAATAAAGCATATTCAAAAATAACCGATTAATAAGTTTTGCATATATTATTTTAGAAATTAATGTATAGCACATTTTTAAATATCTTAATTTACAGCTTTAATCAATGAGAATTAAAATGGGAAATTTACAATTATGATATAAGTTGGTTTTATGTAAGAGTTAATGAAATTAATATATTTATTTATAAAAATATCTTTAATTAATTATTTTAGATTCATAAGAATATATATTTTACTTTAAAATATATATTAGCATAGAGAAAAAATGCGGGAGGATATTATGGAAAATACAATGTATGCAATAAATAGTTTAAAGATGATGGAAGTTATAGATATAAATTCAGGATCAAAACTTGGATATATAAAAGATTTAAAAATAGACTGTGAAGTTTATAGAGTATTATCAATTGTAATACCTTCTCAAGAAAAAGGTGGATGGTTTAATAAAAATAATGATATTGAAATTCCTTGGGAAAATATTAGAAAAATAGGTATTGATGTAATATTAGTTGATGGAGAAGGATATATAGATATAATGGAAGAATAAGAGATATTTTATTTTTTTATGGAATTTTATCAAAATATGTGTATAATTAACTATATAAAATTCTTTAAAAAGGTAGTGAAGAGAAGTGAAATGTCCATTTTGTAGCGGTGAAGAAAGTAAAGTAGTTGACTCAAGATCCACTGATGATAATGTTGCAATAAGAAGAAGAAGAGAATGTCTTCGCTGTAACAAACGATATACCACCTATGAGAAGATAGAAGATATTCCGGTGTTAGTCATTAAAAGGGATTTAAATAGAGAGTTTTTCAACAGAGATAAAATAATAAGGGGATTAGTTATTGCTTGTCAAAAAAGACCGGTATCTAGAGCTGTAATTGAAAATATCACCAATGATATAGAAAAATCTTTAAATAATAAAATGATTACAGAAATTAGCTCAGAAGATATAGGGGAAATGGTATTAGAGAAGTTAAAAACTATAGATGAAGTTGCTTATGTTAGGTTTGCTTCTGTATACAGGCAATTTGAAGACATAAATACTTTTATGCATGAAATTAGAAATCTTATGAGTCATAAGTAGAATACTTAAAAAGTATTTTACTTTTTTTCTATGTAAAGTTTTAGATGAAATCTGAAAATTTTATGTTAAATACAAGTTAAAAAATAGAGGAAACTATTACAGTATATTACGTTAAGTGATATTATCAAAGTAGAAATTAGGAGGAACAACATGGCAAAGCTAAATATTAGTGACTATGAATTTGTAACATATAAAGAAGAAAATATAAATATAGTTTTTTCAACATCAAAAAATAATTTAAACTTTAATAAAAGAACAAAAGAAGGACAAAATAATTTAAATAATCTAAAAAGTTTATTTAAATTAGATGAAGTTGTTTATTTAAATCAAATTCACAGTGATATAATTCATATTTATGAAAATGACAATATAACTGATTTAGATGGAGATGGAATTATAACCTCTAAAAATAAAACAGCAATAGGAGTTTTCACTGCAGATTGTGTACCTGTAATAATTGTAGATAATAAAAAGAAAGTAGTAGCTGCAATACACAGTGGATGGAAAGGCACATTTAATCTTATTGTTACAAAAGCTATAGAAAAAATTATTGAAAAATATCACTGTAATGAAGAGAACTTAAAAGTATATATAGGTCCCCATAATAAAGAATGCTGTTATGAGGTAAGTGAAGAGTTGATAGAAAAATTTAAGGCTCTTCCTATTTATAAATATGAAAATATAAATAATGGACGATATTTAAACTTACAAGAATGTATACGGGTACAGCTTACGAATTTAAATATTAAAAAAGATAATATTTATTCTACAGATATATGTACTTATTGTAATAATGAATACGAGTTATATTCCTATAGAAAAGAACATGAAAAAGAGGGAAGATTATTTTCTTTTGTATATATTGAATAATGGAGGAAAACTTATGGCAGAAAAAAAGATTTTAGTAGTAGATGATGAGGAACATATAGTTGAACTTATAAAATTTAATCTTGAGAAAAATGGATATAAAGTTCTGACAGCTAGTACTGGAGACTTAGGCTTAAAAATTGCAAAGGAAAAAATGCCTGATCTACTTTTGTTAGATTTAATGCTTCCAGGAATGGATGGACTTGAAGTTTGTAAGGAAATTAGAAAGGAACCAATCATATCTTCTATGCCAATCATAATGATTACTGCAAAGAGTGAGGAATTAGATAAAATATTAGGATTAGAACTTGGAGCGGATGATTATATAACAAAGCCTTTTTCTGTTAGAGAGCTTATGGCAAGGGTTAAAGCTATTCTTAGAAGAACTGTAGTAAAATATGAAGATAACAATTTTAAATTTGGTGATATAGTTATAGATTTTGAAAAACATGAAGTAAAGAGAAATGGAGAAAAGGTAGAACTCACCTTAAAAGAATTTGAACTTTTAGAAATACTTATTAAAAATCGTGGAAGAGTTATGACTAGAGATTTTCTTTTGGATAAAATATGGGGATATGAGTATGTAGGGGAAACTAGAACTGTAGATGTTCATGTAAGGCATTTAAGACAAAAGATTGAGAATAATGATAAAAATCCTGTGTTTATTCAAACAATAAGAGGAATAGGATACAAATTCAATTATTCTGAGGGAAGTGAGTAAAATAATCCCATGAAGAAAAAATTAATGTTTTATATCTTATCTTCAATGATATTTATTTTCGGATTTGTGACGTTCTTATTTATAAGCATATTAAATTATCAAAGACAGGAAAATATAAAAGAAAATTTAAAAAACTACAATGGAATTATAATGGAGTTTATTAAAGTTAATGAAACTGATAATAATAAAGCATTGTTTAAAAAACTTGATGATTTAAATATAAGAGTTACAATATTAGACTTAGAAGGAAATGTAAAGTTTGATTCTAAAGTAGATAAAAATAATTTAGAAAATCATAAAGAAAGATTAGAATTTAAAGACGCATTAGTTAGCGGTGAAGGTTATGGAGTAAGAGCTAGTAAAAGTTTAGAAGTAGATACTATTTATTATGCATCAAAGTTTGATAATTACATTATAAGGACTTCCCAACCAGTTAAAGGAATTAATGGTGAGGATAAAACATATATATTCACCTATGTAACAGCAGTAGGAGTTATACTTCTAATTACTATATGGGTTTCCTCAAAGTTGTCTTATATAATCGTAAAACCTATTATGGACTTAGAAAATACTACTTCTATGATAGCACAAGGTGAATTGGATAGAAGAGTTAAAGTGACTTCTAAGGATGAAATAGGCCAGTTAGGTACAAGTTTTAATAAAATGGCAAATAAGCTAGAGTATAGTTTAAATGAAGTTAAAGAAAAACAAAACAGATTATCTGCTATACTTCAGAGTATGGATAGTGGAGTTATTGCTATAGATATTAATGATAATATAATCATAGTTAATGCCTATACGGAAAAAATTTTTGGGATTAATGAAGATGTTATAGGTAAAAATATAAACACAATATCCAAGAATTTTGATATAAGTATGATTTTTAATAATGTAGATGACAATTATAAAGAAGTTAAAATAGATTATCCTAAGGAAGCATATTTAAGAGTTAGAACTGCAGATATTATAAATAGAAGTTATCATATTGGTAAAGTAGCTGTAATACAGGATGTGACAGATGTTAAGAAATTAGAAAATGTCAGAACGGAATTTGTAGCTAATGTTTCTCATGAATTAAAAACTCCTTTAACTTCTATTAAAGGATTTACAGAAACTTTAAGATATGTTGATGATATAGAAACTAGAGATAAATTTTTAGATATAATTGAAGAGGAAGCTGATAGACTTACTAGGCTTATATCTGACATATTGATTCTCTCTGATATTGAATTACAAAAAGACTTTAAAAAAGAAATAGTTGATGTAAATAGAATAATCTCTCATGTTGATGCTCTTATGAGGAATGTAGGAGAGAAGAAAAATTTAAATATTGTAATAAAAGGCGAAAATGTTCCTAATCTAGTTGGGGATAGTGATAAATTTAAGCAAATGCTTATTAATTTAGTTGATAATGCAATTAAGTATTCTGAAAGCGAAGAGATTATTATTAATAGATATTATAAAGATAATCAATGCGTTATTGAGGTAGAAGATAAGGGAATAGGAATATCAGAAGATCATATATCACGCTTATTTGAGAGATTCTACAGAGTGGATAAGGCAAGATCTAGAGCTAAGGGAGGAACTGGTTTAGGTCTTGCAATAGTTAAACATATTGTGTTAGGTTTTAACGGCAATATATCTGTAGAAAGTGCCTTAAATAAGGGAACAAAATTTATAATAACTATACCTTATAGTTAAATCAATGAAAAATTGACAATGGACAATTGAAAATTAAGGTAGAGATTAATTCTTTATGAGTTAATCTCTTTAAATATGTTTTTTGATAGCAATTAAACTGTTGGTTTTTCCCTTAGGGGAACTTAGCCAATTGAGAATTGAAAATGGAAAATTGACAATTCTGGTTGAAATTAATTTTTACAAATTAATTCCTTAAAATGAACTTTTCAATGAAAGTGACTGTGTCACTTCAAAAACAAATCAATTTAAAACTTCTCTTATAAAAGAGAAGTATCCATAATTGTCCATTGTCAATCGTGAATTCTCAGTTGTATAAGGGTTCCCCTAGGGTGAAGTATAATTGGGAGCAATTATTAAATAATTTAACCAATATATTAGAGATATGGTTATTTAATAGTTTTTAAAAAGGAAAAGTACTAAGTTACTTTTCTTTTTTTATTATGAAAAATTATAAAATAATTAAAAAATAATTCTGAACTTCTTCTTTATGGAACAATTACCCATAAATTGTCCATTGTCACTTCTCAATTGTATAGGGTAAGTTTTAATTGTAAATAATACTTAACATTAAGTAAAGTTTAATTAACAAGATGATAAAACTTGCTTAATAAAATCTCTATAAAATAAGCTTGTAAGGAAAATTTGAAAGAAATAATAACATATATATTAGGAGGAAGCAAAATGAAAAGAAAATCAATTAAACTTATACTTACTTCTTTATTAGTAGTAACTTTAGCAGGAGTGTTTATAGGTTGTGGTAAGAAAGATAGTTCATCTTCACTAACTGGAGAGATAAAAATTGATGGTTCTTCAACTGTAGCACCTATTACAGAGGGAATGGCAGAAGAGTTTAATAAAATTCACAGGGATGTTAAAACTCCTATTGGTATATCTGGAACTGGTGGAGGATTTAAAAGATTTGCTAGTAAGGAAATAGATATAAATAATGCTTCAAGGGCAATTAAAGATAAAGAAAAGTCAGAGGCTGAAAAGAATGGTGTTACTTACACAGAATTTAAAGTTGCTTTTGATGGAGTTACTATAGCAGTTAATAAGGAGAATACATGGGTAGATACTTTAACAGTAGATGAGTTAAAAAGTATATGGTCTCCTGATAGTAAGGTTAAGACTTGGAAGGATGTAAGAAATGAATGGCCAGCAGAAGAAATTAAATTCTACTCACCAGGAACAGATTCAGGTACATTTGATTATTTTACAGAAGAAATAAATAAAAAAAGTGGTGCAATAAGACCAGATATCACTCCTAGTGAAGACGATAATACTTTAGTGCAAGGTGTTGCAGGAGACAAAAATGCCATGGGCTTCTTTGGATATTCATATTATGAAGAAAATAAGGATAAGCTAAAGGCTGTTAAAATTGATAATGGCAAAGGTGGAATTGAACCTAGTTTTGAAACTATAAAAGATGGAAGCTATGCTCCATTATCAAGACCATTATTTTTATATGTAAATAATGAGTCATTAAAAAGAGAAGAAGTTAAAGAATTCTTAAAGTTCTATTTAAGTGAAGGAAAATCTATTATATCAGAAATTGGATATGTAGAGTTACCAGATGAAGATTATAATAAAGAATTAGGAAAGATAGAATAGATTAGTTAAAGATGAATAATAAGGGGATAGCCTGTAGGCTATCCCTACTTTAATTTATAAAATAAAGAAATTTTAATAAATTATCTAATTTGAGGTTAAATTAATAAAAGCTAACATTCTGTTAACCTTGTCTTAACATTAGTTATAAGGAAGTTAACATTAAAACCATATAATTAAATCAATAACACAAGGAACACTGTAGGAGGAAAGCATATGTCATCTAAAAGGAGAAATATTAATAAAAAAGAGTTCATAATAGAAAAGTTTTTGCAGGGATTTACATTATTAACTATATTAACAACCGTAGCAATTATAATTATTTTATCTAAAGAATCTTTTATATTTTTTAAAGATATAGGAATTGTAAGATTTTTTACAGAGAAGAAATGGACTCCTCTTTTAGAACCTAAGCACTTTGGAATATTGCCACTATTAAACGGCACATTAATAATTGGAGTTACTGCAATTATAATTGCCATTCCTATAGGATTAGGAGCAGCAATTTATTTAAGTGAATATGCACCCAAAAAAGTAAAAAACATACTTAAACCAATGGTGGAAATTCTAGCAGGTATACCATCTATAGTTTATGGATATTTTGCACTAACATTTATAACGCCTTTACTTCAAAAAATCTTTCCTAACATAGAGATATTCAATGCTCTAAGTGCAGGAATTGCTGTAGGAATAATGATTATACCTATGATTTCATCTTTGAGTGAGGATGCTATGAGTTCTATATCTTCATCTGTAAGAGACGGTGCTTATGCATTAGGAGCAACAAAATTGGAAGTAATAACAAAAATAGTTATACCAGGAGCAATATCAGGAATTATATCATCTTTTATATTAGCTATTTCAAGAGCAATAGGAGAAACTATGATAGTCGCAATTGCAGCAGGATCTAGACCATCATTAACTTTAAATCCACTTAAAAGTATACAAACAATTACAGGGTATATGGTTAATGTAGCAATGGGGGATGTGCAAAGAGGGACTATAGAATATCAAACTATTTTTGCAGTAGGAACAGTATTGTTTTTACTTACATTTATATTGAATATCATTGCTAAAAAAGTAGTTAAAAAAGGAAAGGAGCTTCAAAATGTCTAATGAAGGATATGCCATAAATAAAACTTCCTCTAAGGAAAATCATAGAATTAAGGAAGAAAACAATTTAAAACGAAGAAAAATAAAAAATACATTATGTAAATCCGTATTTCTAGCTTGTACATTACTTGCGTTAGTAACCTTAGTACTTCTTATGTTTTCTATAATAAAAGATGGAATTAAATATTTAGATCTAAACTTTTTAACTAGTTTTCCATCAAGATTTGTAAGTAAGGCTGGAATATTACCAGCTCTTGTAGGCAGTATTTATTTAATATTTTTAACAGCAGTAATTTCTTTTCCTATAGGAATTGGAACTGCTATATATATTGAAGAGTATATGAAAAAAAGTAGATTAAGAGAATTTTTAGAACTTAATATTTCTAACTTGGCAGGAGTTCCATCTATAGTTTATGGAATGCTTGGATTAGGAGTCTTTGCAGTAGTATTAGGCAGAGGAGTGCTCACTGGAGCATTGACATTATCCTTATTAATATTGCCTACTATAATAATTACCACAGAAGAAGCTCTTAGAAATGTACCTATTGCAATTAAAGAAGGTTCTTATGCCTTAGGAGTTTCAAAATGGCAAAGTATAACAGGAGTTATCTTACCTTATGCAATGCCAAGTATATTAACTGGTACAATACTTTCCATATCAAGAGCATTAGGAGAATCTGCACCGCTTATCATGGTAGGAGCTTTAAGCTATGTAGCCTTTTTACCAGAAGGACTTACAAGCTCATATACAGCACTACCAATACAAATTTATAATTGGACTTCAAGGCCACAAGCAGAATTTCAAAGATTAGCAGCATCAGGAATAATAGTACTACTTGTAATTTTATTAACTGCTAACAGTATAGCAATATTATTAAGAAATAAATATAATAAGAATTTACATTAAGACTAGGAGAGATAATATGACTTCTAAAATAAAAGTTGAGGATTTTAGCTTTTACTATGGTGAAAAAAAAGCCTTAGATAATATAAATTTGCAGATTGAAGAAAGAAAAATAACTGCATTAATAGGTCCTTCGGGATGTGGCAAATCTACATTTTTAAGAAGCTTAAATAGAATGAATGATTTTATAAGTGATGTAAAATATGAAGGAAAAATTCTTATAAATAATAATGATATCTTAACTGAAAATATAGATACAATTGAACTTAGAAAGTCAGTGGGCATGGTATTTCAAAAAGCTAACGTTTTTCCAAAGTCTATATATGAAAATGTAATTTATGGTCCTAAGAGATATGGAATAAAAGATAAAAATAAATTAGATGAAATAGTGGAAAGTAGCTTAAAAAGAGCTGCGCTTTGGAATGAAGTAAAAGATGTTCTAAATAAATCAGCTTTTAGATTATCTGGAGGACAACAACAAAGACTATGTATTGCAAGAGCATTAGCCTCTAAGCCAGATATAATTCTTATGGATGAACCTACTTCGGCCCTAGATCCTATTTCAACATTAAAAATTGAGGAACTTATGGAAGAATTAAAGAAGAATTACACAGTAGTTGTAGTTACTCATAATATGGAGCAAGCTGCAAGAACTTCAGATTATACAGCGTTCTTTTTAAATGGTAAACTTATAGAAATGAATATTACTAATAATATTTTTTCTAATCCTAAAAATAAAAAAACAGAGGATTATATTTCAGGTAGATTTGGTTAATATAACTGGAGGCAGAATATGAATAATATTAAAGTAGAAAATTTAAATTTATTTTATGGCGAAATGCAAGCTTTAAAAAATATAAATATTGAGATAATGGAAAATAAGATAACAGCTCTTATCGGTCCTTCAGGCTGTGGGAAGTCTACGTTTTTAAGAACATTGAATAGAATGAATGATTTTATAGATAACGTAACTATTAAAGGAAACATAAGCTATTTAGATGATAATATATATGAATATGATGTTATAAGGCTTAGAAAAGAGATAGGAATGGTATTTCAAAAGCCTAATGTTTTCCCTAAATCTATATATGAAAACATAGTCTATGGTCCTAAAATCCATGGAATTAAAGATAAAAAACTTCTAGATAAAATAGTAGAAGAAAGTTTAAAGGCTGTAAACCTGTATGATGAAGTTAAAGATAGACTTAATAAAAGTGCATTATCACTATCTGGTGGACAGCAGCAGAGATTATGTATTGCTAGAACAATAGCAGTTAAGCCTAAGGTGATATTAATGGATGAACCTACTTCAGCCTTAGATCCTATTTCAACTTCAAAAATTGAAGAACTTATGGATAATTTAAAAAGTGAATACACTATTGTTATAGTAACTCATAATATGCAGCAAGCAGCTAGAATATCGGATTATACTGCATTCTTTTTTAATGGAGAAATTATAGAGTATGGAAAAACTAAGGAACTTTTTTATAAGCCTAAGGACAATAGAACAGAAGATTATATTACAGGAAGAATAAGTTAGGTGGTGAAATAATGTCAAGAAAATCCTTTGATACAGAATTATTAGAACTTCAAAATCAATTATCTAAGATGACTTTAGCAGTAAGTGAGCAAATAAAGAACACAATGGATGCCCTTATAAAGCAAGATGTGAACTTGGCAAAAGATATAATTAAAAAAGATGATATAATTGATGATTTTGAAAATGATATAGGCGATAAATGTGTGACTTTAATAGCTACGAGACAACCATTAGCTACTGATCTAAGAACTATATTTACTATAAGTAAAATTGTAACAGATCTTGAAAGAATTGCAGATCATGCAGTGGATATTTCAAAAATTACATTACAACTTTGTGATGAAGAATATATAAAGGAACTTAGAGATATATCTAAAATGGGAGTTTTAGTTAGTAAGATGATAGAGGGCTCAATTGAAGCTTACTTAAATAAAAGTGAGGAAAAAGCACTAGAGATTTGTCGTATGGATGATCAGGTTGATAAATTATATAACAATGTATTTTCAGAGCTTTTGATGATAATGACTAAGAAACCAGAAGTAATAGAGCAAGCTACAAGATTGTTATTTGTTTGTAAGTTTCTAGAAAGAATTGGAGATCATACTACTAATATATGTGAATGGACAATTTATCTTCTAAGTGGTAAAAAAATTGATTTAAATGAATAAAGACAAGGCGATTCATAAAAGAAATACCAAAATAGTGATTATTTATTTTTAAAGAGTATTTTAACCAATTTGTAATATTTAATTTATATTATTGTAACTTTTAGAATATTAAAATTTAATATAATTAAATTACTAATAATCATATTAAAATAGGTAATGAATTTCACAATTACCTCCTAAAGATTAGAGAAAAATGCTTATTATCCTTAAGCATTTTTCTTTTGCAAAAAATATCATATTTCATTTTAAATTATTTATAATTGTTATTATACTATAAAATTTTCCTGCAAATTGTTTATTAAGTAAGGAGATATTCAAATTGATAATAACCCTTATGCATTTACATTGACTATTGAATATAATTGATATATTATAACATAATAGCAGATATAATATGTTTTTTAAATTAATATTAAAGTGATTATTAATAGAATTTAGTAACTCATAGAAGTAGTTAATAAAATATAAAGTTAAAATTAAAGATAAAACTAGATATAATAAATAATTGTTAGGAGTCTTATGAAAGCAATAATGATTTTATTTTAAATATAAGTGAATATAAAAATTGTATAATGCTAATTTTTAAAATTCAAATACTACTATTATTTTAAAATATAGTATAAAAAACTAATAGAACAGGAGGAAGAAATGTGAAAAATTTAGTATCAAAGGTTCTTCCTAATAGCATAGCAGAAGAAGTGGAAATTGAATCAGGTGATAAGCTTATTAGTATTAACGGTAATAATGTTAAGGATATTATAGATTATAAATTCTTAATCACTGATGAGTATTTAGAGCTAGAAGTTGAAAAACCTAATGGTGAGATATGGGAAATAGAAATAGAAAAGGACTATGATGAAGATCTAGGTATAGTATTTAAAGAAGCTATATTAGATAGGCCTATGAGCTGTCATAATAAATGTGTATTTTGCTTTATTGACCAATTGCCACCAGGTATGAGACAAACTTTATATTTTAAGGATGATGATTCAAGATTATCTTTTTTACAAGGAAATTTTCTAACTTTAACTAATATGAAGGAAGAGGACATTGAAAGAATAATAAAATATAGAATTAGTCCTATAAACGTATCTGTACATACTACAAATCCTGAACTGAGAATAAAAATGTTAAATAATAGATTTGCTGGCAACATATATGATATACTAAAAAGGCTAGCAGAAGCAGGCATAAAGGTAAATACTCAAGTTGTTTGTTGTCCTGACATAAATGATGGAGAAGAACTTATAAGAACTATTGAGGATTTATATGTTCTTTACCCAAGTGTGGAAAATTTAGCAGTAGTTCCGTTAGGAATAACTAAATTTAGAGCTAATTTACCACATTTAAAACTATTTACTAAGGAAAAATCTAAGGAACTTATAGAAAGTGTTAAAGTTCTTCAAGATAAGTATGTAAAAGAAAATGGAACTCCTTTTGTAAGATTATCTGATGAGTTTTATGTAATGGCTGAAAGTGAACCTCCATCAAAAGAACATTATGGAGGATATGAGCAATTAGAAGATGGAATCGGAATGATAAGAATATTAAAAAATACCATAAAAGAACAAGTGGAATATTTAAATAAAAAGGGTAAAGGTAGCTTTACTATGATTACGGGGGTTTCTGCTAAAACTGTTTTAGAGGAAGTTGCTAACAGTATAATGAAAGTAAATTCTAATATTAAAATTAATGTAATAGCAGT
This sequence comes from Clostridium sp. Marseille-QA1073, assembly GCF_054863625.1. NCBI lineage: Bacteria > Bacillati > Bacillota > Clostridia > Eubacteriales > Clostridiaceae > Clostridium > Clostridium sp. Marseille-QA1073. Next base: position 245,421 of record NZ_JBSVQM010000001.1, on the reverse strand, counting down.
AGAAAATAAGTTTTTTGGTACCACAATAACTGTGGCAGGACTTTTAACTGGTATAGATATAATTAATACTGCTAAGGGAGAAACTCTAGGAGATTATATTATAATTCCAAATAATATGCTGAAAAAAGGATATGAGCTTGGAGAAGAGATAGAAGGATTATTGCTGGATGATTATACTGTAAGAGATTTGGAGAAGATATTAAATAAGAAATTCTTAGTGTGTGATTATGCTGGAGATGATCTAATCAATATACTAAATAAACATTTAGAGGAGGAGTAAAATGGGAAAGCCAATAGTTGCAATAGTTGGAAGACCTAATGTTGGTAAATCCACATTATTTAATAAATTAGCTGGAAAAAGAATAGCTATAGTTGAAGATACACCAGGGGTAACGAGAGATAGAATATATGCTGAAGCTGAGTGGCTTAGACATAATTTTACAATAATTGATACTGGTGGTATTGAGCCAGAAAATGAAGATATTATTATGGCACAGATGAGAAGACAAGCGAACATGGCTATAGAAACAGCAGATGTTATTATCTTTATAGTTGATGGAAAAGTTGGGCTTCATCCTTCAGATCATGAAGTGGCTCAAATGCTTAGAAAGTCTAAAAAACCAATAGTATTAGTTGTTAATAAAATAGATAGAATAGAGCTAGAAGATAATGCTTTTGAATTTTATAATTTAGGTATAGGAAATCCCATAGCAATATCTGCATCTCAAGGATTAGGCCTTGGAGATATGCTTGATGAAGTTGTTGCCCATTTTAATGAGGATGAGTTATCAGAAGAAGAAGAAGAGTACATAAAAATTGCTATGATTGGAAAGCCAAATGTAGGAAAATCATCTCTTATAAATAAAATTTTAGGGGAAGAGAGAAATATTGTAAGTAATATTCCAGGAACAACAAGAGATGCTATAGATAGCAAAATAGAAACAGAAGAAGGTAAATTTACATTAATAGATACAGCAGGACTTAGAAGAAAGAGTAAAGTTAAGGAAGAAATAGAACGATATAGTGTAGTTAGAACATTGACTGCTATTGAAAGAGCAGACATATGTATTCTTATGATTGATGCTACCGAAGGCTTAAGTGATCAAGATGAGAAGATTGTAGGATATGCTCATGAATTAAATAAAGCAATTATGGTTGTTGTTAATAAGTGGGATTTAATAGAAAAAGACGATAAGACTATGAGAAATTTCCAAACGGATATTGCTAAAGGGTTATCATTTATGTCTTATGCATCATATTTATTTATTTCTGCTAAAACTGGCCAAAGAGTAAATAAAGTTCTTCAGATGGCTAGAGAATGTTATGATAACTATAATAAGAGAGTAGCTACAGGAGTGTTAAATGATGTAATAAGTAAAGCAGTACTTATGAAAGAACCACCAGTAGTAGCACTTAAAAGATTAAAAATATTTTATGTAACACAAGTAGGTACAAAGCCGCCGACTTTTATATTTTTTGTTAATGATCCTAGCTTACTACATTTCTCTTATGAGAGATATTTAGAAAATCAATTGAGAGAAAGCTTTGACTTTAAAGGAACAGGTATTAAACTAATATTTAGAGAAAGAAAAGAATAAAAGGGTTTTGGGGAGATGATTTAAGGTCATGTTAAAGGTTGCATTTTTAGGCGGAGGAAGCTTTGGCACTGCCTTAGGAGTTATGTTATCCAAAAAAGGAATAGAGATTTCTATTTGGGCAAATGATAGAGCTATAGTTGAGGATATAAATGTAAAGAGGGAAAACATAAAATATTTACCAAATGTGGCAATACCTTCGAATATAACTGCTTATTCAGATATGGAGAAGGCAGTAAAGGATAGTGATATAGTTGTGCTAGCTGTACCATCTCATGCTGTAAGAGAAGTTAGTAAAAAGCTATCACAATATATTAACAATTCTCAAATTGTAGCTACTGTTGCTAAGGGAATAGAAGGCGGAACTTTAAAAAGAATGTCAGAGATAATAGAAGAAGAAATAAAGGATATACCTGTAGTTGTAATTTCAGGTCCAAGTCATGCGGAAGAAGTAGCACAAGATATACCAACTACCATAGTTGTTTCCTCAAAGAATATGGAAGCATCAAGTAAAGTACAAGATATATTTATGTCAAATAAATTTAGAGTTTACACAAATGATGATTTAATAGGAGTAGAAATTGGTGGAGCTTGTAAAAACATTATAGCATTAGCAGCAGGTATATCTGATGGAATTGGTTATGGTGATAACACAAAAGCTGCATTAATGACTAGAGGTATGAGCGAAATAATTAAGATAGGTATGAAGTTAGGTGGAAGAGCAGAAACTTTTTACGGACTTACAGGAATGGGAGATCTTATAGTAACTTGTACTAGTATCCATAGTAGAAATAGAAGAGCGGGAATACTAATAGGAAAAGGATTGACTAGAGAAGAAGCTACGAAAGAAGTAGGTATGGTAGTTGAAGGAATAAAAGCTTGCAAAGCCTTCTATGAATTAAAGGAAAGAGAGCAGATATCTATGCCTATAACAGATACCTTATATAAGGTTTTATTTGAAGATAAAGACCCTAAATATGGAGTTTATGAATTAATGTCAAGGGACAAAAAAGATGAGCATAATTTTATATCATAAAGAATATGTAGAGAAAGAAGAGTTATCTTCTTTCTTTTTTATTTATATATTTTAAGCAATGGAGGATTGAGAATGGACAATTGACAATTATGGTGGAAATTAGCTTTAATCAAATTAATTTCTTTAATAGATTTTTTAACTAGCAATACAATTGCTAGTTCTCCACCTCTAGGGAACAGCTTAATCAATGGAAAATGAAGAATGAACAATGCACAATTATGGTTGAAATTAATTCTATAAATTAATTTCTTTAAATAGATTTTTAAATAAAAGTTACTTTGCCACTTAAAAAATAAATCAATCTAAAACTTCTTCCATAAAGAAGAAGTAGCAATAATTCTCCATCTTCAATAGTCAATTTTCAATTGTATAAGGGTTCCCCTGAGGTGCAGTATAGTTGGGAACAATATTAATGATTTAAACAAATACTATGAAAAAATCATATAAATCATATATGAGAATATTTTTATTAAGAAGTTACTTTGCCGCATGAAAAGAAATCAGTTGAAAACTTCTTTCCTAAAGAAGAAGTATCAATAATTCCCCATTATCAATAGTTGTCTATTATCAATTCTCAACCCTATAGCAATGTAAATTCAAATAATTTAATAGCATAATTATTTGAATGCATATATTAGATTTAAAAGTAGTACATCTATATTGATGAGAGGAAGTGAGAAGTTCTTTATATTTTAATTTTTTATATAAGAATTCTTATACAAAAAATTAAAATATTGTATGAACTAAAGTTTTAATTAATAAATCTACACCTTAAGAGTTCCCTAAATATTCAATAAAAAATTGGTATATTTAAAAGTTTTTTCCAATATATATATAGTGTTAATATTTAGTTACAGGAGGGTGGAACTTGGAAAACTTTGATATATACAAAGATATTGCTGAAAGGACTCAAGGGGACATATATGTAGGGGTAGTCGGCCCAGTAAGAACAGGAAAGTCAACCTTCATAAAAAGATTTATGGAGATGATGGTAATACCTAACATAGATAATGTCCACAAAAAAGAAAGAGCTAAAGATGAACTTCCACAAAGCGGTTCTGGCAAATCAATTCATACAACGGAACCCAAATTTGTGCCTAATGAAGCAGTTGAGGTGAAACTTGAAAATGGCACTAAGTTTAAGGTTAGAATGGTGGACTGTGTTGGATATATAGTAAAAAATTCTTTAGGATATAATGAAGAAAATGCACCTAAGATGGTAACTACACCTTGGTATGACTATGAAATACCCTTTGAAGAAGCAGCAGAAATTGGAACCAAAAAGGTTATAAATGAGCATTCTACTATTGGGATATTAGTAACCACTGATGGAACGGTAACAGGTTTAGAAAGAGGCGATTATGTTGATGCTGAAGAAAGAGTTGTAGAGGAACTAAAAAGAATAAATAAACCATTTATAATGTTATGTAACTGTAAAGACATAAAATCCCCAGAAAGTATGGAACTTCAAAAAGAATTAGAAGAAAAATATGATGTTCCAGTACAATTAATTAATGTAATGGAAATGAATGAGCAAGATGTATCAGACATATTTAGTAATGTACTTAAAGAGTTCCCAGTTAAGGAAATCAACATAGATATGCCAGAGTGGATAGAGACCCTTAACGGTAAGCATTGGTTAAAGATTAATTTTATGACTATACTTAGAGGAATGTGTAAAGATATATTTAAGGTAAGAGACATTAAAAAGGCTTTAGAATGTTTCGAGGGAGTAGAATTTTTATCAGGAATAAAAGTTAAAGAAATGAATATGGGTGATGGGACTGCCCAAGTCAATATAATTCCTAAACAGGAATTATTTTATAGAATTCTTGGTGAAGTATGTAATACTGAAATTAATAGTGAAAGTGATTTACTGAAGATGATGGAAAACTTCTATAAGGCTAAGGTAGAGTATGATAAGATTGCAGATGCATTAATAGATGTAAATAATACAGGATATGGATTAGTTGCACCTCAATTGTCAGAAATGAAATTAGAAGTACCTGAGCTTATTAATAGTGGAAGCAAGAAAGGGGTTAAACTTAAAGCATCCGCTCCGTCACTTCACATAATTAGAGCAGATATAGAAACAGAAGTTCCTATTATGGGAAGTGAAAAGCAAAGTGAAGAATTTTACAAATCAATTCTTGATCAATTTGAAAATGATCCATCACAAATTTGGCAAAGTAATATGTTTGGTAAACCACTTGAGGTTTTGGTTAAAGAAGGACTTCAAAGTAAACTTTATAAAATGCCAGAAGATGTTCAACATAAGCTTCAAAAAACCCTTCAAAAAATCATTAATGAAGGTAGTGGCGGATTAATTTGTATAATTTTATAGTACATGTTTTATTAGTCTAAATAATAGCTATGAGTTAAAAGTTGACTCGTAGCTATTATTTTTTCAAAAAATTTCAAAGTATATTAAATTATGTAAGATAATTTCTTCTTAATATATTTCTTAAAGTATATTCTAAAAAATAAAAGTTTTAACAATTGGCTTTAATCACAATTTTTTATTCTTTATTCTTAATTTTTAATCCACAAATAAAAATTTTCCTTATAACAATTAAAATATTGTATAAAATTCAATTAATAAACTAATAAATTTATTATCTAGAACTTTATTTCATAAAAGCAGATATATATTAATTTACAAATGCCAAAAATAAAAATAACTTCATAAATTAATAAAAACCTTATAGGATAAGAGGGTTTCTTAATGCAGATAATAAGGTTGTAAAAGAAAATTATTATCTAAGGAGGAGAAGTTCTATGGAAAGTATAAATCAAATGATTGAAGATGGATACAAAATTTTGAAATTTAAAAGAGATGTTGATTTAATTTCAGGAAGCGAAATAGGTGAAATAGAGATGAAAGCCTTAGATGGTAAATTATGTGTTGTCACTATAGACGACAATGGCGCAGATGATATAGAAAAAATAATGTTTAAATATTTAAGAAACGATTAGTATAATTTATGAGAGTAGTTTATTGTAAAATTATAGAAAATGATTTTGCAATATAAATACTCTTTTTTTCCTTATTAAAGGAAGAATCCTATTTATGAAGAATTTATTAATAGAAATTATTTGATTATTTTACATATAATGTTTTAAAATTTGCTAAATTGTTTAGTTTCAAATTTAAAGGGTTTAAATATTTTAAATATGTTGTAAAATATTTATGAAATAATAATCTAATAATTTTAAATAAGAAAATTTTTACATATTCATATTTGACCAATTTAGGAGGTACTTATAATGAAAAAAGTAGTTGTTATTTTCAATGGTGGTACAATATCAATGAAGGTTGACCCAAGAATACAAGCAGCAGTTCCAACTTTAAGTGGAGAAGAAATAATGTCTATGGTAACGGGAATAGAATCCTATGCAAAGGTGGAATCTTATAATTTTTCAAGTTTACCTAGCCCTCATGTTACACCAGACCTTATGCTTGAACTTTCAAAATATGTTAAATCATTTTTAGAAAAAGAAGATGTAGATGGAGTGGTTGTTACCCATGGCACAGATACTTTAGAGGAGACAGCATATTTTTTAAATCTAACAATTAAAAGTGAAAAACCAATAGTAGTTACAGGCTCTATGAGAAATAGTTCTGAACTAGGATATGATGGACCATCAAATTTGGCAGCAGCAATATGTACGGCGACTTCCGAAGAATCTAGGGGAAGAGGAGTACTGGTATGTTTAAATAACGAATTAAATGCTGCAAGTGAAGTTACAAAATCACATTCAATGCATTTAAATACTTTTCAAAGTCCTGAGTTTGGACCAATAGGTATTGTTGATGATAATAAGGCGATTTTTTATAGAGAAAGCTTAAATCATGAATATATACCTACAGATAAAATAGAAACTAAAGTGGATTTAATAAAAGCTTGTGCAGGAATAGATGGAAAGCTTGTAGATTTTTGTGTAGAAAATGGTGCAAAAGGTTTAGTAATAGAAGCTATGGGAAGAGGTAATATTCCGCCTCAGATGGCTGCTTCTGTTAAAAAAGCTGTTAGAAAAGGAATACCAGTAGTTTTAGTTTCAAGATGTTATAAAGGAAGAGTTTTAGATAGCTATGGATATGAAGGTGGAGGAAAAGATCTAAGAACTGGTGGCGTTATATTTGCAGATAGTTTACCAGGGCAAAAAGCTAGGATAAAACTTATAGTAGCACTGGGAAAAACAAATGATATGAATGAAATAAGAGAGATTTTTGAGGAAGGACACTATAAATACGAATAAAATAAAAATAACTTAATAAAATGTACGCAAAAACTGTTGACATAGTAAAAATATATTGTTAATATTTATTTGTACGAATGATAAGTTGAAAAACATTGTTATAATTCACATTTGTACGAATGATACATATTAATGTGGGTAATTTTTATTGTAATAGTTGTGTACAGCATGCAAAAATTAACCACTAGTATATACTCTAGTGGTTAATTTTTATTTGTAATAAGTTAATAGAAATAAATCATTAACTATAAAAATTAGGAATTTGGGAAAACTTTAATTAGAAAGATGAATTATTAAACTTATTTTAATGATATTTTCTTAATTTAAAATGATGGATTAAAAAATTGTGATTTTGTCACATTTTGTTCTAATAAATTAAAAAAATTAAGGAGGCTACAATGGAAAAATTTTTTAAACTAACAGAGAATGGTACTGATGTTAAACGTGAAGTTATAGGTGGTATAACAACATTTTTAACAATGGCTTATATTATAGCAGTAAATGCAGATATTCTTGGTACAGAAGGTGTAGGAATGCCAGCAGGAGCAATTGTTACAGCAACTTGTTTAACAGCAGGGATAACTACTATATTCATGGGCTTATATGCAAACTTACCCTTTGCTCTAGCGTCAGGAATGGGATTAAATGCTTTCTTTGCTTTTTCTGTAGTTCTAGGAATGAATATTTCTTGGCAAGTAGCATTAACAGCAGTATTTGTAGAAGGTATAATATTTATATTACTATCACTAACTAATGTAAGAGAAATGGTCGTTAATGCCATACCAACAAATTTGAAATATGCAGTAACAGCAGGTATAGGATTGTTTATAGCTTTTATAGGATTTAGTAATGCAGGAATAGTTGTTTCAAGTGAAGCAACAAAACTAGCGATGGGAGATTTGACAAGTCCAACGGTTATAATTGCAACAATAGGAATATTACTTACAGTTGTTTTATCTAAGAAAAATGTAAAAGGTGCTATACTTTGGGGAATATTAGGAAGTTCAATAGTAGCATGGAGTTACGCGTACATATCACCAGAAGCAGCAGCAAGTCATATGATATTTACACCTAATGGTATATTTAAATATGAATCTTTAAAACCTATAGCGTTTAAATTAGATTTCTCATATTTATTAGATCCATCAAAAATAGCATCATTCATGACAGTAGTATTTACATTTTTATTTGTAGATTTTTTTGATACTGTAGGAACTTTAGTAGGTGTAGCATCTAAAGTTGGAATGGTTGACGAAGAAGGAAGAGTTAAAAATGCAGGAAAAGCATTATTAGTAGATGCTATTGGAACAACATTAGGTGCAGTAGCAGGAACTTCAACAGTTACAACTTACGTTGAAAGTTCAGCAGGGGTTGCAGTAGGTGCAAGAACAGGACTAGCTTCAGTAGTAACAGGAATATTATTTTTAATAGCATTATTTTTCTCGCCAATATTTGTGTCAATACCAGGCTGTGCAACAGCACCAGCACTTATTATAGTTGGGTTTTATATGATTGATAGCATAAGAAAAATTGACTTTTCTGATTATACAGAGGGAGTGCCGGCTTTCTTTACACTAGCTTTAATGCCATTAACTTATAGCATAGGAGATGGATTAACAATAGGTGTAATATCTTATGCAGCAATTAATTTACTAAATAATATCTTTGGAAAAGAGAAAAAGAAAGTATCTGCAGTAATGTATGCATTAGCATTAATATTTATAATAAAAATAATATTTGCTTCATATTAATAAAAAATACTCCTTGGATAAAATATTTCAAGGAGTATTTTTTATTCACAATGCACAATTCACAATGCACAATTAAGGATGAAATTATTTTTAGTCAAAATAATTTCTTTAAATTTATTTTTAACTAGCAATGAAATTGCTAGTTTTATGGCGAACATTGTTTACTGCTACACACAATAAATTTAAAATTTCTCAGTAGCAACTGAGAAATATCCATAATTGTGAACTGTGCATTGTGAATTGAGAATTGAATAAAATTTCTATTTAATGGAACCTTTCATGTAAGTTATGAATAGCATAATTTATAACATAAAAGATAGGGTGATTAAATATGAAGATAAACAATAGAATAAGGAATTTACAACAGTATCATTTTAAAATACTTGATGAAATTAAGAAAAAAAGAAAAGAAGATGGTAAAGTGGTTGTAGATTTGAGTATTGGTGATCCAGATTTAGATGTTCATCCAAATATATTAAAGGCACTGGTCGATGGATTTAATATTGAGGGCTTTAATAAATATCCGCCCTATGATGGCACTTTAGAGCTTAAAAAAGAAGTTATTAGGCACTATAAAGATACTTTCAATGTAGAGCTAACCTTAGATGAGGTTATTATTTTAATTGGCTCTAAAGAAGGAATAAGCAGTGTTATACCAGCAGTTTGTGATATTGGAGATGTTGTTCTAGTGCCAGAGCCGGGTTACCCTGTTTATTCAATAGCTTCAAATTTATGGGGTTGTAAACCTCATACCATTCCTCTAAAGGAAAAGAAGAGGTACTTAATGGAGCTTAAAGAAATTCCAGAGCATATTTCTAGCAGAGCTAAGTTGTTTTTCATCAACTATCCTAATAATCCCACAGGAGCAACTGGTAATGAAGAATTTTTTAGAGAAATTATTGCATATTGTAGAGAAAAAAATATAATACTATGCAATGATGCAGCGTATAATGAAATAATTCCCTTGGAGGAAAAACCTATAAGTATACTTCAATTCGATGAAGAAAGAAAGTCCATTGAATTTGGAAGTTTTTCTAAATTGTATAATATGACAGGATTTAGAATAGGTTATGCTGTAGGGGCGAGTGAAGTAATAAATGCATTGTCTAAAATTAAAAGCAATTTAGATTCTGGTCAGTTTATTCCAATACAAAAGGCTGCATATGCTTCTTTAAATTTAAGTGAAGAATATAAAAATAATATTAAAAGAACCTATGCTACAAGAAGAATTGAAGTAGAGAAAATATTAGAAGAAAAGAATATTAAATTTTTTAACACTAATGCAACTTTTTATATTTGGTGTAGAACTCCTAAAGATTATACTACCCATGAGTTTTGTTCAGAGCTTATAAATAAGCATGGAATTGTTGTAACACCAGGATCAGTATTTGGAGATTTAGGATACGACTACTTTAGAATATCTTTAACTAATGACATAGAAACTACAAAAAATGCACTTTTAATGCTTGACAAATATAATTAAAAGTTATAAAAATGATTATATGTCTATAATTAAAATAATTAGTAGTAGAGGCAATGTTGCCTCTATTATTATTGAATAAATTTGTTTTTCTTTAAATATCTAAGAAATATTCCAATTTACTAATTAATACTTACACTTTTAGCTTGAAATTGATGTTGTAAGTTTTGTATAATAGGTATTAAAGAATTTACAAAGAAGTCGGAAGGATGCGTTTTTTTATGATTAAAAGCATGACAGGCTTTGGGCGTGGAAGTGGCAGTGATGGCCACTCAAATTTTATTGTAGAAATAAAGAGTGTTAATCACAGATATTTTGAACTAAATGTAAGGATGCCTAGAGCGTTAATTTCATTGGAAGACAACATTAGAAAAGTTGTTAGTGAAAAAATTAAAAGAGGTAAAATTGATATATTTATAACACAAAATCATCATGATAAAGAAAATGTAGAGGCAGTTTTAAATGAAGAACTTGTAAAAAGTTATATGGACTGCCTTAAAACAATTCAGTCTATGTATGACTTAAGGGATGATATTTCCGTAACAAATCTAGCTAGATTTCCTGACGTTATCAATTTAAAGCAAAAAGAAGAAAATTTAGAAGAAGCTTGGAAAGAACTTCAGGTATCTTTAGATGAAGCGTTAACTTCATTAGTACATATGAGAGAAATTGAAGGTATAAAATTAAATCAAGATATTAGTTATAGATGTGATTTAATTAAAAAATTTACCGATACAATTAGCGAAAGAGTACCAATGGTATCCATAGAGTACAGAGATAAATTAACTAAAAAAGTTAAGGAGCTTTTAGAGGAATCTCAATTAGATGAAAGTAGAATTGCTATGGAAGTAGTACTCTTAGCTGATAAAACAGGAATAGATGAAGAAATTGTAAGACTAAATAGTCATATTTCCCAAATTAAGGAAACGCTACAATTAGAAGAACCTGTTGGAAGAAAATTAGACTTTATAGTTCAAGAAATGAATAGAGAAAGCAATACTATAGCATCTAAAGTTAATGATTTAGACATTACTAATTTAGCTGTGGATATTAAAAGTGAAATTGAGAAGATAAGAGAGCAAGTTCAAAATGTAGAATAATAGGAGGTAACTAATGGGTATAAAATTAATAAACATAGGATTTGGGAATATAGTTTCTGCCAATAGATTGGTTGCTATAGTAAGTCCAGAATCAGCACCAATTAAAAGAATAATTCAAGAAGCAAGGGATAGAGGTATGCTTATTGATGCTACATATGGCAGAAGGACTAGAGCAGTAATCATAACAGACAGTGACCATGTAATCTTATCAGCAGTTCAACCAGAAACTGTTGCACATAGATTATCTTCTAAAGAAGATGAACATATAGAAGAGGTCGATGAATAAAATGGGAGTTAAAGGTCAATTATTAGTTATATCTGGGCCTTCAGGAGCTGGAAAAGGTACTGTATGTAAGTCACTGTTAGAAAAAAATGATATATGGATATCAGTATCAGCTACAACTAGAAAGCCAAGAAATGGAGAAATAGATGGAGTAAACTATTTTTTTATAGATAAAGAAGATTTTTTAGAAAAAATAGATAATGATGATTTTTTAGAATATGCAGAAGTCTATGGAAATTATTATGGCACTCCAAAATCTAAGGTTTTTGAAGTATTGGATAGTGGAAAAGATGTAATACTAGAAATTGATATTCAAGGTGCATTAAAGATAAAGTCTGCTTATCCAGATGGAGTGTTTATATTTATACTACCTCCGTCAATGGAAGAATTAAGATCTAGAATTACCAATAGAGGCAGTGAAACACCAGAGTCTTTAAAGACTCGATTAAATTCTGCTTATGAGGAAATCTCTTTTGCCTCAAAGTATGACTATGCAGTAATCAATGATGAAGTTAATGAAGCAGTTAGGAAGATTGAGAGCATAATAACTGCTGAAAAATGTAGAGTATATAAAATAAAAGATGAAATATTAGGGAGGTTCTAATGCATGAACAATTCAATGATTAATCCATCAATAGTAGACTTATTAAAGAAAGTTGATAATAGGTATTCGTTAGTAGTTGCAGCTTCTAAAAGAGCAAGACAATTAATAGAAGGTAAAGAACCATTAATAACCGTAGATTCAACTAAACCTGTTACAATTGCTATTAATGAAATAAATGAGGGAGCAATTGAAGCTGAAACTACGAAAGAAGGATTAAAGTAAAATGTTAAAAGAAAAAACAGTTGTTATAGGGGTTAGTGGCGGAATAGCTGTTTATAAAGCTTTAGATGTTATAAGCAAATTAAGAAAAAAGAACATTAATGTTCATGTTATAATGACTAAATCAGCTACAGAGTTTGTAACACCGCTTACCTTTCAATCATTAAGTCAAAATATGGTTATAACTGATATGTTTGCAGAACCAAAGGCTTGGGAAATTCAACATATTTCCTTAGCTAAAAAAGCAGACCTTGTAGTAGTTGTGCCTGCAACAGCTAACATTATTGGAAAGGTTGCTAATGGTATAGCAGACGATATGCTTTCAACTACAATAATGGCCACAAAAGCGCCAGTTATTTTTGCACCAGCCATGAATACTAATATGTATAATAACCCTATAGTGCAAGATAATATGAATAGATTAAAATCATTTGGATATGAATTTATATCTCCAGCTAGTGGAAGATTAGCATGTGGAGATGTTGGAGATGGAAAGCTTCAAGATACAGAGTTAATAGCAGAAACTATTATTAGTAAATTTCATGAGAAAAAGGATTTAATAGGTAAAAAAGTTTTAGTTACAGCAGGACCGACTATATCGCCAATTGATCCTGTAAGATATATTACTAATGGCTCTAGTGGTAAAATGGGATATGCCATTGCAGAAGAAGCTAGAGACAGAGGAGCGGAAGTTACATTGATAAGTGGACCTTCTAGTTTAAAAACACCCTTTGGAATAAATCTTATTAAGGTTACAACTAATGGGGAAATGTATGATGAAGCAGTAAATCACTTTAAAAATTGTGACATAGCTATAAAATCTGCAGCAGTTGCAGATTATAAAATTAAAAACTATTCTAATACAAAAATTAAAAAAGGTGATGGTAATCTAGTATTAGAATTTGAAAGAGATAATGATATACTAAAAAAACTTGGAGAAGTAAAAGAACATCAAATTTTAGTAGGATTTGCTGCTGAAAGTAATGAGGTAATAAAAAATGCTACAGGTAAATTAGAAAAGAAAAATCTCGATTATATTGTTGCAAATGATATTACTGATAGCTTTGGTAAGGACAGTAACAAGGTAACTATTATTAAGAGAGATAAAACTTCTATTACATTAGGTGCTATGAGCAAAAGGGAAGTAGCAGCGGAATTATTTAATATTATTACAGAGAATGATTTATAAAAAGCGACTTTGTCGCTTTTTATTTTTAAAAGTGCAAAAATTTTCATTTAGAAACTTAAAGCATTAAAAAAGAACAAGATAGTATTTTATTATATTTTGCATTATACTATGCTATTAAATGCAAACATACTTATATCTCTGATTGTTTATTTTATTTCATATACTTAAAATGATATAATATTTAAAGTTAGTTTTAAAGGAGGGATACTATGAATGATTTTGCAGGAATTATTGTTAATAATGAGGCAATAAAAGTTGATAAAATATTTACATATAAAATTCCTAATAGCTTAAAGGATAGGCTATCTTTAGGACATAGAGTAAAGGTTCCCTTCGGATTAGCAAATAAATTTATTGATGGATTTGTAATGAAACTTTATAAAAGTGATGATTTACAAGAAGAAAATTTTTCTAAAATGAAAACAATAAAAGAAATCTGTGATGATTTCCTAGTAATAAGAGAAGAGGATATAGAGCTCATTGAAACAATGAGAAAAAAATATCTTTGTACTTATTTAGAATGTATAAAGGTAATAATACCTAATGGTATTACTAAAGGAATGAAGTTTAAAACTAAGACGGTAATTTCATTAGGAAAAGCCTTAGAAGAAAAATATTTAAAAGAAAATTATATAAATATTTATAGTTTTATAAAAGAGAATAATGGAATATATAATAAAACAGAGCTTACAAAGGAAATGGGATTTTCCTTATCTTCTATAAACACATTAATCAAATATGGATTCTTAATAGCAGAAGAAAGTATCATTTATAGATATAATGACAAACTCTATAAAAACTATGATAAAAAAATATTAAATGATGTTCAAGAAAAAGCTGTAGACACAATATTAAATTCTAAAAATAATAAATTTTTACTTCATGGAGTTACAGGTAGTGGAAAAACTGAAATTTATATGAATTTAGTTAGTAATATGATGGGTAGTGGGAAAGATTCTATAATTTTAATTCCTGAAATTTCTCTAACTCCACAAATGGTAGAACGTTTTAAGGGACGTTTTGGAAAAGATGTAGCTATATTTCATAGTAAATTAAGTGATGGAGAGAAATTTGATGAATGGATGAGGGTAAAAAATGGAAAAGTAAAGGTAGCAATAGGTGCTAGATCAGCAATTTTTTTACCTTTTAAAAACTTAGGTCTTATTGTTATTGATGAGGAGCATGAGGGGAGCTATAAGTCCGATAGTGATCCTAAATATATAGCTAAAGAAATTGGAGAATTAAAATGTACAATAGAAAATTGTAAGTTAGTTTTAGGTTCTGCTACACCTTCCATCGAAAGCTATTATAAGGCACAGGAAGGAATATACGAACTTATAACCATTGATAAAAGAGCGGATAATGCAAAGCTACCTAAAATTTATCTTTCTGATATGAGAGAAGAACTTATAAATAATAATAAAACCATTTTCAGCGAAGTGCTTTATGAAAATATAAGTAAAGCCTTAGAAAACAAGGATCAAATACTATTATTTTTAAATAGAAGAGGATATTCTACTTTTGTATCTTGTAGATCTTGTGGATATGTGTTTAAATGTCACAATTGTGACATATCTTTGACTTATCATAATTCTTATGAAGCATTAAGTTGTCATTATTGTGGTACTAAGGTTCCACAGGTAAAAACTTGCCCTAAATGTAAGAGTAAATACGTAAAATATTTTGGAATAGGTACAGAACAATTAGAAGCTCAAGTTAAAAAGGCTTTTCCAATGGCTAAAACCTTGAGAATGGATTTTGATACCACAAGACAAAAGAATTCCTATGAAAACATATATAAGTCTTTTAAAAATGGTGAAGCAGATATACTGATAGGAACTCAAATGATAGCAAAGGGTTTAGATTTTCCAAATGTGACTTTAGTTGGAATTATTGCAGCTGACCTGTCTTTAAACCTGCCAGATTATCGAGCTAATGAAAGAACTTTTCAACTTATAACACAGGTATCAGGAAGAGCAGGAAGAGGAAAAAAAGAAGGAAAAGTAGTAGTTCAGACTTATAACCCTGACAACTTAAGCATAAAATGTTCTGTAGAGAATAATTATAAAGGCTTTTATGATGAAGAAATTAGGCTTAGAGAGATTCTTAAATATCCTCCTTTTACTAAAATTATGTGTATAAATCTTAGTAGTAAGAAGGAAGAACTATTAATAAAAAATATACAAAATATATGTGACAAGTTAAGGTTTCACCTAGAAGAAAATGATAAAATTGAAATATTAGGACCTTGTCCTTGTGGTATTTCAAAGATAAAAAATGCTTATAGATGGCAGATTGTAATTAAAGGAAACTTTAGCGAAGATTTAGCTCTTGGAATTAAAAATTTTATTTATGAAGAATTAAGTAATGTTTATAATGATATAAGAGTAAGTATAGATGTAAATCCAAATAATATGCTATAAAGGAGAGAAAAGATGGCTATAAGAAATATTAGAACTAAAGAAGATGAAATCTTAAGAAAAAAAAGCAAAGTCGTAAGCAATATAGATGAAAGACTTTTAACTTTAATTAATGATATGAAAGAAACTATGTATGCTTCTAATGGTGTTGGACTTGCAGCACCACAGGTAGGAATATTAAAAAGAGTGGTTGTTGTAGATATAGGAGAGGGGCCTATAGTTTTAATAAACCCTGAAATAATTGAAAAAAGAGGGGAAGTTACAGATATAGAAGGATGTTTAAGTGTTCCAGGAGAACAAGGTAAGGTTAAAAGACCTAAATACGTTAAAGTTAAAGCTATGAATGAAAAAGGTGAAGAGATATTATTAGAAGGCGAAAATTTCCTTGCTAGAGCCTTTTGCCACGAAATTGATCATTTAGATGGAATACTTTATATAGATAAAATTGTAAAGGAACAGGAGGCATAATATGAAAATAGTATTTATGGGAACTCCAGACTTCTCAGTGCCATCTCTAAAGGCACTAATTGATGAATTTGAAGTTATGGCTGTATTTACTCAACCAGATAGACCAAAAGGAAGAGGAAAGGCATTGGCGATGTCTCCAGTTAAGGAAGTAGCATTAGAGCATAATATTCCTGTTTATCAACCAGAAAATTTAAGAAAAGAACCAGAAATGATAGATATGCTTAAGAAAATGGAGCCAGATTTTATAATTGTAGTTGCCTTTGGACAAATCCTTTCAAAGGAAGTTTTAGAGATTGCTAAATACGGATGTATAAATCTTCATGCTTCATTACTCCCTAAATTTAGAGGTGCAGCACCTATAAATTATGCAATCATGGCAGGAGAAAAAAAATCTGGAAATACTACCATGCTTATGGATGTAGGATTAGATACAGGAGATATGCTTTTAAAAAATGAAGTGGAGATTAATGAAGATATGACTTTTGGACAGCTTCATGATATTTTAATGGAGAGTGGAAGTTCTCTACTTGTAGAAACTATAAAAAAGTTATCAAAGGGAGAAATTGTAGGAGAAAAACAAGAGGATTCAAAAAGTTGTTATGCTCATAAACTAAGTAGAGAAATGGCTAATATTGATTGGAATAAATCTTCAGCAGAAATACATAATTTTGTAAGAGGATTAAATCCTTTTCCAATAGCCTACACTTTTTATGAAGATAAGATGATGAAAGTAATATCTACTAAACTACTACAAGAAGAAAGTAGTAAAAAGGCAGGAACGATCTTAAAGGTAAATAATGAAGGAATTAGGGTAGCAACAAAAGATAAGGTTATATTAATAACAAAAATACAATTCCCCAATAAAAGACCATTAGAAGTATCTGAATATATTAAAGGAAATAAAATTGAAGAAAATATAGAACTAAAAAATAAAGTTAACGAATAAGAATTAAGGATTAGGCTAATTTTAAATAATTAATTAAAGCATTTAAATTATTAACTATAATAATGATTATTTGTAAAATTTTAGTATTAATACTTAATTATCAATTAGGGCATCTTAAATAAAACATACTAAATATTATAAGTGTTTTAAAAAAAGACAACTAAACTAAAATAAGGAGGTTTTATTATGTTCGGTTATTATGGTTATTATTATGATCCTACTATGTTGATTTTGATTCCAGCGCTAATAATTGCTATGTGGGCACAATTTAATATTAAATCAACTTTTAATAAGTACTCTAAAATTTATAGCTCTATGGGCTATAGAGGTAAGGATGTAGCAAGAATCATTTTAGATTCTCATGGATTATTTGATATTCCAATTGAGATGGTAAGGGGAAAATTAACTGATCATTATGATCCTGAAAAGAAAGTAGTTAGGTTATCCCAGGAAGTTTATGAAGGAACTTCACTAGCATCTATAGGAGTGGCAGCTCACGAAATAGGTCACGCCATTCAACATAAAGAAAATTATGGACCCATAAGATTAAGAACAGCTTTAGTACCAATAGCTAGTTTAGGTTCTAATGCTTCTTGGATATTATTCTTTATGGGAATAATTCTTAGTATTAAACCTTTAATTACAGCAGGTATAGTATTATTCACAGCAGTAGTTTTATTCCAAGTAGTAACATTACCAGTAGAATTTAACGCTTCAAATAGAGCAATTGCAGTGCTACAATCTAAGGGGATTTTAGTAGGTGATGAAATTAATGGAGCAAGAAAAGTTTTAAATGCTGCAGCATTAACTTACGTGGCAGCAGTGATAACTGCACTTGCACAATTAGCTAGATTAATACTTTTAAGTAGAAGAAATGATTAAAGTATCTTGAAAAATAACAAGTTAGTATGCTAGCTTTTTTGTATCATACTATGCTGTTAGAGATCAATTATAGCATTACTGTGAATGGAATCTAAAGCATCTTTGAACTTGTTATTTTCTATCACATGTTTAAATAATTGAAAATAGAGGTAAGACGATGAGTAACGCTAGAAAAATAGCAACAGAAATAGTAAGTCAGGTCTTTAATAATAAAGCTTACTCTAATATTGTTTTAGGACTAGAGCTTAATAATAGTAATTTAAGTGAAGTAGATAAGGCATTAGTTACAGAGATAGTATACGGTACTATTAAATATAAATATTCAATAGATAAAATTATCCAAAATTTTACAGGAAAAAATTTTAATAAACTAGAGAGTTTTGTGTTAAATATACTTAGAATTTCAATATATCAAATAAAATATTTAGATAAAATCCCAGATTTCGCAGTAGTGAATGAAGCGGTAAACCTTACTAAAAAAAATGTATCAGTAGGTGCTTCTAAATTAGTAAATGGAGTTTTAAGAAATTATTTAAGGAATTTAGATAAGCAATATTACAATGATAATGAAATAGAAAAATTAGCTTTTCTTTATTCATTTCCGCAGTGGCTTATAAAGCATTTTATAAGCCACTATGGAAGGAATAGTGCAGAAAACATACTAAAGGGCTTAAATGAAAGGCCAGCCATAACATTAAGAGTAAACTCATTAAAGGGAGATTATGAGGAAGTCTTTGAAGCTTTAGAGAAAAATAAATATGATATAATGGAAGGGTACGTTTGTCCTGAGGCCATTAGAATAGTAAATGGAAGAAGTATTGAAGCCAATCCATTATTTAAAGATGGATATGTAACAGTACAGGATGAAAGTGCTATGTTAGTTGCACCTTCAATGGATATAGAAGAAAATATGACAGTTTTAGATTTATGCAGCGCACCAGGAGGAAAGACTACTCATATCTCAGAGATTATGAATAATACTGGTAAAGTATTAGCTTTTGATATTCATGAAAATAAATTATCACTAATTCTTTCCAATGTACAAAGATTAGGAATAAAAAACATAAATTGTAGTACTTTAGATGCTACTATATATAATAGTGAGCTAGAAGATATGGGAGATAGAGTACTTATCGACGTTCCTTGCTCGGGGCTTGGAATTATAAGGAAAAAACCAGAGATAAAATATGGTAAAACTTCTAAAGAGTTAAAAGAGATAGTTAAAATACAAAAAGAAATTATGAAAAATGCAGCAAAGTATGTAAAAAAAGATGGAGTTATATTATATTCAACTTGTACATTAAACAAAGAGGAAAATGAAAATAACATACAGTGGTTTTTAAAAAATCATCCTAACTTTAAATTAGAACCATTGTTTTATGGAAATGTAGATAACATAATATATAGTGAAGAAGGATATGCGACCATATTACCAAATAAATACATGGATGGTTTCTTCATAGCAAAAATACGTAGAATATGGTAGGTGCATTATGCAAAATATATTAGATTTAAACTTACAAGAACTTAAATCATGGATGAAGGAAAATAATGAAAGTGAATTTAGAGCAAAACAAGTTTTTGATTGGATATATAAATATGTATATGACTTTAAAGATATGAAGAATTTACCTAAGAGCTTAAAAGAAAAATTAGAAGATAAATTTTATGTAGGTGTACCTGAAATAGTTGAAACTTACAATTCAAAGGCGGGAGATACTAGAAAACATCTTTTTGCATTAAGAGATAACAATCTAATTGAATCTGTAGTTATGCAATATAGTCATGGAAATTCTATATGTGTATCTACCCAAATAGGTTGTAGAATGGGATGTAGATTTTGTGCATCCACTATAGATGGTGTAGTTAGAAGTTTAACCAGTGGAGAGATATTAGGTCAAGTTATTAAGGCACAAGAAATCTTAGGTGATAGAATTTCAAATGTAGTTTTAATGGGGAGTGGGGAACCATTAGATAACTTTGATAACGTAATAAAATTTTTAGAGAATGTAAATTCAGAATATGGGCTAAATATAGGACAAAGACATATAACCTTGTCTACCTGTGGAATTGTTCCTAAAATTAAAGAACTAGCAGATAAAAATCTACAAATAACTTTAGCAATTTCACTTCATGCACCAAATGATGAATTAAGAAAGCAAACTATGCCTATTGCTAAGGCTTATTCTATTAAAGAATTATTAGAAGCTTGCAACTATTATATTGAAAAAACTAATAGAAGAGTTACTTTTGAATATGCATTGGTAAGAGGAGTTAATGATAGTGTAGAAAATGCGCAGGAGCTTTCAAAAATTTTAAAAGGTATGCTTTGTCATGTTAATTTAATACCTATAAACGAAATAAAAGAAAGTAGCTTAAAGAAAGCCAATTTAGAAGATGTAAATAGATTTAAAAATATATTAATTAAAAATGGAATAGAGACAACAGTTAGAAAGGAAATGGGCTTAGACATAAATGCTGCTTGTGGACAACTTAGAAGAAGTTATTTAGAGAAAAAGGAGTTATAGGAATGGGGAGATTAATAGGGATACAGTCTGATGTTGGAAACAAAAGAAGTTTAAATGAGGACTTTGTTGGATACTTTGAAGAAGACAGTATGGCTATTTATGGTATAGCTGATGGTATGGGGGGGCATAATGCCGGAGAGGTTGCAAGTAAACTTGCTTTAGAAATTGTTATAGGATATATAAAAGAGCATAAAGATGAAGAACCAGAAAAAACATTAGTTGAGGCTATCAATAAAGCAAATCATAATGTATATAAACATGCCTTATTAAATGAAAATTATAGAGGGA
Organism: Clostridium sp. Marseille-QA1073; assembly: GCF_054863625.1. Lineage (NCBI taxonomy): Bacteria > Bacillati > Bacillota > Clostridia > Eubacteriales > Clostridiaceae > Clostridium > Clostridium sp. Marseille-QA1073. Next base: position 224,372 of record NZ_JBSVQM010000001.1, on the reverse strand, counting down.
TGGGAACTACCATAACAGTTTGCTATATAAAGGATAATACATTACTAGTTGGAAATGTAGGAGATAGTAGATGTTATGCATTGTGCAATAATTCTTTAGTGAAGGTTACAAAAGATCACTCTTTAGTTCAAGAGCTGCTAGACAATGGAACAATCAGCGAAGAAGAAGCTGTGAATCATCCAAATAAAAATGTAATCACTAGAGCTATTGGTACAAAACCATCTGTAGAGGTAGATGTTTATAAATTAGATATTGATAGTGTAGATAAAGTATTGCTATGTACAGATGGTCTTACTAATGAAGTAACTACAGAAGAAATATATGATATAATTACTAATTGTAAAGGCGAAAGCTGTGAAAAATTAATACAGTTAAGTAAAGAAAGAGGCGGAAGAGATAACATCTCAGTTATCATATTTAAAGGAGAGTGCGGAGATGATTGGAACCATATTGGGGAGTAGATATGAACTAATTGAAAAAATTGGTGAAGGTGGCATGGCAGTAGTATATAAAGCAAAATGTCGTCTTCTAAATAGATATGTAGCCGTTAAAATTCTAAAAGAAGAATATACTACAAATTTTGAATTTATGGATAAGTTTAGAAAAGAAGCTGCAGCAACAGCAAGCTTTTCTCATAATAATATAGTTAATGTTTTCGATGTAGGTGTTGAAGGTAAATATAATTATATAGTTATGGAGCTTGTAAATGGAAAGACATTAAAGAAAGTAATTCATGAGAAAGGTAATTTACCTTATGAGGAAGTAATATCTATAGGAATACAAATTGCAAAGGCCTTAGAATGTGCTCATAGAAATGGCATAATTCATAGGGATATAAAACCTCACAACATTCTTGTGACAGAGGATGGAACGGTAAAGGTTACTGACTTTGGAATAGCTAAGGCTTCTAATACGGATACTATAACTCATACAAGCAAAGTTATAGGGTCGGCACACTATTTTTCACCAGAGCAAGCAAAAGGAAAAGTGGTAGATTTTAGAACAGATATATACTCTTTTGGTATTGTGCTTTATGAAATGGCAACAGGTAAGTTACCTTTTGATGGTGATAGCCCTGTTTCAATAGCTTTAAAACATATTCAAGAACCAGTAATTCCGCCAAGTGCAATAAATTATAATATTCCTGTTGGTTTAAGTAATTTAATAATGAAGGCAATTGAAAAAGAGCCTATTAAAAGATATCAAACTGCTACGGAAATATTAAATGACTTAAGGCAAATACAAAATAATCATACTTACACTATAGTTCAAAATACTAGTATAGATGAAGATTATACTAGAGTTATGGATCCTATTCAAGTTGACAATATAAAATCTTCTTATCATAAAGATGAGTTTGAAGAGGATGAGTTTGAAGATGAGGATGATGACTTTGAAGATGAAGAACCAAAGAAAAAATATACTTCAAAGAAGATGGATAAAAATAAAAAGAAGATGATAATTATTTCTTTTGCCACTATATTTGTATTAATACTAGGAGTTTTTTCAAGTACAATATATTCTAAACTATCTGATTCTAATAAGAAGTCTAAGGAAATAAAAATTCCAGCTATTGTAGGAAAAACTGAAGCACAAGGGAAAAAGATGCTAGAAGATTTAGGACTCGTATTGGCAGTAGATGGAGAAGAGAAGAATGATAAACCTAAAGGTACAATTATAAAATGTATACCTAATGAAGGGACTCCAGTTAAAAAGAACTTTCAAGTAAAAGTCATTTTAAGTGCAGGACCAGAAGAGATTAAACTTCCGGATTTTAGGAATTTATCTTCGGAAGAGGCACAAAATCAAATAGTTGATTTAGGGTTAAGAGTAGGTAAGATAACACCAGAAAACAATGAAACTTATGCAGAAGGAACTGTTATAAGACAGGATCCTCAACCTGATGCTTCAGTTAAGAAAGGTGATACTGTTGATATAGTTATAAGTAAAGGTTCTTCAATTAAGTATACTAAAGTACCGGATCTAACAAATATGACTATAGATGGAGCAATTAGTGTACTTAGTGTATCAAATCTTAATTTAGGAGATAAGTCACCAGTAATAACTGATGATATAACTAAAGATGGAAAAATATTTAACCAAAGTCATGCACCTGGATCAAAGGTAAAAGAACAAGAAACAATAAACGTAAATTATTATAAATATAAGGAGCCAGAACCAGAGAAGGTATCGGTACCAGACTTTACAGGGCAAACTATAAAGCAAGCTAAAGATTTAGCTGCATCTTCAGAATTAAACGTACAAGTTTCTGGAAATGATAATGATATAGTTGAATCTCAAAATATATCACCAGGAACTGAGGTGGTTAAAGGGGAAACTATAAAATTAACAGTAAAAGCAAAAGAAATAGAAGAAGATGAAAAACCAACAGAACCAAATCAAGATAAACAGTAATGTTTTGGAGGACATATGGATGGAGTAATTGTTAAAGGAATAGGTGGACTTTATTACGTTAACGTAAATAGAGAATTATATAAATGCAAGGCTAGAGGGAAATTTAGATATAATAATTTGACACCGATGATTGGTGATAATGTTGAAATTTCCATTGAAAAAGACTCTGTATCTATAGAAAAAATTTACGAAAGAAAAACGGAGCTAATAAGACCAGCAGTAGCAAACGTAACCCAAGCTTTTGTAGTTTTTGCTTTTAAGCATCCAGACTTAAATAAGGATTTACTAAATAAATTTTTACTTTTATGTGAGTATAATGGGTTAAAAGCAGTAGTGTGCTTTAATAAAATGGATTTAGTAGATGAAGATAAAAATAGCATAAAGGATGAATTAGAATCTGCTGGTTACGAAGTGTTATATTTAGAAGCTAAGAATAATAAAGGCTTAGATAAGTTAAAGGAAAAAATAAAAGATAATATAAGTGTATTTTGTGGTCCCTCAGGAGTAGGTAAATCTACTATATTAAATAGTTTTATTGGAAAAGAAATTATGCAGACTGGAGAAATTAGTGATAAGCTAAAAAGAGGTAAGCATACCACAAGACATAGTGAACTTATTGAGATAGATGAAGGATTTTTAGTAGATACACCAGGATTTTCATCCTTAGAATTAGATTTTATAGATAAAGAAGAACTTCAATATTGCTTTAAAGAATTTGATGAATATAGAGATGATTGTAAGTTTAACAATTGTGTACACTACAAAGAACCAAAATGCGGTGTTAAAAATGCAGTTGAACAAGGTAAAATTCATAAGGGAAGATATGAATTTTATATAAAAACCTTAGAGGAGATTATGAGTAGGGGGAACAGAAAATGATAAAATTATCACCTTCAATATTATCTGCTGACTTTGCAAACTTAGGTGAGGCAGTAAAGAATTTAGAGAAATATGGAGCAGATATGATTCATATTGATGTTATGGATGGGATGTTTGTACCTAATATTTCTTTTGGATTTCCAGTAATAAAGTCTATAAGAAAATATACAAAATTAACCTTTGATGTTCATTTAATGATAGAGGAGCCAGCTAGATATATTAAAGAGTTTGTGGATGCTGGAGCAGATATCATAACTGTTCATGCAGAAGCAGATAGACATTTGGATAGAACTATAAACTATATTAAAAGCTTTGGGATTAAAGCAGGAATAGCACTAAATCCAGCTACACCAGTAAGTAGTATAAAGCATTTAATCAAAGAGGTAGATATGGTACTTATAATGTCTGTTAACCCTGGATTTGGAGGACAAAAGTATATAGATTACTGTGGTGAGAAAATAAGAGAAGTTAAAGTCTTAGCAGAAAACTGTAATAAAGAATTGATGATACAGGTTGATGGCGGAATAGATGCAACAAATATAAAAACTGTGGTAGATGCTGGTGCAAATGTAATAGTTGCAGGTTCAGCAGTGTTTAAAAACAATGAAATAGAAAAAAATATTAAACTTTTAAAAGAAGGAATTTAGTATGAAAATAGCAATAGTATCTGGAGGAAAAGCTCCAAGTGAGGAGATATTAAATATCTATATTGAAGAAGGCTATGAAATAATAGCAGCAGATAGTGGAGCAAATTGTCTGTATAAATATAGAATAATTCCTAAAATTCTATTAGGGGACTTTGACTCAATTGATAAAGAGGTACTAAATTATTTTAAAGATAAAACAGAGATTTTAACTGTTCCAAGTGAAAAAGATTTTACTGATACAGAACTTGCCTTAAACATGGCTATAGATCTTAAAGCTAAAGACATAGTATTTCTAGGTTGTACAGGAAGTAGAATGGATCATTTTCTTGGGAATCTATGCGTATTATATAAAGCGCTAGAAAAAAATATAAAAGCTTCTATAGTAGATGAGAATAATAATATTACAATGATAAATACCCCTACTATCATTAGAGGGAAAAAAGGAGAATGTTTTTCTTTAATGGCCTTTAAAGAGGATGTAAAAAATCTAACTATAAAAGGTGCAAAATATGAACTTAATTTATATTATTTAAGTTTAAGTGACAATTTGACATTGTCAAATGAATTTATTGAAGAAGAAGTATCTTTAACCTTTGATAGGGGAACAGTTATACTTATGCGATGTATCGATTAATTTCGATAAAAAAGTCTAATAACTTATGTTATTAGACTTTTTTATTTTTCAAAAATCATTATTTTTTCAATAATTTTGAATAAATTAAAATAATATTAAATATTATTCAAAAAATAGTTGAATTTATATAAAATATATAATAGAATATATTTTGGCATTTTATCGTATATTTGGAGGTGAAAAAGTGAAAAAGATTAGAAGAAAAAACTTATTAATAATATTGTTAGTAAGCTTTTTTTTATTAAACAATAACATTATTGTTTATGGGAAAAGTAATAAAGAGCTTAGTACTTCATTAAAGCAAAATAAAATTAATATAAAACTAGAAAATTTAAAAGATATAAATCAAATAGTAATTAAAGTAAGTAATGATTATGCTATAAAAGGAAGTGATAAAAAATTAAAAAGTAATAGTGAATATACTATTAAAAGTAAAAATTCTAGTTTTGATATATTAGAAAATGAAGAAATATTATTAGAAAACCAAAATACTATAACTTTAATAAGTGAAAATGAAAAAGGTTACATAACTTTAGTAGACAAGCCCTTTTATGGCAATATGTTTGGAAATTTATATTTTAAAGATGGTACTGACAAATCCATGACAATTATCAATGAAATGAATATTGATCAATATGTAAGAAAAGTATTGCCACAAATGCATATATTCTCAAATATTAATACTCTTAGCAAAGAGACTAGCAAAGAAGTAATAAGAGCAGAGGCAATCATTGCAAGAACTTTCGCAGAGTCAAATATAAATAGTGGAATATTTAGTATCTTTAAAGATAGTGATATGACGGATATTGAAAGTGGTATATTTCCATATTTAATAGATGAAAACGATAAATTGACAAAAATATATGATGAAATGACCAAAATATCAAAAGTTCAATATTTACAAAATGATAATGATAAATTATTTAAAGGTGGATATTTAAGAGATTATTATTGCTTAAGCAATGGTGGACAAACAGAAGAACTAGCTAATGTTGCTGGTGAAAATGTACCATATTTGAAAATTGAAAAAGACACATATGATAATAAGCAATGGAATAGTTCTTTAAGCTATGATGAGTTAAATAATATTTTAATTAGTAAATATAAAGAATTAAATGTGAAAGAATTTTTGCAAATAGATTTAAATAGTATTGAGAAATATCCTAGTGGAAGAATTAAATCTTTAAATATAAAGTATAAAGATTTAAACAACAATGAAAAAGTTTTAAGTCTTACTGGAGAAGAATTATTAAAGTTCTTTCCACATAGTCTTAATGGAAGTTTTTTAAGTACTTATTGTGATGTAACTGTAAGTAAAAGTAATAATAAAGATTTATATAACTTTAAAGGAAAAGGTATCGGCCACGGTGTAGGCTTAAGTGTAGAAGGTGCAATAAATAGAGCAAAAGAAGGAAAAGAGTATAAAGAAATTTTGGAATTTTATTATCCTAATACAGAATTAATAGGTGATGATTATACATATGTGGATGATGAGGATGAAATAGATGAAGGAACAGAAGGTAGTTCAGGAAATGGTGAAGAAGGGGGAGAGGTTAAACCAATCAGCTTCAAACAAAGAATAGGTGGAAAAGATAGAATTGATACTTCTGTAGAAGTAGCTAAAAAAGCTTATAAAGAAGAAATAGAAAATATAGTTATAGTTAACGGTGAAGATTCCTCAGGAATAATATCTTCTTCTGTCCTTGCAAAAAAAATTAATGCGCCGATACTTTATACAAATAAAGATTATCACAAAGACCCTACATCAAAAGAGTTCTTTGACTTTATTAAAGACAGAGTTAAAAAAGATGCAAAAGTTTATATTATTGGTGGAGATAGTTTAATAAGTGATGAATTTATTGCATATTTAAGAGAAAATTGTTCAAAGAATTTTAAAATTATGAGATTAAGTGGATCAGATAGATTTACTACCAATTATCACATAGTAAAAGAAGTATATGCAAAATATAATACACCAATTGTGCTTACTGATGGAATGGGATTTGCTGATGCTTTAAGTATCTCTCCTATAGCAGCAGAAAATAATTGGCCTATAGTTTTTACCAATAAAGACAATATTAATTCACAACTTTTATCCTATATTGAAAGTATTAAGCCTTCAAAAATTTATATTATTGGAGGGGAAGGAGCAGTACCTAATACTGTTATTAATACAATAAAAACAAAATTAAATTATACGGATAAAGACTTTGAGAGAATTAGTGGTAATAACAGATATGAAACCTGCAAAAATATAAATATTAAATTTAAACCTAGTCCAAAGGAGATAGTATTAACTACAGGACTTAATTTTGCAGATGCTGGCGCTGGAAGTATATATGCTGCAAGAAGATCAGCACCACTAGTTCTTATTGATGATAAAAATTTAAACAATGCAGAACAATATATCAAAGATATTAAAAACAATATATCAGTGACGGTTCTCGGGGGAGAAGGTATTATAACAGAACAAATGGTAGAGTATATTTTAAACATAAAATAATCCATAAAATCAATTTTTAATTAAAAGATATAAAATTATTGATTAAATTCATCTTTCGGGAGTACTAATAAGTTTTATTCTCCTGAAAGATGGACTACTTTTAAATAAATAAAAATTGTAGTTATTTTAAAATGTATTTTTATGTATCGGTTATATAGATTTTAATATAATTATTAAGTTTAAGGAGGAAATATGATAGATAAGCGTAAGAGAATCATAGCAGTTTTATTAACATTTATTATGGTATTTTCATATAGCCAAGAAGTATTAGCTATGACAAGCAAGTATATTAAAATATCACCTAATTTAATTAGTAGTTTAGCTACTATGATAAAAGAAGCTAGTAATGATAAAGAAAATAATAAAGATAGAGAAAAAGAATTAGAATTAAAAAAAATAGAAGAAAATAAGAAACTTATAGAAGAACAAAAACTTCAGAATGAGCTTTTAATGAAAAATTCTAGAGAAGAGTCGTTAATTGAGGAGTTAGAGAGAGACCCCTTAACTTCAAAAAATGAAATTTTTAACAGTCCAGAAATAAAAGATATAGAAGAAATATCTCCTTATCTAATAAGAATAAGATGGCAGGAGTCTATAGATTTTGATTATGAGTTAGAAATAAACGGAACTATAGTGCAAGTAGGAAAGAAAGATTTTTATTTTCACAAAGGTGTAGTGCCAGAAGAAAATTATACTTATAGATTAAGGTATAAAAATAATGATTTATATAGTGAATGGAGTGAAAAAAAATCCTTTAAAACAACTAAGCCTGAAGTAGAAGAAAATTTAAATTCTGATGAAATATATAATGAAAATATAAATATAGAAAATAATGAAACTATAGTCGAGGAAGAAAAATCAGAATTAAAAAAAGATGAACATAAAGAATTAGATGAAAAGAAAGTATTGGATGAAAATAAGGAGCCTGGTGAAAAGGAAGAAACTAAAACTGAAGATATAAAAAAGGAACTTAGTGATACATCTTTAAATAGCCATGAAAAACCTATCAATTCAAAAAATATAAAATTATATGCAGCTCCTAATGAAGGGAGCTCACATGAGAGCCCAGAAGTTGAAGTGGTGCTTTTTGGTAAAAATGGTCAAAAGGCATATTCTGTAGATGGAATTATGGGATTTCAAGAAGGGGGACAAATTGAGAAAGTCAATTTAAGATTAAGCCCTAAAACTCTAAAAAATTATCCAGGAATGGGCATAGAATATCAAGTTTATTATAATGAAAGATGGAGTGAATGGAAAGAAAATAATGAGCTTGCTGGAACAGATGGATACCCTATAAAGGCTATACGTGTTAAATTAAGTGGAAATAACTATGGATATCAAATTAAATATTGGTTATTATCGGATACCACAAAATACGGGGAACCAGAATATATGACTAATGGAGAATTATCAGGAGACGAGACTGGTTCGGGAGCTATTGCTCTATCTTTAAAGTTCTTTAGAGAAACTCGAAGAGTGATAACTGAAGATGAAACATGGAAAGCTGGAGAAGTAATAAAGATATCTGAGGTAATAGAGATTGCTGAAAATGCTACAGTAACCATTGAAGAAGGGACTAAAATAGAATTTGTACAGGATAATTCAGGTAGTGAATTAGATTCAACTAGCGGAATAGAAGTAAAAGGTAAACTAATATCAAAAGGTAGTTCCACAAATAATAAAGAAATTACTTTTATCGATAAAAGGACAGACACTGATATAAGTGAACATTTTGGAATAAGAGTTAAGCCCACAGGAACTTTAGATGCTAGTTACACTAATTTTTATGTAGAAAGACAGAATGTAAGAGCATATTCAAGTAAAAGATTCTTAGATATTGAAGGAGGATTATCTTTAGAAAATTCTAAGCTCTATGATAAAAGTAAATATAAAGATAGTGAAGTAGTTGGGGGGAAATATACTGGTATTACAATAAAAGGTGACAAAGATATAAATTTAAAAAATAATGAATTTTATGATTTTGAAAGTGGTATAGTTCTTAGCAATAGCTTAGGTGCTGTTTTAATTGAAGGAAATATTTTAGATAGAAATGCAATAAATGGTATACACATTAGCGAAGTTAATAATAAGTCTCAAAGCAGTAAAACTATGAAGATATCAACAAATACCATTAAAAATAGTTCTACAGCTATTAATATTATGCAAAAACATCAAATTTTATCAGTTAACACTGGTAGAAAAATAGAAGTAGATAACAATATTATAGAAAATAATAGTGGTTCAGGAATAAATATAGCTGCAAATTATTTATCTAATATTCTTTTAACTAAAAATACAATTAAAAACAATAAGATGTCAGATGCAAATATAGTTCGAAATGGTATAGGAGCAGCTATAAAGGTAGATATAACCTCTATTAAAGAAAATAATACAGATTTATTTAAAACTATAAATCCAAAAGACAGTACCAATGTAATAAGTGGCAACACCATAGATGGTATTTTAATAGATGGTGCACTAAATATAAATACAACTATCTCTAAAGGTAAATATAATTATATAGTAAATAATGTTCTAGCAGTTAATAGAAAAAAATCAGTAAAAATAGCAGAAGGTACAAAGATTAATGCTATTGGAGATATAAAGGTACTAGGAAGTTTATCTTTAGAGGGAAAGTCTACTGATAAGGTTGTTATAACCTCATTAAATGCAGAGGGAAAGACAATTGCAGGAAAGCCTAATCCTGATTATGTAGGACATATTTCAATTAAAAATGTAACTGATGGATTTTTTAAAGGTATTCTTGTTTATGCAGGTGGTAATTTTGTTAGTGAAAATTCAGTTATTAAATATGGAGGACAAAGTACAGCAGATAAAACCATATCTCTCCTTGAAAATGCAGGTACTACAGTATTAAAAAATACACAATTATGCTATTCCGGTGGAAGTAGTTCACTAGTTAAGAATCTTAAAACAATGCATATTAACGATAGTACACTACAAACAACGGATGATTATGGGCTTATAAATTATAGCAATGAAATGACAATCACCAATTCAAAGATACTTAATGCTAAGAGTGGAATAATTACAACAGATAGTATTAAAGCATTTGTTGTAGAGATAAACAATATAAAAGAAGATGGTATATATCATTTTGTTAGTGATAATAAAAATTTATCTACAAACATTGATTTAGAAAGAGTAAAAATTGAAAATTGTAAATCAGGGGTTAGTATATATAACAAAAATGCTAGTTTACTTTTATACAATGATTCACAAATATCCAACTTTAAAGAGTATGGAGTATATGTAAGTAGCAATAATATAAAAGATATAAACATATATGGTGTTACTATTACTGGAAATAAATCAATAGATAATGAATCTCAAAATGGTATATATATATTAGGAAATAGTAAAGTTATTATTTCAGGTTCAAAGATTTCAAATTGTAAATATAACGGAGTCATGGCAAATACTAATAGACTTTTAGAAATATATTCATCTATCATAACAAGTTGTGGTAAAGGAATTGACATCAATAATGGACAAACTAAAATACAATATAATAAAATTCATAATAATGAATATGGTGTATGGTCTAATAGCAAAATTAAAAGTGCTGCTATTACGTACAACTCATTTAAAAATAATTCTGGGATAGGTTTGACCAGCATTGAGAGAATAATAGATGCAACCCATAACTATTGGGGAGCTTCAGATGGTCCATATGTTTATGAAAGCAATAAAGTTCAAGGGAGTGGAGATAAAATATCAAATAACTCTACTGTTAAATATGAACCTATATTTTCAGAGGATATTACTGAATCTATGGATAATCTTATAGGTATAGGCAGTGGCGGAACTAATTATGAGGATTTTAAAAAGCCAGTAAATAAATTTATCACAGATTATCAATATCAAATTAAAAAACTTTTAGGGCAAGAAGGTCAAACAGGTATTACAGGAAATTATTCTAAAACTTTCGAAGATATAAAAATAAAACTTCCTAGTCTAGAAGTAAACTTAGAGAGAACATATAATTCTAATGAAAGTACATCTAAAGGTTCTTTAGGAAATGGATGGAGATTAAGCTTTGAATCGGAAATAAAAGATATAGAAGCAAAATATGAAGTTAAAGGTAAAACCATAACACTGCCTGATGGAAGTGTACAAAGTTTTAAGGAGGAAAATGGAAAATATATACCTATTGATAACAGAAATGAACTTATTAAAAATAGTGATGGAACTCATGAACTTATAGGTAGAGATCAAAGTAGATATGGGTATACAGCCAGTGGGTTGTTATCATTTATAAAAGATAAAAATGATAATGCATTAAGGATTCATTATAATAGTGATAAAACTGTTAAAAAAATTGACAACTTACTAGGAAGAATTTATGAGTTTGAATATAAAGATGGTAATTTAATAAAAGTTTCTGAAAATGTAAATGGAACCATAAAAAGAGTAGTTCAATATAATTATAATTCAAATAAATTACTTTCTAGTGTAGTAGATTTTAATGGAAGTACACTATATGAATACAAATATGATGCCAATAAAAAACTATCAGAAGTAATTGAAGCAGGAAAAACTATAGAAACTATTACATATTTTGATAGTACGGATAATAAAGGAAAAGTAAAAGAAAAAACAGATATTTATGGAAATAAGTCAACTTATAACTATGATAATAAAAATAGGGTTTTAGAAATTAAAGATTCCAAGGGAAGAATAACAAAACAACTTTATAATATAAGTTTATTTTTAGCAGCGGAGACAGACCCAGAGGGCAGGATAACCATAATGGACTATGATGCTAATGATGAAGGGGTAAGTGAAGTTGAAGAGGTAGTTAAAAAGTTTGATAAATTAGGTAATGTTACTTCTTATACAAGGGATAAAAAAGGAAATATTATAAAAGAGATAAATCCAGATTTAACTGTAACTGAAAGAGAATACGATGAGAAAAATAATATTGTAAAAGAAGTCATTAAAGAAGCTGACATGACAGTTGTACGTAATATTTCCTATGAATATGATAAAGAAAAGAAAAATTTAATAAATAAAATAGAAAAAATAAATCCAAATGACAATAGTGGAGAAGCAATAACAACCTATGAATATTACGATGCAAATGACCCTATTAATGATGGATGTAAATTAAAGGGATTAATTAAAAGTATAAAAAATCCAGAAGGCGGAGTTGAAGTTTATACCTATGATAAATATGGTAATAAAAAATCTATAACAAATCCTGAGAATAAAACTATAGAAAATACTTATAATGATCTTGGATTTATGGTTAAATCTGAATCAGCAAAAGGAGTAGAAAAAGAATTTACCTATGATAATAAAGGAAATTTAGAAAGAACCATTGTTAAAGGTGGAGAAGAAACTACAAGAATAGTTTATGATTCTTTAGGAAGAAAAGTAAAAGAGGTTTCACCAAATCTTTATAATGCTTCACTAGATAATATTGATTCCCATGCTTATAATGGAGATCATGGAGTACGATATACTTATCATAACAATGGGAATATAAAAACTATTATAGACGAAGAAAATAACCAAACAACATACGATTATGATATATATGGAAATAAAATATATGAAAAGCTGCCAAGTGGAGTTATATATATCTATGAATATGATAGTGTAAATAGACCAATTAAAAAGTATATAAAGGAAAGCGAAGATGTAAATGCTGTTTTATTGGAAGAATATGAATATGAAATTGTCAATACAGTAAAAGGCATAGGTATTAAAAAAGCTATTAAAACTTACTTTGATGAAAATAACTATATAAAAACTTATGTAATTACAGATTACAAAGATAGGGAAGTAAAAGTTATAAATTCAGATGGAACTGCCTATGCAAAGAGCTATGATGCTTTAGGTAATATAGCCTATGAAAGAGATGCAAGAGGCAATACAAGTTACTATAAATACAATGGATTAAACAAAATTAGCTCTAGATATGAAGCATTTGAAGATGAAGATGGTGATATAAAATATATATACAAGGGATTTGAATATGACAAAAATGGTAATCTAATAAAAGAAACCATGGGAAAAGACCTAGTATTTTCAGGAGAAATACCTGAGGAAATCTTTGAAAAGAACTATGAGTATTTTAAAGATGGAATGCTAAAGTCAGAATATGATAGCGAAGGCAGAGGAAAAGAATATGAATATGATAAAGATAACAACCTATCAAAAGAATTTAGCTATATAGAAAATGAAGGAGACTTTATCATTATTGGATATTCTAATAATAAACTTGGATTACCTAGCAAAAAATATGAGTATATTAAAAAGTGTGATATTTATGGCAATGATATAAGTGATAAGACACTTATGGATATTATGACTGAGTATGAATATGACAAAAATGGAAACCTTATATCAGAAACCAGTGCTAGTGGAAATAAAATTACCTATTCCTATGACAATAAAAATAGAAAAATATCAGAGAGTAGAACTTTAATAGATGAAAATGGAAATAAAGTAGAGGCAGCTAAACATATAACTTATAATAGCTTAGATAAGGTTGAAAGTGAAACAGATTACAATGGAAATGTAAATAGATATTCTTACGATAGTAAAGGTATGCTATTAAGCGAAACAAATACTAAAGGTGAGATTACGAATTATACTTATGATCTAATGGGAAGACTTATAGAGAAAACTACTCCTAAAGATAAGATATCAAATTCTAAAACAAGATATACTTATGACAGCAGAGGAAGAGTAGTTGCAGAAGAAAAATTAATGGGATCAGAATATATAGTGATAAAAGCTTATATGTATGATGCCTGTGATAATGTAATAAAAGAAGTTGATGGACTAGCTTATAAAAATGCAGAAGGAGAATCTAAAGAAGAAAAAATTAGAAATGCTTATGGAAAAGAATTTAGATATAACTTAGGTAACATGCTTCAGGAAGAATTAGATCCTGTTTCAAAAGAAAATGGACTTGAGTTTTCTAAGAAGTATAAATATGATGGCTTAAAAAATTTAATTAAAGAAACAAATGCTAAAGGAAATAGTATAGTTTATAGCTATAATGGAGTGGGCAATTTATTATCTAAAAAATCCATATCTAATACTTTAGAAGAAAAAGAATTAGAAAAAAATACTTATAATCTAAAGGGAAATCTTACAAGTAAGATAGATGGAAATGGTAATGTTGTTTCAAATATTGAATACAATATCTTTGGCAAAATTAGAAAAGCTGTAATTAATGGTGATAGTTCGATAGAAGAAAATGTAGTACTGTATCAATATGACTTAGATGGAAATAATGTTTATAGAAAAGACAGCACAGGTAAAATAAATATAATGACCTACGATACAGAGGGAAGACTATTATCAAATTCTCAATCTAAAGAAGACAATAGTGAAATCATAACTACTAAAACTAGCTACGATAAGAATGGCAATAAGAGATTTGAGGTAGATGGAAAAGGTAATGTTACAGAGTATACTTACGATGGACTTAATAGAGTAATTTCAAAATCTATATCAGATGGAAATACAGATAATAGTTCTACTTCTTATGAAACTAGATATGAGTATGATGAAGATGGTAACATAACTAAAGAAATTGATTGGTTAGGAAATGTAAAATCTAATACCTATGATGCACTTGGAAGATTGATTGAAAGAAAAGATGGATTAGGAAATATTATTGAGAGATTAGAATATAAAGAAAACAATCTTCAATACAAATCTTATGATGCTTTAAATAATATAAATACTTTTGAGTATGATAAAGCCAATAGACTTATATCTACCACTGATGCAGCTGGAAATATTACTAAACAAGCCTATGATGAAAATGGTAATATTGAATCTAAGATAGATGGAAATGGAAACATTACAGAATTTAGATATGACGAATTAAATAGGTTAACAGAAGTAATAGATGCAAATAGAAATATTACAAGCTATACTTATGATAACAATGGAAATAAAACATCCCAAACAGATGGAAAAGGTAACAAAACCACCTATGAATATAATATTGCTAATAAGCTTACAAAAATAATAGATCCAAATGGAATAGATGTAGACAATGAATTTAATAGTAAGATAGAAAGTTATACTTATTACTGTGATGGAAATATAAAAAGCAAAAAAGATAAAAATGGAAAGATTACTTCATATAGTTATGATATACATGGAAGAAAAATTTTAGAAACAATAGAAGATACAAATATATCATATACCTATGATAACAATGGTAAACAATTAACTGTTGCAGATAATAAAGGTACAATAAAAAGAGAATATGACTTTTTAAATAGAACAATATCAAAAGAAGTACCTGAATTTGGAAAGAGTACATTTATATATGATTCACTAGAAGGACTTCCTAGTGGTGAAAGAGCAGAGGTAACCACTGATCCAAAAGGAAACACAGTAAAAAAAGTTTATGATAGTGCAAATAGGCTTAAGACTGTAATATCAAATGGTGAAATAACTAGCTATGAATACTATGAAAATGGAAATAAAAAGTGTACTATATATCCAGATGGTTCCAAAGAAGAATATGATTATCTTAGAAATAATCGATTAAAAACTCTTGTAAATACTAAAAAAGCTGGAGAGGTCTTAGAATCCTTTAGTTATACCTATGATAATACAGGAAATATGATAGGGAAACATGATGAAAAAGGAACAACACTATATACCTATGATAACCTAAATAGATTATCTTCTGTTAAAGAGCCAACAGGAAAAATAACATCTTATACCTATGATTTGGCAGGAAATAGAGAAACGGAAAAAATTGTAGATAAAGATTTAACTCTTTTAAACAGATATATATATAATGGACAAAATAGGCTGTTATCTATAATTTCAAGTCAAAATGATATAGTTGTCTCAGAAAAATACTTTAAGTATGATAATAATGGAAACCAAATAGCTGAAAAAACAACTAATATAGAGCCGTCAGAATTATTAATAGGGGCAAGAATTATAAGTTCTTTAAATGAGGAGCATATAGATTATAAATATGATCTATTTAATCAGCTAATAGAAGTTGTAAAAGATAACAAAACCATAGCTAAAAATGGGTACGATGCTGAAGGTTTAAGAGTACTAAAAGACATAGAAGGCAATATAACAAACTACCTATATGAGGGAGATAATGTTATATTAGAAACAGATAAAGATGGACAAGAGTTAGCAAGAAATGTTTGGGGAACAAGTTTAATAAGCAGAACTATAAATGAAAAAGATAGTGATATAACTGCTTACTATATGTATAATGGTCATAGTGATGTAACAAAACTTTTAAATAGCAATGGAGATATATTAGCGAGCTATTATTATGATGCTTTTGGAAACATCTTAGAGGAAACAGGCTCTATAGATAATCCATATAGATATTCAGGCTATGAATATGATAGTGAGACTGGTAAGTACTATTTAAAAGCTAGAATGTATGATCCTGTAACAGCAAGATTTATGCAAGAAGACACCTATAGAGGAAAAGATGAAGATCCATTAAGTTTAAATCTATATACTTATTGTCATAATAATCCAATAGAATATTATGACCCAACGGGACACATAGCATGGCATGTGATAGGAGGAGTTATAGGTGCAGTAGCAGGTGCTGGAATTAATTTAGTAGCTGACTATATGGATGATGGAAAAATAAACAGAGGTGTAAAATCATACCTAAAATCAGCGGGAGTAGGAGCCTTAATAGGATCAACCCTTGGATATGGATACGGAGCTTATGTTATGAATGCCGGTATGAATGCAGTGTCAATGATAGCAGGAATGACAGCCTTTGGAATAGCAGATAGCTTAATAGGTGACATAATATACAATGGCGGAGACATAAATGTACCCAAAGCAATAAGTGAAGGCGTAAAATATGGAGCAGCTGAAGCAGGTTCTCAAGTTTTCCAATATGGTATGGAAAAAATAGTAATACCAAAAGCAAAAATGGTGTTTAAAGAAGTAACAGCCAGCTTCAAAAAACAAGCAGTACAAGAGGCTAAAGCCGCTATAAAAAATGTTTCAAAGCTTGTATCTGCTGTAAAATCAAATTCTAGAAATATGTTCGGTGGGCTTAAAAATTCAGCTCCAAAAGCACCAAGGAGTTTACCTAACGGTAACATATCTCAGGGAGCAAAAACACCAAAACTCAAAATGAATTTGCAGTTGTTTGGAAATAAAAATGGAAGTTCTAATGTTGGTGGAAATGCTATTAAGGGGGCGGATAATCCTAAACTTCCTTCTGAAACCAAAGTCCCTAAGATTGGTAAACAACCAGGACCAACTATTGATAGAAATACTGGTAAGGAAGTAGGTAGGTTTATTGGGGATGAAAAAGGAAATATTATGATTGAACCAAAGGGAGGATATACGGTTCCAGGAAAAGACCCAGTTGACACGCATACACTATACCCTAATAAGTCAAATTACCAAAGGTTGAATCCAAATGGACATCCTAAAGACTCAACACCTCATGGGCATGGACATTTAGAAGGAACAGGACCTAATATGAAAGGTCAAGGTCCTTCAATAGATGTAAATGGTAATCAAGTAGATTTATGGAATCCTGCAGCTCACTGGAAAATAAATAAGTAAGAAGGAGGCTTTATCAATGGATCCAAGAGAATTTATTAATACTATTTATTTAGGAGACAGGTTTTGCAAGAGTATTCTAATTGATGGTTATAATGAAAGAGTTAAAATACAAATTAATACAATTTCCAGAATACGTAGTGAGTCTGGAAATTGGGAGTACTACAATGATGAAAACATCGAAGATGGTTTGATTGTATTCACTGGAGTGAAATCAATATTGCTTGAACCTCAAGGATTTATTCCAAACGATGAAATTGAAATTGTAAGTGCTGAGTTGATTGAAGATGACGAGGAAAGTTTTATATTTAATATATCAGCAGCATCCTGCGACCAACAAGGAAGGTGTACTAGAGTCGAAATGAAAATAATAGCAGGAGCAATTCATTTGGAAGATCCAACGAAGCAAGGTGTTGAGATTAATGAGTAGTATAAAATGCCATTAATAAGCTTGAGCTATTCACTGCGAAACTCTAATCAAGCTGACTGCAGAACTTTGGAGTCTGATGGTGAAAGACTCCAATCCTTCAGTTGTAAAGTTTTCAGACAAACTAAACAAGCAAAAGCTGGCCACAGAATATTAATAATGTAGTGAAAGAAGTTAAAAAGGTTAATGTTTCAGTAATTGGAGCATTAATCTTTTTTTCTTGTAATGATAAAAGTGAGTATGTAATGCCTAATGTAGAAATAAAAGAAGGTGCATGATAAAATAAGGGTAATAGATTGAAGGAAATTAATGTAAAAATACTAACTACATAACACTAAAAATGGTAAGTGATAAAAAGTAGTTAAAAAGTAATGCTAAGCATTGAAAATACTAAGTTATAGAAAATACAGACTCTGCCCCAAGGGGGTAAGAGAACCTGAAATTGTATTGCCAAGTAAACCACATACAATAGACCAAGTTGAAGTACCAAGTAAAACAGATGACCCTCTAGCATTAAGGAATAGAATGAAAGATAATCAAAGAATAATTGGCGATAGAGCTGGAAGTATTAAAATAAGACTAATAGATAAATAGGGAGATAATTTATGGATAATGAAACAATTTCAATAACATTCAATGGCGAAGTGGATGGAGGTAATGCTAAATGGATACAGTGATATAATGACGCTAAAAAAATTATTAGGTTATTAGGATATGAACCCACTCATGCAGGAATAGATAGTACAACCTTAACATCTGGAAAAGTAATGATGTTAGGAAAAAGTGAAAAGAAAATTATTAGTTCTATAGAAAATGGAGATAAGATAAAGTATATTTCTATGTTTTCACTTCTAGATGGTTGTAAGAGTGCTTCCTTTGATTATAATGTGCTTTTAGCAAGAGATGATGGGTATATAACTTTAATCATGAATAAAAGTGCTTATAATAATATACAAGAAGAAACTATTATAAGCATATTAAGAAAATATATTGATGTAAAGTCTGGAGAAGTATATGAAATGGATAGAACTGAATTTCCATTATTCTATGCAGCTAAGGATAATCCTACATCATCATTTAAAGTTGATGCATAAATAATTGAGATTGAGAAGCTATAAAAAATAAAGTTGGTATATCTATTAAATAAATGCATAATTGTAATAATGCAGTGAGAAAAGACAAAATGAACTAGCTGAAAAATAAGTAGGTTAGTTCATTGTTTTTTAGAGTGATAAAATAGTAATAGACGTTGAAAGTACTGAGCTTTACTATTAAAAGATAATAAGACAGACTTTGCCCAAAGGGGGAAGCTAATGCTAGACCATATGCCCATATTCAAGACTCAAAGAGTGTTGATCCAGGCAAAGATTTTACTGCAGCTCAAAAGAGAATTATGATACAAGAAAATATGAAAAATAATGGAGGGTTGTTAAATCTGACTTGTCTGGCGAAGTATTAGTTAAACCTAGTAAAAGCCAAAGAGGGGTAACACCTCCACAAAATGAATGGCAAATTGATCATATTGACCCTAGAGATAAAGGTGGCTCAAATAGCTATAGCAATGCCCAAGTATTATCAAGAAAAGAAAATAGAGAAAAGTGGAACAAGTAGAGGAGCGGATGATATGTCTAATAATGTTAATAAAATAAGTTGGAGAATGGAACAATTATGGCAAGGATGTATATTAGCATCAATAGCTCATGCAATTATGGTAGCACATTATCCTGAATTATCAAATGAGCATTCATGGGATGGTACAAATTACAATATTCAAGATAGTAAAGGTGCAAGAGGGACTATAACTTTTAATTCAGAATATTGTGTAGGTGCATTTCGTAATGATAATAGTGATAGAATTAAGGTAATAAATAATGCTAAGCAAGCTAAGGAATATTTTGTAGGTGCACTAAAAGAAATAGTAAATCTTGCTGAGAGTGAGGCATTGCAATATTTATTAGAAAATGTAGATGGAAATGCAGTACCAATTATTACTACTGCATTTTGGGGAGTAGGAGAAAATCTTTTTACAATAGATTCTGTTGAAGATATGTATCAGAATGGTGTATTTTTATTAGAAAGACAATTAATGGATTTTGATAGATCAATAGAAGAATGGGTAGAATATTACGATATGTCTTCACAGCAATGTGAGCTACTAAAAACAATTTTCAAGCGAAAAATTAATCAAAAAGCGGAAGATATTATATTAAGTAAAGATGACATTCAACAAATAGGAACTAATGATATAGATGGATTAGAAGAAAGTAGAGTTTCGTTTGAAGAAATTGGTATCATGTGGGAGTAAACTGGCCGAAAAACAATAGGGATACTAGATGAAAAATATTGAGAAAAAATAACCAATAAGAGCTTTCGCTTGTTGGCTTGTTTTCTCAAGAATTAGATACTAGAATACTCACTTCATAAGTGTAATAAAGTAGTGAATAGGGGCAAATGGGAAATAGTTGGAGGTAATTTTTAAAAGACATTTTAACTTGAAGAGATTAAAAAATACTTTTAAAAGTTCTACCACCTTAGCGCCCTTTTAATCTAAATTAAAAGAAATTATAGTTTTAATTGAAATATCGATACTTCAATAGTGTCGATATTTTCTTTTAACAGAAGATATTGAATATGTAGAAAAAATCCAATAGATAAACCAGTACATGTAATTAATAAAGGAAATCCTAGGCTCAATAATTTCACTTAAAAGTTAATGGAATTAAGAATATAATATATTTAGTAGAAAAAGATAGAAAAACATTAAAAACAAAGAGAACTAAAAAAATCAAACATATAAATATACTTGGATAGAGGATTTCGGTACTAGAAAGTCGGAACGGGGGAGAGGGGGATATAAGGAATTAAACTAATAATATACATATATTAGGTGAAGATGTAACACTACATGAATCATTTAATCTTGTATAAAACTGGTTTCATGAAAATGGACTATGGAAAATCCTTAAATGAGAAACTAATAATTTTAATAAAGGAGAGCTTACAATGAATAAATTAGAAAAGTTAAAAGGTTTATTATTAGCAGGAGCATTACTTTCAGAAAATACTTTTACTATTGATGATGTAGATTTTATATTAGATAGTAGAGATACAGATGCATTCGATAGTGAGTGGAGGAGAAATTTTAATTTAATAAGAAAAAATGAAAAATTGAACACTTCAGAAGTTAAAAAAATAGTTGAATTTATTCGCGAGATATCATATAAAGTCGCATATAAAGCCACACAATCTTCAGATTTAGCAAGTTATATATCAGATGATTTTGGGCTTATAGCTGAAGCTTTAATTATAGATTATAATGACGATTGGGTAAATGCACTTGCAAATGAATATGTAGAAGACAGAGTGCCATGCAATGGCTTAAAGCCTTTAAAGGGTGATCTGAGTAAAATAATATTATTAGTTAAATAAATTTGGAGATACAGAGGATTAGATACATAAACAATATATTCAAACGGGCATGCAATCAATCTAGGTAACAATCATGGATGGTTTCATTTATCAACTGGGTCTAGTAGAAATGACATTGATCAATCAATTAATGTAAATGGAAATGTGGTTCCTTATAGTAGTGCTGATGCACATTGACCAACTAATCGTTAAACGAGTTAACTAAAACTGAAAGTCATGAATTTAGTAGCAATTTCAAAGTTAATAAAGATTTTATAAATTAGAAAAGGTAGGATATATGATTATGTTTGAGAATGCAAAGATTATAAAAGAAGGAATATGGTGGTATGATAATTCTGTTGAATGTAGCATTAGGATTATTAAATGGCATATTTTGTATGGAAGTGGAGATTATGAGGACTTACCTGATATTTGTAATGATAGAGAGGTAGAGTGTTATTATGTGCTATATGAATCTCTTACCCAAAAAGGACAGTTCCCTACAACTAGAGGGGGATTTCTATCACTAGAAGAAGCTATTAAGGATGTAGAAAGTTCTACATTACAAAAAATTTACTGGAATTAAGTATGATAGAGTGATATACATATAAAAAGTGTAAAAAAGATAGGAAGCATATTCATGATTGTAAAATTACTTACTTTATAAATTAATATTTTTAGTTGTTATAGAAAAACAAATAAATTATTAATACAATAGACTGAACAATTGTAATAATGAAGTTATTAGGGAGGAGGGGAAAGAGTGGTGGTTAAAATTCAAAAGTAATTTTATATTGAAAAAGAATAGATAGATTACTTACAAAATAAAGATTTGATTTTAAAATATTATTTAATGAATTAAATAATAATTCTATAAGTAATATTAAATCTAATCTTTGACCATCGCATCAAGCGAAGGAACATCATTTAAACTATAATGCGGAATAGATTTACATAATACCAGCCTTCCAGCTCTAGAGCCAATTGGAAATGAGGCATTTGAGAGGCAGGCTCCATTAAATAGCGAAAAAGCATCCCATCCTGAGCAGGTGTAAGCTTTAATATATTTTACACATTATTTTTATTAAGGCTTCTCATCTATAAAATTCTCTTGCAAAGTCCCAAATGAAAAGACTAAATATTTCGTTTCTCATACTCAAAGGGTTCTTCACAGGAATAAATTTCATGAAAAAATCCCATATATGGGATATCGTCTTCCAGACATTTTATACGATAGGACAGATCCTCATCACACTCCAGTTCATCGCCGTTGTTCCACATTACCTCGAATGCATCTACAATATTTTCCATGAGGACTACTTGGATAAATAAGGGCAATTTATCCAACATCGAATTTTCAATCACGGTCTCGGATCTGTATCCTGCGAGGACTGTTTCAAAATAATCATCCATGAACTTTTTGCGTTTAGCGGCATCTTGTTCAAATTGTATCCAGCCCACTCCGTTCGTCCAGAGACTTGCTAAGTCAAACATATACCAACAGTAACAAGAATTATCGAAATCATATACGGTTATTTGTCCAGTATTAAAATCTATCGAATAATTCCCATCATTGTAATCAAAATGGACCATACCGAAAGACTCACGGTTCCTGTCCAATTCCTCTAAAGATTTAAGGAGTTGAACCAGCTTCTCTTTAAGCAGAGATAATGAATCAGGTATCAGTTTATCGATATATTCGGCATTATATTTATTAAAAAAACTATACCGACGATGGGCAGGAGTATATTCTTTCGATAATTGATGTAGTTTCCCCAAGACTTTACCACAATTATAATAATATTCGGTAATTGGAGCTCCTTCACGATACCTATAATTATTTTCCACAAACATTTTTCCCTTGGCTTTTTCAAAGAGGCAGATAGAAAAAGTATGATTATTATGAGCTATTTCTTCTAGCAACTTCCCATTCCGGGAGTTGACTACATCCGAGACACTACCGCCATGATCGAATAAATACTTAATATATTCAACTTCGCCAAGAAAATCTTCCCCGCTCCTGTCATTTAAGAAGGCGATTCTAAGTATTTTAGCGCCAGCGCCATCTTTCTCACAGTTATAAACGACATTCCGCCCGACCTCATGTGCCTTAATTGGAGTAATTTCATAGCCTTCCAATCCATATAACTCGATATTATTGGAAGTAAATATGCATCACCGATTTTAACAACCTCGTTATAAGTTATAATATCTCCTTTCGCTACTTAGTAATTAAAAACTCTGTTATTATTAATTTTCACTACCCTGTCAAGGGATTTTTTTCGTAAAAACTAAAATTAGGTATATCATGCTCTATGCAACAAAGATAACAAATGATAATTATAAACTACTTACCAAGTTATATATATCCAGTTTCATCCACTAGTTTCTCTTTGTAATATATTTATTGTATCATTAACTTTAATAGGACTATAAAAGCAAGAATAATTATAACTATTTATTCCATATAAAAGTAAAATTTTAACAGTTGTAGTATTCATGTACGGTGTCAATTATAAGCGAGCCCTAACACTGAGATGGTAGGAGAACTTTTAAATATAATGAAAGGGCTTGTAAATGATGGAATGACCATGGTGATTGTTAGTCATGAGATAGGATTTACAAAAGAAGTAAGGGATAGAGTTTTTTTATTATTTAAAATAAATATAAAAAATGTATGTTAAGATGAAAGAATTTATGAATAGTATATATTTATAAATGGCTGATTTAGTGATATATTTAATAATGAAATATTTCATAATAGGAGATTAATTTATAAATGAATACTAGAGAGTTTTTTATGAAGAAAAAAGTAATATACATATTGGCAACTATGTGTTGTATGTTATGGGGAAGTGCCTTTCCTGCAGTAAAAAGTGGATATGAAGTATTTAACATTGCTTCAGAGGATATACCTTCAAAATTAGTATTTGCAGGGTATAGATTTTTTTTAGCAGGTGTAATAGTACTTTTTATAGCATTATTAAGTAAAAAAGAACTTTTTAAGTTTAATAAAAGGCAACTAGGGCAAATAGCATTACTGGGAATTACACAAACCTGCTTACAATACATATTTTTTTATTTAGGATTGGCTTATATTAGCGGTGTAAAGGGTTCTATCCTGAGTGGAACAGGAGCCTTTTTTAGTGTTATAATAGCTCATTATATATACATAAATGATAAATTAAATTTAAAAAAGACTTTAGGGTGTATTATAGGATTTATAGGTGTAATCATTGTTAATTTCGATTCACAATTACTAGGTTCTTCTTTTACCATAAAAGGTGAAGGATCAATTTTGATTTCTGCGTTAATATTATCTGCATCGTCTATTTATGGTAAGAAACTTACACAGTCTATGGATTCAGTGATAGTAACGGGATATCAATTATTCATAGGAGGAGCTGTACTTATTGGATTAGGTTATGGTTTTAATGGTTCTATATCCGGATTTACTATAAAATCCACAAGCTTACTCATATACCTTGCAATGCTTTCCTCCATTGCATTTTCATTGTGGACAGTTCTCTTAAAGTACAATAATGTAGGAACTATAGCTGTTTTTAATTTTTTAACACCTATATTTGGTTCAATATTATCAGCTATATTTTTACATGAAGATATATGGGAATTAAAAAATGCCATAGCATTAATATGTGTATGTATAGGTATATGGTTAGTTAACAGAGAAAGTGATAAAGAATTGATAAATTAAATTCTTTACGAAAAAAGTTAAATTGAATTAAAAGTTGACAAAAAGTGTTTAGGTTGATAAAATGACATAAAAAACAAGTAGACAAGCATTATAACTTGAAGGGAGTTTTTATGAATAATAAAACTAAAATTATAATAGCATTGATACTATGTAGCAACCTAGCGACAGGAAATGTGCTAGCAAGTGATATTAATAATATGAAAAATAAGTCCAATGATATTAAACAAGAAATCAATAATGGTGAAAATGAGATAAAAAAATTAGAGAAAAATAAGGAAAATGTTCTTAATGATATTCATGAATTAGAAAAAAATATCAATGAGTTAGAACGTGAAGTTGAGGAAATAAATTTCAAAATAGGTAATTCAAATGAGAAGATAAAAAATTTAGAGATTAAGTCGGAGAAATTAAAGGCTGATTTAGCAAAGAATGAAGAAGTGATGGCAGAAAGACTTCGTATTATGTATATGAATCAATCTCAAAGTTACATAGAAATATTATTTGGATCAGAAGGAGTTTATGATTTCATTGAAAAAGTAGAAGCTATAAGAAGTTTGATTAAATATGATAAAGAACTTATGGATGAATTTAAGGAAAAGCAAGACGAGCTGGAAAGCACTACGACCCAAGTGAAGAATGAAAAAAGTAATCTTGAAAGTATGATGCAAACTGCTAATAGTAAAATAAGTACTGTAAAAGATAATAAGCAAGAGAAAGATGCACTTATAGCTGAAATTGAAAGTGATATTGATGTACATGAAACTATATTAGCACAACAACAGAATGAGTTTGATGAAATAATTACAGCTATTAGGAGTATGGAGGCTGAGAGTAGTAGGCCATCTAGAGGTGGAGATGTGACTAACGGTGGAGATGTGCCTAGTGGTGGAGATGCGCCTAGCGGTGGACAAGTATCAAATGGAAGTATTTTTTCAATAACAGGAGGAAATGGGTATCCTATAACTCAGGAATTTGAAGGAAGAGTCAGTCCTATCACAGGTGAGAAAGAATTTCATGGAGCTCTTGATATAGGGGCACCTTATGGTGCTGGAGTGTATTCACTTAAAGATGGAACTGTAGCTTACTCAGGTTGGATGAATGGATATGGGAATGTAGTAGTTATAGATCATGGAGATATCAGCAGCTTATATGCTCATAATTCAGAGCTTTTAGTTAGTCAGGGACAGAGCGTCAGTGGAGGACAACAAATTGCAAAGGTTGGTTCAACAGGATGGTCAACTGGACCACATATACATTTTGAGATAATTAACTCTAATAATGAGAAAATTAATCCAATTTCGTATTATATATATTAAGTAATTAAGGATGCTTATTTAACATAGGCATCCTTTTATTAGTATAGTAGTGTGGCTAATAACTGGCGGTTAAAGTTTGCTGTGAACTTGGTGTTGGGATGCACTAACCAATGGCAATATTTGATTGAGTTTGATACCTACCAGAGAATGAGGTATGGTATAACAATGGTAATTGTCTTATTTTATACTCATGTAAGGAAGGTAAACTAGCTAAAGAATAATCAGATTAATTTAATTTTCTTTTATAGTAATGAAATATGATGAGGATCGAGAAGACATCAGGAGAGGTAGATATTATGAAAAGGTAGGTAAATAATTATGAACATAGAAATTTTAGAAGATAGATTAGGGTTTGATGACTTTAAATATCCAGATTCATTTGTGAAAGTCGTAGAATTAAAATTATTAGACTTTGATTTATGGTATATCATGGATGAAGAAAAAATATTAAATAGGTTCAAAGGACTTAAGGAAAGATATCCTAATAGAAAACTAATACCTTTTGCAAGACGAGATGACAATGATGATATAGCATGTTTCGAAGTGGATAAAGGTGAAAGAGTTCAAATAATACATGATTTTGCATCAGTAGGATGTGAGCAAAGAAAAGAATACAATGATTTTTGGACTTGGCTAGAAGAGGCTATTAGAGAAATGATTGAATACAATAGGGATGAATGGAGCAGATGATTAATATTAATTATTTTATAAGGAAAACAATATGACTATATATTTTTATAAGATAAATTAGGAACATGGGTGTTTTTCAAACTTTTCAAAGCATGGATTTAAGCTTCATGGAAAGTGGTGGAAGACAAGTGAGCGTTATTTCCAAGCTCAAAAGTTCGCTAGAAGTGAATATGAAGAAGAGGTGAGACTTGCAAAAACACCAATGGATGCTACCATAATGGGACGTGATAGAAATAAGCCTTTGAGGAAAGACTGGGAAGAGGTAAAAGATCATATAATGCGAAAAGCTGTATTAGAAAAGTTTAAAAGTCATAAAGACATATTAAATATACTTTTATCCACAGGAGAAAAAGAAATAATAGAGAAGACTTCTAATGATTATTGCTGGGCATATGGTAAAGATGGAACGGGAAAAAATATGTTAGGAAAAATATTGATGGAAGTTAGAGAACTTTTATGTAAAAGTTAAAGTTTTATATAAAAGTAGTAAAGATGTGCATAAACTAAATTTTCAATATCGTATTATTCAAGGTGAATTTTACGGTATTTTTTATGTTGAAGATTAATTTTAATAATTAAAGTTATTAAATTAAAGTTATTAAATAAGAGTATTAATTGTGAAATTTAGCAGAGTTTTAAAAAAGATGTTAATAAGAAGAAAATGTTACATAAGCATTTTAATGTTACAAAGTGGTTAAAAGAAATTAACTTGTAATTATAAGTAACAATTTACATATGTTGATTGTATTATAAAATAGAAGGATTTTTAGACTTCAATATAAAAAGTTGTTTAGCAATTATAGTGATAAGAAATTATAGAATATTTGGCAGAAGAAATTAAGCTTTAATTTGAGATTAAATACAATAAAAAAATAAGTTTTAAAAATCATTATAAATTATTTTTTATAATTTATAATCTAAAATAGGAGGGAATAAGAATGGTTAAATTGTCAACTTTGAAAGACCATGAAATATTAGTAGTTGGTGATGAATATCAGCTAATGACAAAGGAAGATTTGATTACAAATATAGATCAATTTAAAGAAATGAATGTTTATACATTAGGGATTCATTATGCGGCTCTTAACGCAAAAGATATGTTAAAAAATGCTATTAAAAATG
This sequence comes from Clostridium sp. Marseille-QA1073, assembly GCF_054863625.1. NCBI lineage: Bacteria > Bacillati > Bacillota > Clostridia > Eubacteriales > Clostridiaceae > Clostridium > Clostridium sp. Marseille-QA1073. The sequence continues at coordinate 196,035 of NZ_JBSVQM010000001.1, read as the reverse complement.
AAGAATGTGACAATATGTATGAAGAGTGGGGTAATTTAATTTGGGAGGATATAGAAGATAAGGATATAAATCAAATTCAAAGGATTTTAGATAAAATACTTAAAAAAAGCCCAAAACAAAATATTGCATGTTATCAAGACAAGCCAGTAGAAATAGATATTTAATTAAGTTTATATTTTATAATATATTACCAGTTAGAATTAAGGAGGAGTTGCAAAATGGATGAACATCTAATTTGCCCTGAGTGTGGTAAGAAGATAAATAGAGAATATGTAAAAATAGATGATAACAATGATTACAATTTCACTTTAAGTATTAAATATATATGTGAATGTGGTTATGAAAGAATTGATATTTAATAAACAAGTAGATTGTATTGGGAAATAATTAATAGAATATATTATTTAAGAGTTAAATAATACGCTATGGAAGAAGTAATGAATTATATAAAGACTATGATATAATTTTTATATGTTGATTTGAAATAAGGGTATTTGATAATTAGTATTAATTGAATAAGGAATTATACTCTTGGAAAAGAAAGTCCCTTTTTATGGTTTTATGATGGGGAAAAATCATTATTGAAAGAAATTTTAAAAACAATCCTGAATATCAGAGTGCTTTTTGTAATGATGAAATTAATAAGATAATAACATATATGGCAGAAAATAATAGAGTATTTTTAGCAAATAACATTAGTAAAGTCTAAAATAAAACTGAAAGAGAAAGTATAGTGAATTATATATAATAATATTAAAAGAGATGAATCCACGTAGCAACGTGCTAGCCAATTAATATTAATTTATATATTATTTTTATAATAATATATAAATTAATATGAAATTTTGGATTAACAATTTAAGCTGGAAACAGAAAATATTAAATTTTATACAAAGTGGGATAAAAATTCAAAATATTTATTGTTTATAATACCGTATTGTTCAGAGGTGAATTATACGGTATTTTTACGTTGTAATATAAGTAAAGTACTAAGCAAGAAAGAAAAAATAAAAGGGAAATTAAGATAAAAATTAATATCAAAGAATTAGCTAATGAAAAAATAATTAACCCTATATAATAAAAGAGTGCAGAAATTAGAAAAATTAAAAAGAGTATGGATTGCATCTTAATGAACTATTCAAAGAAACAAAGTATAAAAAATTTTAATCTGGTGTACTAAGTTTAAAACTGGACAGTTAAGTAGGATGTACTTAATTAATATGTTAAAAAAGATTTGAATTAAGTTTATTGTATAGGGGATAGATAGGATTAGTAAGTATAAATGGTCATAGCCAAGATACTCTCATAGTATATTTTATTTTTATTGTACAGAAGTATAAATCTTACGAAAATGTAATATACATCATATGAAAATGTAAGGTAATTAAATGTATTTAATCTTAAATATTCTTTATAATTAAGTTAATAGAGAAAGAAATTTATATAAAGATTTAAATATTTAAGAAAGAGGGAATAAACATGAAAAGAGCTTTATCGGTATTATTACTTGCTTTTACTGTTGTTTTAGGAGGATGTGAAGGATCAGAATTATATAATAGTTTAAATACATCAATGTGTTATGTTCAGATACCAGATGCAATTGAGAATAAGAGTGAAGCAAGGACTACTTACGATTATGATTTAACTGGATACGATAAAGATGGAAATTCTAAGGAAGTTAAATTAAGTGAAAATAGAAGATTACGTAAGGATGCATATTTACGTGTTGAATTAAAAAATGACAATCAAGTAAAAGGATGGGAAGAAGTGCAACCTGAGAATTTACCTGAAAAAGTAAAAGAAAAGCTTGAGGTAAAGTAGAAATAGAATAATTTTTAATATTTGATCAGTATATAATGATAATATGAAATAATGTGATAAATAATTACGGCAAGGATTATATATGTTAAGTAGCATCTAGGCAACTAGGTGCTTTTTTAGTCCCATTTTTAGAGGACTTAGAGTAGATGATGCTTTACTTTGATGTGATGGATATATGTAATAGTATAAGACATAAATTGTTAAATGTATGAATACAATAATTATGTAAATGCTAAAAGAAAGGTGTGCAAGTAATGACAGATCTTTATTATAGCTTATGGGATAATTACTGGAGAACTTATCGCATTAATAGTGAAGCAGCTATTCAAATTGCTCTAGAACAATTTCCAGGTCAAGTGATGAAAGTAGAAATAGATTATAAAGATGAGTTATTGATCTATAAAGTTACCATTAGAAGCACTACTGGAATATATAAAGTTGAAATAGATGCTAATACAGGTCAAATACTTGAAGTGGATGTAAAAGTTAACTAAAGTTTTAAATTTTTGAGTGATATTTAGAAAAACAATTTTTTGCTTTTAGGAAGACATAGAAAATTAATTTTAAAAGAGCTTATAGGGGGGCTCTTTTTTTATGTAAAAAATTAAAGTGAAGTAAAGATATGCTAAATATTTATAGCTTATATATAATTTGTAACAATGAGTTTGTAGTATTAACTGTAAAAATGAAGTAAGGTAAGAACGATATTTAGTATGCCTCTACTGTAGTTTACAGAAGATTAAGAAGCAAAGGATAGCAGAGAGTTTAAAAGAAAGCATATCAGAAAGGATGTATAAAAGAGTTAACGGAGCTTTAAAGCAGAAATAATTTAACAGTATACACAGTTAAAAGACACCAATTTTTGAAAATTTGAATATAATAACCATGTGAATGCTAAAAAGGAAGAGATTTATATAATGAAGAATATTTACTATAATCTATGGGATAATTACTGGAGAACTTATCGAATTAACAGTGAAGCAGCTATTCAAATTGCTTTACAGCAGGTGCCTGGCCAAGTATTAAAAGTCGAACTAGACACTGAGTACGGTATATTAGTTTATGAAGTTACTATAAGAACTACTACTGGAATTTATGAAGTAAAAATAGATGCTGATACAGGTGAGATACTTGAAGTTGATAGAGAGTTTGATTAAAGTACTAAAGTCTTAAGTAATTAATAGAAGAATATTAATCTTAAAAAGAGCCTTAAAGGAGGCTCTTTTTACTTTAATAAACAGTTTAATTAATTGAAGATAGATAACTATAAAAATTAAGAATGAGGAATTTAATTTTTTATTTATAAAGCTATATATTACATAATTATGAAAATTTTCTATAAGGCTACTAATTATTTATATAGGCATGATATATATCCAATAACAATATAAAACATTATCAAATAAATCAGAAGTTTTAACATATTTAAGGATTAACTTATAAAAAGAACTATAATTCTTATTTAAATATTCGATATAAAAATTATAAGATTATCTGCATCGAATATTTACATAAAAGGGGGGATTAGAGAAATGAAAATTCAAGGAGATATAAATTTTCAATACATTTTTAATGTATATAATAAGAAGAATAAAACTATAGAAGATCGAGCAAAAATCGATAAAGCCAGAAAAGAAAATCCACAATTGGATCGTATGCTTTATCAGCATGATATGAATAAGATGTATGAAGAGCAGGCAGAAATCGAAAGAATTGTCAAAAAGATCGCACGAGGAGAGAGATTAACAGAAGAGGAAAAGGAATTAATAAATCGGGTTGATCCAGAAATACTTCGTAAAGCAGAAGAGGCAAAGCAGGCAAGCGAATCTTTAAAAAACAAATTGAGAAATGCTAAAAGCAAGCAAGAGGCACAAAAAATCTTAGTACAAACTTCTATGAAAGTTCAGCAGATAGCAGAAGGTGATCCTCAGTATGGAAATCTACTTATGGAATTGGTTAAAGAAACCTATGAAGATTATAATAAAGATTTCGAATTTACAGGAGAAACTCAACAATATCATCAGAATCAGCAAAATCAAGGCAACCCTAATGCACTAATTGACTTTGAATGCTAACTTATTTAAAAACCGTCCCATTAATAGGACGGTTTTTTCATCTATACAGTTTTCACGTTCACTTGTTGATATAATCATAATAATATTTAAACTTAAAATTTTTTACTTAGAACTGTTATTATTTTCTGTTAACGTACACTTTAAGCTCTAAGTAAGTTTCGTACAAAAAATTAACAGTTATGACTACCTTGATTACTGGTAAGTTAGTATTATGAATAGAGAGTTTTAAGATTTTAATTTTATTAGGACTGTTATCTTTTAGGTACAAAAAGTAGAATACCTTAATATATGCTAGCAGTCCATAAAAGATCTGCAGTGTAATAGTACTGCAGGTCTTTTAAAATATATATTTTAAAGGGGTAAGTTGAATGTTATTTACTTATTTTATTTAGAAATAATATAGAATTCTTAAGCAACTATTCTATACTGACTACTATCTTTTGAATAAGGTTCTGAAGTTGCTAAAAAGTGGTCATTTTAGCATATAAAAAATTAATTACACTTGTAAAATAGTTATTGCCCCTAAAGAAAAGTCTCCTCATTTATCATTTATCCCATTCCTATTTGAAAGATTATATTATAGGTGACTTTTAAAGTTATAATTTCAAAGTCTTCTGTAGTTTTTCATAGAAGCTCTTTATTATTTATAAGAAAAGCTTGAGCTTCTATTTCATTATTCACTAATGAAATAGTATCTTTGGTCGTCTTTTCAATTATAGCAGTAGTGTTATTCTTTTTTATATGATGTTTCTTCTTCACTTAATAGAGTTGATTTTTTTGAAAATTCATCTATACCTCCTTGTAAAGGGGATACAAAGGAGTAATAACTATCCCTATTATTTTCCTTTGCTTTACTTAGGATAAGATTTAATTTTCAATAATGAAAAACGAAAGTTTATTAAGAAATGTAAACCTAATTATAAAATAATATAATAATTATTTATTAAGGGAAGAATTTATAGAAATGGATATTGAATTTGAGGATATGCAAAGATTAAAAAATTTATGTTCTAAATCATATAAAATATGAAGAGGAAAATTGAGTTTATATAACAAAATTACCTTTGCTAACTAATAATCCTTAAGGTACAAAAAAACATATATAATATGGTAAATCTAGTTTTATATCATTAAAACATATATATAAAACTTTACAATAATATAAAATAGTTAAACAAGCAGTCATAGTGATATTAAGTAATAAGATTTTGGCATTTCCTAAAAAGAAAATAATAACTATGTTCAAAATAAATAAAATTAAGTATTTGCAGTGGCTTTTATAATAAGACTTTCTTAGTTTTTTTATAGATTTAATTATTTATATTTAAAAAGGGAGATGAAAATCTCCCCCGTTTTATTATTAAGTTAAAGGACTTTCAATAAGAGTGGTAAAAATAAATTGATGATTATGACCATCATTTAATGTTGTAACGCCTGTTGCTAAGTGAACATGCTTGCCATTACCAACATCGATAGCTAGTCCTGTAATTATACCTAGTTCATGATGGTGATTTGAGAAAAAGTCAGTATTAACTAAAATAGCGTGAACGTGAGAAGTACCCATAGGAATAACTTGGCTTGTAACACCAGCAAATCTATGATTATGTCTATCTTCTCCTTGTTCAGCTAACATAGTGCTTCCTAAAAATTCGTGAACGTGAGTTTGACAATCAGTGGACTTTTCAGATTTTAAGCGTTCATTTAACATGATTACACCCCCTTATATACAATATTCAATAAAGAAAGGTCTGATACCGTGTAAAAATTTAGAAAAGAGTAGCATGTATAAATAAGATAATAATATGAAGGTTTATTTTATATAGACAAACTACTTTAAAAAATTAATGCATAACTGAATAAAGCCGCATTCTTGAGTATTTTAATTTACAATTCACAATGCAAAATGCATAATTAAGGTGGAAATTAATTGTTTATAGATTAATTTCTTCAACTAATTTTTATTAGCAATGTATTGCTAGTTTTCCACCTCTACGGAACAGTAGTGAAGCCTTTTAGGATTCCAATGAGGTGCAGTATAGCTTGGAGCAATACTAATAAATTTAACTAATACTATGGAGAGGCTACATTTGCTAGTCTCTTTATAATAAGCTACTGCGTAACTTCAAAAAGAAATCAATTCTAAATTTCTCAGCTACCACTCAGAAATGTCCGAAATTGTGAATTGTGAACTGTGAATTTTGAATTTAGTAGTTTTAGGGGTGACACCAATAAGTGTTAATTATTTTCAGAGATAGATTAAATTTAGGAGTGGTATATATAGTTTATGTTAAGTATTTACAATTATCTATTTATATAATAATATAATTAAATAAATAATTGGAATTCACGAGAAAAATAAAGGGGGAATACAGATGTTTGAGTTTAAAGACTTTGATTACTTAACTGATGGTGAGATTGATTTAAAGATTGAAGAAAAATCACCATCCAATGAAGAAAAAGGCTATGTACCTGCATATAAATATAGAATTACTCTACATGATTCAGATGATAGTATAGGTACCATTGATATCCGAATCGGGTACAATGAAAATCTATATTACGGGGGTCATATTGGTTATAGCATTGAAGAAACTTATAGAGGAAATAATTATGCTTCAAAAGCTTGTAAAATTATCAAAGACGTAGCTATTGCACATGGAATGAATAAACTTATAATAACTTGCAATCCAGACAATTTCCCTTCTCGAAAAACTTGCGAAAAAGCAGGTCTTAAACTTAAAGAAATAGTAGATTTGCCACCACATAATGAGATGTATCAAGAGGGGGAACGCCAAAAGTGCATATATGAATGGATTTTAGACTAGTTATTACTTAGCTTTATTCAGAATCTAAAACACTCCAGAGGCTTTTACTGTGGAGTTTTAACCATAATTCATATATTTAATTCTTAACTTTTAATTCATAGAAAAGACTGTGCAAGATTTGTGAATTTCACACTATCTTATCACAGTCTTAAATCATATAATAAAAATTTATATATTAGATTTCACTATTTTTCTCAGTGTCTGCAGAAGGTGCTACTCTATCACCTTTTTCTCCTCTACTATCTTTTCCCTCTGCTGGCATTTCCATATTTTCATCAGGTCTTCCCATGTTTTCTCCTTGAGTAGGTCTGTCCATTTTTTCATCTGGAGATCCCATGTTCTTTCCACGTCCTCCCATACCACCTTGAGTTGCCCCTTCTTGGGTAATATTAGTTATAATATCTGAAACTGTACCTTCACCTATTTTGTTTCCACCTGAATATTCTCCATCAGTATATAATCCATCTGTTGAATTTCCACTTGAGCTTCCTCCAACATAAACTGAATACTTTTCATTGGTCTTTATATTTGGAGAACATACTACAACTGATTGATATGTTTTTGATGGTGCAAAAGTAATAATATTTTCACCACTTTCTGATTGAACGTTAACTATAGTATTAGCTTCTTGTGAGGTTAAATTTATATTTATAGTATTTTGAGTTGAAGAATTGCTTGGTGTTTCTGCCATTCCAGAACTTCCTGCCGCAATTAAAGTACCTCCACTTACCTCACATGTATTATCAAAATCTAAAGCTCCATTTCCATTATCCGTTGGACCATTTACTATTACAGTTCCATCAGTCATATAAATTGAACCATTGGCATCTATACCATCTCCTCTTGCATCTACAAAAATATAACCTCCATTAATATTTATTTTAGCATTTCCAGAAGACTCAAATTGATTTTGCCCTGGACGACCGTTGATTGAAGATCCATCATTTCCTCCTGCTGCATTTATTCCATCATCACTTGCAGTAACATAAATTTCTCCACCATTAAGAGTTATTACTTCACTTTCAATTCCTTCATATGATTTTTCAATATTTATCTTTCCATCATTTATTGTTAGATTGGAATCTGAATGTATTCCGTCATCTCCAGATGATAAATTCATAATTCCATTGTTGATTGTTAAATTATTATTTGAATGAATTGAATCATCTGATGAATCTATTTTTATATTTCCACCTTCTATAGTTATATTGCTTGATGCTTTTATACCCTTTGCACTAGTAGACTCTTCTTCAGTGTTTTCATTAGTATTGGCATTATTCATATTAGGATCTCCCTTACCATTCATTCCCTTATCTTTCATGCCCCAATTTCCCCAATCACTATTTTTAGAAGTACTACTATTTGCACTACCACCACCTGAAGATATTGTAATGTCCCCATCTTCAATTAATAGTTCGGTCTCTGCCTGAATTCCATCTTCAACTGCAGTTATATTAAGTGTACCTTTCTCAATATATATATATCCTTTACTTGTATCAGTATCATTATCAGATTTTATTCCATCTCCACCTGCATTAATTTTTATATCACCATCAGAAATATTAATGCAATCTTTTCCCTTTATACCGTTATTTTTAGAATTCACAACTATATTCCCACTTTGAACTTTTAGATCATCTTTACTAGCAATACCATTATTATAATTAGCATTAACAGTAAGTTTGCCTTCTCCTATAATATATAAATCATCTTTACTAAATATTGCTGCATTAGGTTCATTTGTAGTTGCATCTTCTAAAACATAATTTTCCCCATCTGTTATAATATTTTCAGTATCTTTTTCTAAAGCAATTATACATCTTTTAGCATTTATAATATAAATAGGTGCACTATCAGAACAAGTAATATCTATTCCATTTAAAATTATATACACTTTTTCTTCATCACCTACATTAACAATTAACTGTCCATCATCTAACTTACCACTTACACTATAAGTTCCACCCTGTGTAATTGTAATCTTACTATTTTCTACACTTACACCATTTCCATCAACACTTATATCACTCCCCAATTTTATAAATGTATCTGGTTCTCCTACGCTTTCACTTTCTAAAGCTTTCATATTTACTTTGGATGTCTCTGTAACTTTCGTAGTATTTTCAGAATTTGTATTAGCTTTATTTTCAGAACAAGCTGTAACACTAAGGCTTAGTGACATAGCTATCAATATTGATATGAATTTTTTATTCATTGTTTTCCTCCTCTAAACTTTAATTTATCTCAATTAAAATAACCATCTTTATTTCTTAAAAACATACTATCATTTATATCTTAAATTAAACTTAAGTCATTACTAATTATTATTTAGCTAAGTTGTAACCTCATAAATAGCCCTTCTATATTAGTAAAATACCTATAGTTATTGAGTACAAAGTAAATATTTTATTCAATTTTACTCTTTCATAAGCTTTATTAATATTTTTAAAACCTTCAACTACATTAAATTTTTTATTTTTATGTAATTTCCACTAATAATAAACTAAGGAAGATTAAAAGAATACATAAGTCAATTACCAGTTTAAAACATTGGTTAAACTTGACAAATATAGTATAATCATAATATTATGATTATACGTTTATAGTTAAGAGGTGTATTAATGAAAGATCATCTAAAAGACATGGCCAACATCCTTAAATCACTTGGCGATGAGAAAAGATTAAAAATAATAAAAATGCTTGCTTCAAATGCTGATGAAACCTTTTGCGTTTCCGATGTGGCACAACAACTTGATATATCTCAACCTGCTGCATCTCAACACATAAAAATTTTAAAGAATATTGGAATTCTCGAGGAAAATCGAAGGGGTTTTAGAGTTTTCTATACAATTAATTCTGATACATTGATTAAATACAGAAAGAATATAAATGAATTGTTTAAGAAAGCATTTGAGAGATGCCAATATGATTTCTCTTGTGACAAATGTCCTTATAATAACAAGTGTCAATAGGAGTAATGTACTATCTTGTCTATAAGTATTTGCTTATAGACTTATAGATAAACAAAGGAGTTATTCATAAACTAATTCAAAATTCCTACAATCAATATTACTATTATTAGATATGATGCCATAATTTTACTTGTATCATAATAAGTACAATAGAAGGGATTGTTGTCTTGACTATAAGTATTTGCTTATAGTCTTATAGACAAATAAAGGATATTTTCATAAGCTAATTTGAATTTTCTACAATCAATATTAGCATTAGTAGATATTTCTTTGTAAGGATAATTTATTATTGCTTTTTGTAATAACAACTTTTATGACAAATCGTCGCCTTAATTAATTATAGTGTGCAAAAATAGTTTTAATTTTCATGGCTTTTTGAGCCTAAAGTATTTACACAAATCAAGGAGGGTAAAGATACATGATAAAAGATACTCAATTATTAGAAGTTGATGAAGTAAAAATAACAATAATCATGGACAATACAGTAGACGTATTTATGACAGGTAATGAAATTGTACACAGGTTTGATTTAAGTTCTGATTTTCCACCTATCGCAGAGCATGGTTTTTCAGCGATGATTCAGGTTAAATCTGGAAATAAGCAAGGAGCTGTATTATTAGATTTAGGTATTAGCTCTAGCGGCATCTTACACAACATGGATTCCTTAGGAATTAATGCAACAGATATACAAGCAATTATACTCAGTCATGGTCACTCTGATCATACTATGGGGTTACCTGGTCTAATTGAGAAGTTAGGAACACATAAAGTCCCTCTTATTTCTCATCCAGATGCTTTTTTAGACAAAAAGATTATAATGCCAGATGGAGATGAAATAAATATTTCTCCCCCAAAGTTAACTGCTTTGCAACAGGAGAAAATTACTTTTGTTAAAAAAAGCGATCCAACTCTTCTGGTTGATGACATGATTCTTGTTTCTGGTGAAATTCCTCGAACTACAGACTTCGAAACAGGATTTCCTTTACACTATACAAAGCGTAATGGTCAATGGGAAAATGATCCGGTAATAAAAGATGATCAATGCGTTATTGTAAATGTCCGTGGACAAGGATTAGTTATAATTACAGGTTGCTGTCATTCTGGAGTTATCAATACTATACGTTATGCTCAAGCTCTGACTAATAGTCAGAAAATTTATGCTGTATTGGGTGGTTTTCATCTAACAGGTGGGATATTTGAAAAAATTATTCCTACTACAATTACTGAATTACAGAAAATTAATCCAACTTATTTGATGCCTGGTCATTGCACTGGTTGGTCAGCTATCCACCAAATTGCCCAATCAATGCCCAAAGCATTTATACCAAACAATGTTGGTACTACATTAGTTTTTCAAGGGAAATAAATATAAAACCTTATCCAGAAACAAAGTTCTAAATAAGATAAATTTTATTTTTACCATCAATATGATTAATAAATTTTAATATTTGCTTATTTAAGCATAAAATTAATGGAGGTATTATAATGGAAGATTTAATAAAAAATGAAATTATAAAGTATGTAACTAAAGGTAAAGATAACTGGTTTGAAGAAATTAATGACCATTATTACGATGAACCAATTATAAAATTTGCATCTGCAGATGATCCATTGTTTGAGGAGTATAAAACCATAATAAGTAGTGATCATTTAACTCCAGCTGAAGCTTTTGAAATGACATTTGGGAAAAATAGTTATCATGGAGGAACAGTTATAAGCGTTGTATTACCTATAAATGAAAAAATTCGAAAAAGTAACGGAGTACAGAAGGAGTTACCATCAAAAGAATGGGCTCTGCTTCATAGCTTTGGAGAGGACGTATTTAAAAAGAATTTTTATAATTTTTTTGAAGATTTCTTAAATCAAATGGGATATAAAACTGTAGCACCTTATGGTGCTGAATGGTTTAAAGCTTTTAACACTGCTTCTGGTCCAAGCTCCAATTGGTCAGAGCGTCATATAGCTTATGCAGCTGGTCTTGGGACTTTTGGATTAAACGATGCATTTATTACTGAGAAAGGAATTGCAGTAAGGTTAGCCTCATTTGTAACTGAATTAAAGCTTAATCCAGATGTCAGGGTATCTAAAAGCTATACAGAAAATTGTTTATTTTACAATAAAGGTATTTGTGGAGCTTGCATTAAAAGATGTCCTTTTAATGCAATATCTGAGAAGGGACATAACAAATTAATATGCTATAAATCTTGTTATGGAGAAGAATCAAGAAAATTAGCAGAATCTTATGGAGGAAATCCAAACGCGGGAGCCGGCTGTGGTTTATGTCAAACTAAAGTACCTTGTGAATACAGAAATCCAACTAAATCAATCAATAGCTAAATAAAAATTATTAAAAAGAATAATTTAATTATACTATTGTTTTTCTTTCAAACATTAAATACGATAGATACTATGAAAAATATATCTATATAAAAAATCCAAGACAAATTGTTGTGAATTTTTGGGAGAAGGGTAGATCCCCTTCTCTATTATTACTAATTGTGATAACCATATATTGAACTTAGTTTTCAGTTAAGTCTATCTATATATTATAGAAATTTTATATACGATGAAGAAATGGAGAATTTATGAGTATAAAAAGAGATATTTCAATAATATCTACTATTAAAATACCTCTAAATATATTATATCTCTATAAAGTTTTCATTTTCATCAACTTTAAATAGCGGAAGTCTTTGTATAAATATAATATCATCTCTATTTGAAGCATCTCCTTCAGCTAGAATTGCAGCTTTTGCTTTGACGATACCACCAGTTTTTTCAACTAGCTTTTCAACAACCCTTAATGACTCTCCAGTGGAAATAACATCATCTATAATAGCAACATTTTTTCCTTTTACCTTTTCCGCATCAATTTTGTCTAGGCATAAAAATTGTTTCTTTTGAGTAGTAATTGAATTTACTTCCTCAGTTATTGGTGAATCCATATAAGCTTTAATGCTTTTTCTAGCTACAATAAATTCTTTCATGCCTAAAAGCTTTGAAATTTCATATGCTAAAGGTATTCCTTTTGCCTCAGCAGTGACAATTATATCTATATCCTTTAATCTATCTGATATTGCAGGTGCAACTGTTTGTACTAATTCAGTATCACCTAGTATTACAAAACTTGCAATAGCTAAGTCATCTTTAATTTTCATTAAAGGTAATTCTCTCTTTAATGAAAGTAATTCTAAATTATATGTATTCATATTAATTTACCCCCTAAAATAATCCTACGGCAAATCTAGTTATAATTCCTGCAATCATTCCAAAGAATGGATCACTTATTGCTGTTACTCCCATAGTAACACCACCAACTAAACTATCTGATCCTGCTAAGGCAGCAGCTGCATTTCCTGGTACTGTTACTAAAATACCTAATACAAATAAGAAACCACTAATTGATTGAGAAGGTACATATTTACCTATCTTTGGTAGTAATCCTAAAAATAATATGGCAGCCATAATTAACATCATGATTACACCAGCTGCTAATGGATGTGGAGCACTTCCCGTTGCTGAAATTATAGATTCAACTGGTGCACCACCAAATAATGAAGAACCCATATCAGCTAAGCTGCTGATAACGGAAAGATGATCAATATTTACATTCGTATTAGCCATACTTCCAGTAATTTGTCCAAAAGCTATATTAGATCCAATATTTAAACATACCATTCCAAGTGCCCCTCTTAATACTTTACTATTAAAACTAAGTTTACGTCTTTCGATTTTTTCCTTAGGTATTTCAACATTTCTCATATCCTTATTAAGAATATTTCCAACAATACTTGAAATAACTACTGAAATAGTAATAGTTAGAACTAAATTATTTGTAGCAAAGTATATTGCTACTGCAGCGGCAATTGATACAATACTTACAACTTTTTCACTTTTTATCATATCCATAGATACCTTTGCAAGCATTATTCCAACACCTGCCATCATACCTGTAGTAATTGTTGGACCTATAAAATTTACGATTTTACCTAAAAATCCGAATATTCCTATACAAGTCATTATAACTGCACCAAAGAATATCATTGAAAGTCTTTCTTCCATATTCTTGCCAGCAGTTCCTGCATATGTTATAGTTTCTGCTTGAAAAGAAATAGGTGCAACTGAGCCTGTTAGTAAATTTCCAGCTGCTCCTGCTAAAAATGCAAATGCTGTTGGAATTGAAGCAAAACCAAATGTTAATGCTAACAATCCTTGTGGTAAGCCATTTAGAACAACACCTATGATTGCTAGAAAGTCAGTAAGAAAGTCTGACATAGTTGTTTTCCCCCTTTAAATTGTCCACTTATCCTCTAGTAATAAATAAATCCTCATAGTCAGAACCTTTACGGAGTTCTGGTAGAGACATCTGGACCATATCACCAGAAATATACGAAGACATCAACTTTTTTTCATCTTTATAATAACACTAAATTCGAACATTTTCAACATATTATTTAAAAATGTACGTATTTTTACAAAATATCAAAATAATATTAGCTAATAATTTATTCAAAATAAAAATACTTTAAAAAAACTCCACATTTCTGTGGAGGTTTTTAGTGGAATTAAAGCATAACTTATAATGCAATTATTACTTATTAATTCTATAATTAAAAAATCTATATTCATTGATTTCTTTGCGCATTTCTTAATAATATATTTATCTCTTTGAATATCTTAATACTGCAATCCCATTATCCATACTATACTGCTCTAAATGTAAATCTATCTTAGGATTATTCCCAAGGAATAGTGGTCTGCCTTTTCCTAATATCGTAGGAATTATTCCAATTACATACTCATCAATAATATCTGCTTTAATGAAATTATCTACGAGACCCCCACCACCAAATAAGAATATATTTTCACCCTCTTTTTCTCTTTCTTCTTCTATTACTTTGCATATATCACCATTTATGAAATGTATATTGTTATGATCTTGTAATTTTTGTGATGTTGCTACATATACTTTTTTATTATTAAAATCATTATGGAAGTTTTGGTCATAACAGTTTTTCCCCATAACTACAACATCTACACCATTTAAAAATTCATCATAATCCCACTTTTTTTCGGTATCTAGTTTATTATCGCCATCTCCAACTATCCAATCAAATCCGCCATCTTCTGATGCTATATATCCGTCAATGCTTATTGCTAAATTTAGTATTATCTTTCTGCTCATATCTTTCCCCTCACTTTCTTATACTTTTAAATATATTAATTATTTGTCAGTAGAACTTTTTATATTCAGAATTTCTACTTGATACAAGATACATTATAACTTATAATAGTTGACACCTTATGTCATATTGAAAAGGAGATATTTAATATGAAAGCAGATAGATTAATTTCTATATTAATGTTGTTACAAATACATAAAAAATTAACAGCCAATGAGTTGGCTCAAAGATTAGAAGTCTCTGTTAGAACTATTTATAGAGATGTGGAATCTTTAAGCAGCCTTGGAATACCTATATTTAGTGATAGAGGAACAAACGGAGGAATAAAGCTTTTAGGAGATTATAAAACTTCTTTAAACGGAATAAATGATGACGAAATTTACTCACTATTTCTCCCAACTGGTGATAAAATTTTAGAAGACTTGGGAATTCAAAAACTTAAAGACTCTACAATACTTAAGCTCTTAGGTAATTCCTCTCCTTATCAAATTAAAGAAATTGAAAATATTCAAAACTATATTTACATAGATATGCATACTTGGAGTGAAAATCCTACTAATGTAAATAAAGATATTCTTTCTGTATTGCAAAATGCTATTTGGAATCATAAAGTATTAAAAATAGTATATAAAAAAATTAATGAAACAAAAGAAGTAATCTTAAATCCATTAGGATTAGTATGTAAAAGAGGTATTTGGTATTTAATTGGAATTAACGCTGAAGTTATCAAAACCTATAAAGTAACCTCTATAGAAAATGCCCTTTTGATAGATGAGCACTTTGACAGACCAAGTGATTTCAATTTAGAAGCTCATTGGAAATCATCTACAAGTAATTTTAAATCTTTAATTCCTAAATATACTTTTACTTTTAAGGTTAATTCTTCTATTATAAATCATATAAAAGAAAGAAAATTTATAACTATAAATAATGAAGTTGTAAAAGATAATGAAATTTATTTAGATATAAATTTTGATGATATTTGGAAAGGCATTGAATTTGCTTTTACATATGGTAAAAATATAAAGATAATTAAACCTATTGAAGCTATTAATGAAATTAAAATAAAAGCTTCTGAAGTAATTAAACTATATGATAATTAAAATTAAACATATGCAAATAAGAAGCCACCACAACACATTTATGTATTATGGTGGTTTCATGGTTCAAATGCATGGGTTATCAGAAACACCTCGCCTCTTCTATTTATCATTTATGCATGAGATAATACAGGGAACATTAAGTCTCCTGTTTTAAATGGATTATCTTTTCCTATTTTAATAAAAAGAGTAGTATCTTCCTCATTTACTAAAGTTTTTTCATAAGAGGAAATATCCTTTGGAGTAAATCCCAAAACTACTTTTTGAGTTTTCTCATTCATCATTGCATTGATAATATTATCTAACTTTACTTCTTTCCTACTAAGCACTTCTTGTAAATATAAAATATCCTCATTAAATTCACATATAACTACCGTATCATAGTCCTCAAGATAATAAATGTTATTCTTCATAAAATTTGTGCAATAAAACATTATAAGAGATGTATTATTTTTCACAGAAACTTTTGAGAAAGATATTGTATTACAAGCCATATTGTAAATAATTTCTCTATCACTATCATTATCTATACTCATCTTTCTTATCTTCTCCGTCTTCTCCTCTTTAGTTTTGTTTATTGAGTATTGATATTCATTACATATATCAAATCCAAATTTCGGGTAGAAGTCAAGAACACTATCATTAGCAAAAAGATAGATAAGATCACATTTATCCTCCCATTCTTTTAAGATTAATTCCATAAGCGCTCTGGACAATCCTTGTCCTCTATAATCTTCATCTGTCATAACAGTTCCAATTTGTACATATCTCTTTTGCTCTCCTAAAATTAAAAAATCTATAATACTTACTGAAACGTTAGACACTACTTTATCTCCATCTAATAAGGAATATGGTATATACTTATCTCCCCAATATCCATCCTCGTACCATTGTTCAAAATTAAAACCATAAGTTTTTTCTGTTAAGCTATTAAAACTATTTCTTAATGTGACGTCATCTTTGTAATTACACTTATAAATATATTTTTTTCCATCTATTAATAAAACTTCACTCATATTTTTATTTTCTCCTTAATTTTATAGACATACATATTCTTATCTTATCTAAGTGTTTTTCTTAAAGCAACCTTACAAATTTTTATTAAACAAAAATAAGCCATAAACTATATAAAGCTAGCTTATAACTCATTACCTACAATTTTACATTAGGATTTAAATATTGTTTTCTTTTTCTCATCCTACCTTTATAAGCAATTGCCTTCTTTAGACAACTTTGAGTACATGCCACACATAATTCACAATGATGATTTCAGTTTTGCTACCTTCGACCATTGTAATATTATTTACCGGACATCTTTTAGCACATAAACTATATCTAATACAATTGTTATCTACTGTATAATAAGAATTAATAATTAAAAATTTTATATGTAAATTAAAACCATGCATAAGTTAAATTTTCATTAAGGGACCCTATAACTAAAAAATCCTGTTCAAATATTCATTTTTAAAAATACAACCAACATATACGCCTGCGTAACTCCTACATTCCGCCAGTTCCATAAAATGGTTACAAAAAATATTATAGTATTTATTTCTTATTACTTAATAGTGTAAATTACACTATTAAATAAAAAAGACTGTTCCTTAACTAATTTCTTAGTTTTGAAACAATCTCTTCATTTAATTAATTATATAGTTAAGTTTCATGGGATATTCCAAAGTTTACCTTATCACCATATATTCATCTAACTTTAGTAAAAATCATATTTATTTATGATACGGTTCTCCTTACCGTGGGTAAAAAACTTATATCTTTACTACAAGACTCTTCTAGTTCACAACTAAATATAATCTCTATCTTTACTTGAAAACCTATTTGTTGCATATGTATCACATTTTTTAAAGTTTTTCATGATATTATTATGTATAAAAGGAAGTTCGAACTCGAACCTCCTCTTTGTTTATCAGAAAGTATCAAAATAAATTTTGATACATCCCCTTTATACTTTCATATTTAAGAAGCAAAACTTTTCACCCTTTTAAAAAATACCTATAACTTTTGTTGATACTCTCATCTGTTATTAAAAATATATGCTTAATTTTGTATTTCTATTTTTTAGCAAAAACCATTTCTTATACAATTACAATTTTTATTTTTTCCACACTTATTACATTTCCTAATTTTTCCGCATTGATTACATTTAAAACATTCATTACATTCGAGACATTTATCACTTTCATCACTTTCAAAACCTTCATCACATTCAAACCATTTATCACATTTAGAACATTTATTAGTACACCTACAAACCTCTACACATGCAGATGATGTGTTGTTAGACGGATTAGGATCTGGTGTTGTTGAAGTTACTTTTGCTGTATTAACTATACATCCTTTAGCAGATAACCTTACTGTTCCTACAATTAAAATAACTCTAGAGCTTTTAGCTGGTAATGTTCCTATACTAAGAGTTCCTGGCCATGGATCAAATGTTACCCCTCCATCTATTGAAAATTCTGGTTCCATAATACTAGATGGAACATTATCAGTTAACACTACATCTTCTGCATCTGATGGTCCTTTATTGGATACTGTAATTACATAAGTTAGAACTTCTCTTGGCATTACTGGATTTGGACTCCCTGTCTTTTCAACCGAAACATCTGCTGATGGCTCAGGCTCTATCTCTATACATATAGCCGATATATTATTAAGTGGATTAGGATCCGGAGTTGTTGAAGTTACATTTGCTGCATTAGCTATACATCCTGTAGCCGATGAATTTACTGTTCCTCTAATTAAAATAGTTTTAGAGCTTCCACTTGGTAATGTTCCTATATTAAAGAAGCCTTCCCATGGATTAAATGTTACTCCTCCATCTATTGAAAATTCTGGCCTTATAATGCTAGATGAAACATCATCAATTAAAACAACATTTTCTGCTTCTGATGGTCCTGCATTAGATACTACAATTGTATAAGTTAGTACTTCCCCTGGCACTACTGGATTTGGACTTGCTGTCTTTACAACTGAAATATCTGCTTCTCCTGGTACTTGAGTAACTTCTGTAATTACTGTGGATGTGTTGTTAAATGGATTAGGATCTGGTGTTGTCGAAGTTACATTCACTGTATTAGTTATAGTTCCTGTAGCTGATCCTGATACTGTTCCTCTAATTAAAATAGTTCTTGATGCTTCCGCTGGTAATGTTCCTATACTAAAAGTTCCTGGCCATGGATTAAATGTTACTCCTCCATTTATTGAGAATTCTGCTCCTGTAATACTAGATGGAATACTATCAGTTAACACTACATTTTGTGCATGTGATGGTCCTGCATTCGCTACTAGAATTGTATAGGTTAGCACTCCTCCTGGTGCTACTGGATTGGGACTTGCTGTTTTTTCAACTGAAACATCTGCTTCTGCTTGAGGCGCTATCTCTATGCATATAGATGATACATTATTAAGCGGATTAGGATCTGGTGTTGTTGAAGTTACAATTGCTGTATTATTTATACATCCTGTAGCTGATGAATTTACTGTTCCCCTTATTAAAATAGTTCTAGAACTTCCAGCTGGTAAGGTTCCTATATTAAAGGAGCCTGTCCATGGATTAAATGTTATTCCTCCATCTACTGAAAATTCTGGTCCTATAATGCTAGATGAAATATTATCATTTAAAACAACATTTTCTGCAGCATTTGGTCCTGCGTTGGATACTACAAGTGTATAAGTTAACACTCCTCCTGTCATCACTGGATTTGGACTTGCTGTCTTTACAACTGAAACATCTGCTTCTCCTGGTATTTGAATAACTTCTATATTTACTGTCGATGTGTTATTAGACGGATTAGGATCTGGTGTTGTTGAAATTACATTTGCTGTATTAGTTATAGTTCCTGCAGCTGATGAACTTACTGTTCCTCTAATTAAAATAGTTCTAGAAGTTCCAGTTGGTAAGGTTCCTATACTAAGAGAACCTGTCCATGGATTAAACGTTACTCCTCCATCTACTGAAAATTCCGGCCCTATAATGCTAGGTGGAATATTATCAGTTAACACTACATTTTCTGCAGCATTTGGTCCTGCATTGGATACTACAAGTGTATAAGTTAGCACTCCTCCTGGCATTACTGGATTTGGAATTACTGTCTTTACAATTGAAACATCTGCTTCTCCTACAACCGGGATAACTTCCACATCTACTGTAGATGTGTTATTGCCTGGATTAGGATCTGGTGTTGATGAAGTTACAGTTGCAGTATTGGCTATAACTCCTGTAGCTGATGGTGACACTGTTCCTCTTATTAAAATAGTTCTTGTTTGACCAGCTGGTAATGTTCCTATATTAAGACTTCCTGGCCATGAACTAAAGGTTGCTCCTCCATTTGTTGAGAATTCTGGTCCTATAATACTAGATGGAATACTATCAGTTAAAACAACATTTTGCGCATCTGATGGTCCTGCATTCGCTACTACAATTGTATAGGTTAGCACTGCTCCTGGTGCTACTGAATTTGGACTTGCTGTTTTTGCAACTGAAATATCTGCTTCTACAGGAGCAATAACTTCCACATCTACCGTAGATGTGTTATTGCTTGGATTAGGATCTGGTGTTGTTGAACTTACCTCTGCAGTATTACTTATAATCCCTGTAGCTGATGGTGACACTGTTCCTCTTATCAAAATATTTATTGTTTCACCAGCTGGTAATGTTCCTATATCAAGACTTCCTGGCCATGGACTAAAGGTTGATCCTCCATCTGTTGAGAATTCTGCTCCTGTTATTTCAGGTGGAATAGCATCCGTTAAAACAACATTTTGGGCATCTGCTGGTCCAAAATTTGATACTGTAATCGGATAAACTACCATCCCTCCTGCAGGTACCGGATTCAGCCCTACTGATTTAAAAACTCCAACATCTGCTTCTTGAGTAGATTCGTTAACTTCTATAACTGATGTTGATGTGTTATTACTTGGATTAGGATCTGGTGTTGTCGATGCTACAATCGCAGTATTAGTTATGAAACCTGGAGCTACTGAAGCTACTGTTCCTCTTATTAAAATAGTTCTTGTTTCCTGATTTAATAATGTTCCTATATTAAGACTCCCTGGCCATGGACTAAAGGTTGCTCCTCCATCTGTTGAGAATTCTGCTCCTGTTATTTCAGGTGGAATAGCATCCGTTAAAACAACATTTTGGGCATCTGATGGTCCAAGATTTGATACATCAATTGTATAGGTCAAAGTCTCTCCTGACATTACTGGGTTTGGACTTCCTGTTTTTATAACTGAAATATCTGCTACTACAGGAGCCCTAACTTCAAGTGGTACAGGATTAGAATTCACAGTAAAATTGTTTTCTATTCCCCCTTCTACAGGTGTATAAGAATAATTTATTGTTGCTGTATTAATGGTTGGATTAGGGGTTGGAACAGTATTAACTACAGCATCAAAAGTTACAGTAGCAGTAGAACCTCCTGGAATATTCGGTATAGTAAATCCAATATTAGGATCTAATGATTCCTCTGATACTCCATTAACTGTTACGCTACCAGCCACAAATAATAATCCATTGGGTACGTTATCTTTAAAAAATACATTTGTTAAAGGGCTAGTACAAGTATTTTCTAATGTTACTGTATAGGTTACTGTTTCCCCAACACTTGCAACAGGGGTACTAATAGTTTTTACAGGTATAAATAGAGGAACCTGAACTTCGTTTAATGATACATCATCTATAGCATAATCATTTCCAATAACCTCTGGCCCTTCACTTAAAAATTCTACCGTTAAGCTTGTGTTATTTTGTGAATTGATTACAGTACCTATTTGTTTCCATTCTGGAGCATTTGTATTAACGGGAATCTGGGCTCCCAATGTTGCACTATATAGTACATCGCCATTTGAACCAAGTATTCGTACACCAAGCTCAGGATTTGGATATCCTGTTACTTTAAATAGATTTAAAATCCAAGAACTAAATAAATAGTTTGTATTAGGCTGTACTGAAACTACATCTCTAAAAAAAACAGCCCCTGGATTAAAACCATTTACCACCATCATTCTTCCTGTTTCATTACCTGTAGTATGGTCTGCAATACGCCACCAAGCACCTATTTCATTACTCATTGCATTAGTCATAATGTTTTGTACTGTATATTCACCACCAATAGGTGTAAACTTAGTTGGATCCGGCAATACATAGGTAAAATCTGGAGTTACACCTGGGTAAGGTTCAACTGGAGCACCCGTATTAGCAGGAGTACCTGGAGGGAAAAAACCAAATGTTCCATTATCAGCAACATTAATAAGATTTACATTTGAAACTGACACACATGGATCTAGTATATTTTGTATAGGTGTATATATAACTGGACCATCAAGGAAATTTTCATTTGTTAAGTTCGTACCAGTTACAGTAACTAAAAGTGTATCTGGTGTTAATGAATCTAGGTTAGTTGAGCCTGGTGGAGGATTCGTTGCAAAGCTTATTGGAGGGTTTGTCCCTACTGGAACAGGTCCAACTACTGCGTTATTGAAATCTCCTGGTGTTGGAACGCCTCCAGGTGTTCCAAAGGATTGTACAATTCTATAATCACCATTTGGTACATTTATAAATGAATAATTTCCATTAGCATCTGTAAGAACTACAAGTCTAGCATTTGTTACTATATTTTGTAATACTACAGGTACATTAGCTATACCTGAATCTCCTGCATTAATTGTAGCACTTCTATCTCTATCAAATATAACGCGACCTGATACTGTCGCCATAATATCACCTCATTTTATCATCACAACTATATAATGATATTTTTTATGATATATACTATGCATTGGTATGTTCTTTTGATTATGATTTTCGCTAGTTTTCTACTTTTTTAGACTTTAAAAACTATAATTAATTAGTTTATTTCATATCTTATCTAAGTACTTTTTCCAAAACAATCTTACAAATTTTTATTAAATAAAAATGAGCCATAAACTATATAAAGCTAGCTTATGACTCGTTAAGACATCTTGAAGAAAATAATAGATCAGTATGGTTAGCATATTTGGTCTATTATTTTCTTTCAGATGCCTAAATCAATTATTTTCTTTTTTCCTGTAAAATAATTCTTTCTATACTTTTTTCTGATAAAAAATACTTGGTAGCAAGAGATTCTTTACAAATACCTCTATTATACTCTTCATAAATAGCTGTATTTCTAATTGCAATTTCTTTTCTTATATTAGTTGTTTCTCCCCATTTCTTTCTATTGCCTTCTTTTTTAGGAATATATATATACTTTCCATCCACATACTGCTGGATTAGGTCAATTATCTCTTGGGGAAATATATCTTGAGCGTTAATATAGCACATTATGTTCCTCCTAAATTTAACTTTTCTTACTTAGGATTAAACAAAGGCTATTTTCTTGATTATGTTTTTAACACAATAGCCTTTGCTATGTGTTAATAATAAGTTTTCTCATAAATAATTGTCTCCTTTTTTTCCTTTTAAATTATAGATTAATTCTATTCCCATCGAGATGGTAATAAATCATTAATAGTAAGTATTATATCTTTCTTTATCATTACTTCACATTTATAATTTTCATCATGGATTTGGCAAATAAACTCTCTACATCTTCCACAGGGTGGAATTATTGTTCCATCTTCATATACTGCAATTACTTTTGTTATTCTATTTTCTCCAGCAGTAATCATAGATGCAATAGCAGCATGTTCTGCACAAAATCCCATAGAACAAGGTGTATCTATGCATACTCCAGTATAGACTTTTCCACTTTCACTCAAAATAGCTGCCGCAACAGAACCAGCATAAGAGTTTTTAGAAAGTTCTCTAGGATTTAATGTATTTTTTGCAATATCATATAATTCATTAAAATTCATAATTATAATCCTTTCAAATAAATTTTTATATTTAAATTAATATATATTATATTAGTTTATATGTTTTTCATCAATATAGCGTTCCTTTATTTCAGTAGTAAATACAAATAGTAGAAATTATATCTACTATTTTAAATTTCTTGTATCAAAATATTGTTCTTACTTTAAAAGTTATTTAATAGACTTAATTTTATCTAAATCTGAGCTGCAAAGCACTTCAAGATTTTTAAAAATCTTTTCCTCAGTCCAATCCCACCATTTTAATTTTAATAAATAATCAATCAATTCGTCGTCAAATCTCTTTTTTATAATTTTACAGGGGTTACCTCCAGCAATATGATATGAAGGAACATCTTTTGTTACCACAGAATTAGCAGCAATAACTGAGCCATCTCCAATATGCACACCAGGCATTACTGTAACATTCTGTCCAATCCATACATCATTACCCACCACAGTATCACCTTTTATAGGTAAATCTTCAAGAGTAGGTGCTGCTTTGTCCCAGCCTCCTCCCATGATATTAAAAGGATATGTGGTTATAGATTTCATTCTATGATTTGCACCATTCATAATAAATTCTATTCCTTTTGCTATTGCACAAAACTTGCCTATAATAAGTTTATCACCTATAAATTCATAATGATGAGTTACATGTTCTTCAAATTTTTCTGCTCCATTTATATCATCATAATAAGTGTAATCTCCAACCTGAATATTAGGATTCTTTATAACATTTTTTATATAACAAATACTCTTTATATTTTCATTAGGATAAATACTGTTTGGATTTGGGCCAAATCTATTCATATATCTTGCCTCCTTTATAATTAAATCTATTTTTTTACTATTACTTCTTTTTAATCACAAATATATATAACAAATGATTAAACTATATTATTTTCTCTTTAGTTATATATCACTTACATAAATTCCATCTTCTCTGTATTATTTACTTATCTCTTCTCCATCATTTAATCATTACCTGTGGAGATTTTCTTATATTGTAATTTTAAATATTCAATGATCTCTGTCTTTTTTAGAGGTGATGAGTGCCCTAAGAAACAAGTATCAAACTCTAAGCTCTCCAACATATTTATAAAGCTTTGTAATTTAACTGAATCATACTTGTAGTTATTATAAAAATCTATACTGTAAGCATCTCCTATAAATACTACTTTTTCTTCAGGCACATAGGCTATAACAGAATCTTCTGAATGAGGTGCAATAACATTTTTTAAAATAACTACTAATCCTCCTAAATTTATTTCTAAATCATCTTTAAAAACTATATCAGCAGGTATAACTTTTATATCCTGAAGAATTTTATATTCTTTACGGATATTTGTATCTGCAAATTCAATATCTTCTCCAGTTAAAAGACGTTCGTTCATTGCTTCTTCCGTCCATTGCCATTTAGACATAACCTTTAATCTTTCATTAGTTATTTCGCATGCTATTGTTTTTCCTGTAACTGCATTCATTCCATAAGTATGATCCCAATGCCAATGAGTAATAGCCACATAATCTGGTAATCTTAAGTTTGATTCTTCTATAGAGTCATTAAATTTTTTTACATGATTTCTCGAGTTTCCTGCGTCCACCATTAAAGAATACTTATCTCCTTTAATGTATCCAATTAACGGTCTATCCGCTTCTTTGTCATTTTCAAGGAAATAAATCCTTTCTGTAACTTTTGTTAATGCCATAAAACATCCCACCTTTTTTAATATAAAGCTAAAAAATCCCCATAGATGAACAATATCATCCATGGGGATTTTATTTATATAAATATCTTCTAATATTCAAATAAAACTTAATACACAATATATAGATGTAATACCTTAAAAACTAATGTATAACTGAATATAGCTACGCCATTAAATATTGCAATTCACAACTTTAATCAATGGAAAATTGAAAATGGACAATTGACAATTAAGGTGGAAATTAGTTTTAATCAAACTAATTTCTTAAATAGATTTTTTAATACAAGTGACTGTGTCACGCGAAAAAGAAATCAATTGTTGATAGTCAATTCTCAATTGTATAAAGTAGAATTTTAATAATTTAATAACGCATTATCTAAATCTATAAATTAAATCTAGAAGTAGTACGTCTATACATATGTACATTTATAGTTATTTTATTTTTATATAAAAGAGTTCAATAGATGATATTGTTCTTAAAATGCATAATTAAATAAAGCTCTAGTATAGAACTTTAAAAGCATTTCAAACTATTTAATTTTAATAGTTTAGTTAAGAGCAAATAAAATCATCTTTTTAAATCTCCTTTTCATATAACCAAATTTTAAATTGATTGTATAATAAAATATTTTCATTGTCAACAAGGATTATATATTTGAAAAATCAAAAAGACACTCCTTCATGCTAAAAGTAAGAGTGTCTTATAGATTGATATAAAAATTAAACTCAAATATTATGTTCCAGAAAATTTTATTGGAAGTTTTATTATAAAGTTGCTACCTTCATCTAATTTACTATATACATTTATACTGCCACCATGAGCCTTGACTATTTCTCTTGATATTGTAAGCCCTATTCCAACTCCTCCAGTTTCTCTAGTCCTTGACTTATCTGTTCTATAAAATCTTTCAAATATATAGTCTTTATCTTCATCACTTATACCTATTCCACTATCTTTTATAGATATATATACATCATCAAATTTAGTAAAACAGCTAACAAATATCTCTCCTTTATTTGGAGTATACTTAATAGCATTTGAGATAATATTAATTATTACCTGGCTTATTTTATCCTTATCTATCATAATATTTATAGGCCTAAGATCTACTTGTAAATTTATATCTTTATCTAATAACTGTTTTTCAAA
Source organism: Clostridium sp. Marseille-QA1073 (assembly GCF_054863625.1). Lineage (NCBI taxonomy): Bacteria > Bacillati > Bacillota > Clostridia > Eubacteriales > Clostridiaceae > Clostridium > Clostridium sp. Marseille-QA1073. Next base: position 169,337 of record NZ_JBSVQM010000001.1, on the reverse strand, counting down.
ATTTGTTAAAATTGTAGTTATTACAGTCTCTAAATCTACTTCTGATTTATTTAACCTTATTTTACTACCCTCACATCTTGATAAATCCTCTATGGATACAGTTAATCTATTTAATCTTTGAAGTTCATCATATATACTCTTTAATCTTTCTTGAGATGGTTCCCATAGACCATCCATTATTGCCTCAAGTTGTGCTTGCATAGTGGTTATAGGAGTTCTAAGCTCATGTGATATATCTTTCGTTAGCTCTTGTCTTATTTTTTCTTGCTTATCTAAATCTCCTGCCATCATATTTATTGATTTTACGAGTTTATTAATTTCATATATACTGTAATCTTCTTTTATACTCCTAGAATAATTCCCTTCAGATATAAGATTTGTTGCATCTATTACCTTTAAGATAGGATTACTAATAGCATAAGACAATAACCATCCTACTATAATAGATATAATAAAAAATAGTAGGCCTAGTATAAATAATATTCTATCTAGCATTTTCAAAAATATAACATCTGAATCTTCATAATAAATTGGACCTATATACTCAATTTCTAATTTTCCTATTGAAGCTTCACCTTGTTTTATGTCAAATTTATCAAATGTATTTTTAATCTCTATACCTGGACTTACTTTATTAGTATTTTCTATAATTTTATTTAAAATCTTCTCGCATACAATATTATCATAGTCTCTTGCATTCCATATAATATTATCATTTTTATCTCTAACTGTTATAAGCAATCCTGCGGTTATTGCATCCGCTCCTATGTTCTCAATAGTTTTCTTATCCCATGAATTATTACTGTATGCATTTAATATTTTATTTTTAATCTCCATTTTTGACTGTTGTATTTTTTCACTAGTATATACATTAAATTTCTTTTCAATGTAATAATGATTTACTATGTTTACTAAAAATATGATACTCAATGAAAATAATATAAAAATAAGACTTACTCTATATCTTAATTTATTAAACATTAAACCTATATCCCATACCACGAATAGTTTTTATATAGGTTGGATTTTTACTATCCTGATTTAGTTTAGCTCTTATATTTTTTATATGAGTATCAATTATTCTATCATAAATACAAATATTATCTCTACTTATATAATCCATTAACTCTTCCCTTGAAAATATTCTATTAGGATTTCTAGCTAGTATAGATAATATTTTATATTCTGAAGCAGTTAATACAATCTCGTTATTATTGTATTCTACTTTTTTATTAACAATATCTATGATTAATTCATTATTAAAAATTAAGTTTTCACCTTGATTTCCCTTAACTCTTTTCAAAACTGCATTAACCTTCGCTACTAATTGCTTTGGACTAAATGGTTTTGTTACATAGTCATCACTTCCAATTGAATATCCATTTAGTATACTCTCTTCACTTGATTTAGCAGTTAACATAATTATCGGTACATCAGATTCTTCCCTTATGCGCTCACATACCTTTTCACCTGATATATCAGGTAACATTAAATCTAATATTAATAAATCAGGATTAAACTCACTTTGCTTTTTTAATGCATCAATCCCACTTGTAGCCTGTATTACAGTATATCCCTCATTTTCTAAGTACAATTTTATAACTTCTATTATCTTAACTTCATCATCTATAACAAGTATAGTTTCTTTCATAAATTATACCTCCATGGGTACTTACTTAATTATCTTATTTATATTTTCATTAAGCATTTCTTCATCCATGATTCCTACATGATCATACACTAAATTTCCTTCTTTATCTATAAATATCGTTCTTGGAATACCATTTAATTGATATTTGTTAGCTGCATCAAGATCTATATCAAACATAACGTTCATATTATATCCTTCTTTTTCCATAAACCCCTCTGCAGACTCTTTAGTTTCTCTCATTCCATCTGTAACATTTATCATTAGTATTTCTAAATCCTCATTATTATATTTATTTGTTGCTTCTTGAAAATACGGCATCTCATACTTACATGGAGAACACCAACTTGCCCAAAAATTTACTACTACAGCCTTCTTCCCTTTATATTCTGATAACTTTACTTTATTATTATCTTTATCATAAACTGTAAAATCTACTGCTGGCTGAAAACTAGAGTTTTCATCTGATACATTATCACTAGCTTCATTACCAGCTCCATTACTCTTGTAATTACTTGATAAATAATCATATCCAAATTTAACCCCTACAAGTAAAACTAACATTATAGCACTTATATATATATATCTTTTATTATTTTTCAAATTTATCACTCCCTTTATATTTTAAAATGTCAATATTGATAGTAATAGGTTTAAATAGCCAGTCATCATCATTACCCCTATAACAATTAGGAAAACTCCTGATATTCTATTTATTGTCTTATAGTTTCTCTTTATGAAATCAAAAGTAGTTTTCAAAGAATCTATTAGAAGTGCTGATAATATAAATGGTATTCCAAGACCTAAACTGTAAATCAGTAACATTGATGCTCCCATAAATACATTAGTGGAATTTGATGCTATCATAAGGGCTGATCCTAGAAATGGTCCTACACATGGTGTCCATCCAATTCCAAAGATCATTCCAAATAATATTGCAGACATAATAGAGGATTTTTTATTTCCTGTTGGGTTATCTATTTTAAAGCTTTTATTCAATAATCCTATATTTATTATCCCTAAATAATTCAGTCCAAATATTACCATAATAGTCCCTGATACTATATTTATCTCCCTCATATATTTATTGAAAATGACACCTACTGTTCCAGCTGCTACACCTAATAAGGTAAACACAAAGGTAAATCCTGCAACAAATGCTATTGAACTTATTAATGCTCTGTTTTTATAATTTTTATTATCTATATCTCCTCCGGCAAAATATGAAACGTATATTGGAATCATAGGCAATATACAAGGAGATATAAAGGTTATTATCCCTTCTAAAAATAGTAATATATAATTCATAATTTCCCTCCTAAGGCATCTGAAATAAAATAACTAGTCAACGATGCGACGTCTATTTTATGCTAGACAAGGAAACAGGCTTCCCCTATAGTTTAAGCTATGAGGAAGTTCTGTTGACGCAGTATGGCGAAAAATAGACTAGTATACTGATTAGTTATTTTTTGAAGGTGCCTAAATCCCACACTGTAAACTTTGCATTATTTCTTCATATATTTTTTCTTTATCCGCTTTATCTAATCCATTTACAACCCTTATACCACCAATTAATTTATTATCCATAAGAATACCATAATTTACACCTTCATCAAGTTTAGTAGTTAAAACAAATTCATTATTTTCCGTATAAGTCATATCCTGCTTTTCTCCATTTGACGAATTAATAAGTATTACCTCACTATCCTTATTAATATCATTGATTTTTATGTTAAACTCTTCTTTAATGTCAACCATAGTTACTATTGTATCTAAGTAACTTCCATCATAACTCTTATTTATTTCACTACTATATACCTCATCAAATTTTTTAATGCTCTCTGTTTTATTATGTGATAAGGCTTTAGATTCATTGTTAAATATGTAAAAACCTACTGTAGCTAAAATCAATATAATTGCTCCTAATATTGTTAAGATTTTTACCCTCATAGCATCACTCCTCTTGCTCTATAATAAAATAATATCTACCTTACTTGTTGATATTATGAAGATTTATTCTTCTATAATAAATGCTCTTTATATTTTTTATGATTAAAACTACATTTTAGAAAACTCTAAAGGTTTTGACGGTGGAGTTTTAACCGCAATTCTTCATTATTCATTCTTAATTTTTAATTCATTGTAAAAATTTTATTATGGAAATTAAAATTATGCATAAATTAAATTTTCATTATGAGCCCCATAAATCTCTCATATCTTTAAATATTATCATGGACTCTGTTACATTTTTTACTTTAATTGTATATTACTCCTATGCTAATTTCTTATCAATACTGATTATTTAACTTTTCATTTTTTTATTTGCTCCTGTTTTCTACATCTTTATTAATACTTATTTTATAACTTATAAAAAGTTTCTTATTCCTACATCAAGAAGCTTAAGAATGGCATAAATTAAAAATATATTTTATAGTTAAAGTAAAAAATCCACAACCTTAAAGATTATGGATTTTTTCTATGATTGAGGCCGTACGTTACCCTTAGCACCTCGACATTTATTTCTATCTATTGTGATAAAAGTTAGGTTTAACTTTTTAACTTATCCTTGTTAATTTTAAAATTTCTCTATTTCCTATAATAATAGGAACCTTCTCTATTTCAACATTACTAGTATCTATTCCAAACCACTTTGCTGGTGTAACAGTTAATTTTTTAATTAATAACTTTGTACTTGTAATAAAACTGTCCCACTTAGAAAGTTCACTTTCATTAGAAAGTATTTCTTCTAATAATACAAATTTAAAATCTCCCACAACACATTTTCCATTATTACTAATCATATAGTCCTTTGGAGTAAATTCCACTTCACCACTGCGAGCAAGTTCTTGAATAACTTGATGTAAAAAAACATTGATTTTTTGATCGATACGGAATCCAAGATTAAATTGAATGCTAAATGCTTCATTTGGTACAATCGTTTTTACACTATATTCTTTTGTGTATGGCTCATCTGTTACTCTAACATTTATAAACCAGTAAAACTTTGCACGTTTAGGTTGCTTATTGAAAATAGAAAAAATTATTTTCCTTTCAATTTCCTTATAATTTTGTGATTCAGTCAAATATACAATATTCGTAGCATAAAGTGGTATTTCTTTATCCTCCTTTAAAGCCTTAAAGTATTTGCTAAAAGATAATATATCAACATATTGACTAAACCTCTTTCTTATAACTGTACCATAAATCCAAATATACATAAGGAATATAAGTGCTCCAGCAATTATAATTGTCACATATCCACCATTTATAAATTTAAATAAATTAGCATATAAGAAACCTGTTTCTATTGTCATAAAAACAACAAATATTATTACTGACATAATTGGTTTTTGTTTATTAAATCTTATATATTGAGATAATAAAATAGTTGTCATCAGCATTGTTATTGTAATTGCTAGTCCATATGCTGCTTCCATATTTTCTGATTTCTGAAACTTTAGAACTAATAGTACACATCCAATATAAAGTAAATAATTTACTGCTGGTATATAAATCTTTCCCTTATCATCATTCGGGTATCTAACTTGAAGTTTTGGAAAAAGATTTAATTTAATAGCCTCAGAAACTAGTGTAAATGATCCCGTTATAAGTGCTTGGCTAGCAATTATTGCTGCAATAGTAGCTACTATAGTCCCTGGTATAATAAACCAACTTGGCATAATTAAAAAGAATGGATTTTCTTTAATTGTGCTTCCTTCACGTAACATAAGCCAAGCCCCTTGGCCTAGATAGTTCATTATTAAACATATTTTTACAAATACCCACGTATAGTGAATATTATTTTTACCACAATGTCCAAGATCGGAGTAAAGCGCTTCTGCTCCAGTAGTACAAAGAAATACTGCTCCTAAAATATATACACTTCTAGGACTTGTTACTAACAACTTAATGCCATAATAAGGATTTAAGGCCTTTACTATTTGAGGATATTGCAGTACTTGACTAAATCCTAGAATTATTAACATTGAAAACCATATAACCATCATAGGTCCGAACATTTTTCCTATTACATCTGTTCCAAATCTTTGAAGTAAAAATAACGCTGTTAATATACTTATTACAATTATAATTATACTTCTTGTTTCTATTGGAAAAACTAAAGTTAAACCTTCTATTGCTGATGTTACTGTTACAGGTGGTGTAATCATCCCATCAGCAAGTAATGTTGCTCCTCCTATAACAGCCGGTATAATCAGCCATTTAGCCCTTTTTCTTACAAGAGTATATAATGAAAATATACCTCCCTCTCCTTTATTATCTGCTTGCAGAGTTATCATTACATACTTTATTGTTGTTTGAAGTGTTAACGTCCAAACCACAAGAGATACTCCGCCTAAAATAAGTTCCTTTGATACATATCCATTATTTACTCCAAGCATTGATTTCATAACATAGAGTGGTGATGTACCTATATCTCCATATACAATACCTAATGCTACTAGAAGAGATGCTATACTAATTTTTTTTCTCATTTTTTTATAAGTTCCTCCTATATTGTCCTAAAATAAATCTATTCAAATAATTATAGTCCTCACTTATTTCAATGTCTATATCTGCAAATACAAATTTTATTATAGTTTATAACTTTTTCGCATGATACTGATTTTCTATTGAATTTTCTATAATTTATATCATCCTGTTAAACTCTAAACTGCCACAATTTTATTCCCATTACATAAAACAAATATATTTTCTCCATTAAAAATGTTTCTCTACATCATTAACCTTAAAATCACATATTCCTTCCTCAACTTCAGCATTTCTCATACTTCCCCCTAACTTAATATATTCATAATCCTCCTTCACCAATTTTTGTTTTATATAAACTATCAGATTCTAATTCCTCATAATCTGATAAAATAAATTACTTATTTACAAGTTCAAGATTTTCTTTCTTTATCTCTTTACTCCATAATTTATTTATAAAAGATTTGATTAGATTTTCAAATATATCCTTACTGGTTAATAAACCCTTATAGTTCTTATCATGTATGTTATTAATATCCTTTATTCTTATTATCTAAACAAACTAGTATAAGCCTCTCCCTATCACTATCTATTAGAAACTCCTTCCCTAATTCAAAAGCATCTTTAGAACTTGAAACTCTTCTTGGTTCATACAAAATCGAACCTTCTTTAATAAGTTTTACTGATACTAAATTAACTCTCTTTAACATCTTTTTACTTTCTTCTATCTTCACTTTTTAATTACCTCATTGATTTTCACTGTAAATTTCCCTCTTTTAATACTTCCTACACATAATAAATACCTCATAAATCCTCTTAAATAATAAAGACTTAATTACCATTAATACTGATAATTAAGTCTTATTTTTCATTAATTAAATTCTTTAGTCCTGTTATAAACTTTCTACCCAGCAAGCACAGAGAGCAGAGCAAAATTCATTTACTCTTCTAGAAATAAGAAATCCTGAGCAATATGCCCTTAAATTAATAATTAGGTTCCTTTTAAATATGGCTTTTAATATGTTAATTTATTTTATAAATATAAAACCATTTATAACCAAGAAAGCAACCAGCTAATAGGTTTATAGAAGTTTTAAATATTTTTCACTGTCTAGAAGGTTCCTAATTTATAAATAAACTCTTCATTATATATTTAATATTTAATTTGCTACTTCAAATTGGCTGTAATAAAGAGAAGCATAGAAACCATTTTGTGCTAGAAGACTCTCATGGTTTCCTCTCTCTACAATATCTCCATCTTTAACAACCAAAATCATATCTGCATTTTGGATAGTTGATAATCTGTGAGCTATGACAAAACTTGTTTTATCCTTCATAAGCCTTGATAAAGCTTTTTGAATTTCTACTTCTGTTCTTGTATCTACACTTGAAGTAGCCTCATCTAATATCATAATTGTTGGATTAGTCAGCATAGCACGAGCAATAGTTAAAAGCTGCATTTGTCCTTGAGAAACATTAGATGTCTCACTAGATATTACAGTATCATATCCTTCTGGGAGTGTACGAATAAAATGGTCACAGCAGGCTGCTTTTGCAGCAGCTATAATTTCTTCTCGTGTAGCATCCATCTTACCATAAGCAATATTTTCAGCTATTGTACCTTCAAATAGCCATGTATCTTGAAGTACCATACCAATCTGTCGACGCAATGTGCTTCTAGAAATTTCAGTAATATTAACCCCATCAATTGATATAGCTCCTCCATTCAATTCATAAAAACGCATAATCAAGTTAATTAATGTAGTTTTTCCTCCACCTGTTGGGCCAACAATAGCCACCATTTCATTAGGCTTTACTTCCAGATTTAGGCTCTTTATTAAAGTTCTATCTTGTGTGTAACCAAACTTTACATTCTTAAAAGTCACTCTACCATTAGATTTTAGGAATGTACTAGCCGTATTATCTATAATTTCTTCCTCCTCATCTAATAGTTCAAAAACTCTCTCAGCTCCAGCAATAGCAGATTGTAGAGACATAATAACATAAGAAGCTTGGGTAATAGGCTCAGAAACCTGATTTACATATTGTAAAAATGCCTGAATTCCACCTAAGGAAATCTGTCCATTAAGTGTCATTATTCCACCTACAATAGCTGTTACTACAAAACCTAGTTGATTTAAAAGCCTTATAGTTGGATATATAGCAAAATCAACAAACTGAGCCCTCCTATTTGCTTCAAGTTGCTTTTTGTTAAGCTCTGAAACTTCTTCAATCATATCCTCTTGTTGATTAAATACCTTTATAATACGATTGCCAGAATATACTTCTTCAATTTTTCCACTCAAATCACCCATGGCAGCAAAATTATCTGCATAATAACGTTGGCTCAATTTTGATACGAAATTTGTTGCAATTGCGCTAATTCCAATGAATATAAAAATTAAAAAAGATAACTTTGGATTTAAGATAACCATAGCAATAATGGTAAGTACAATTATAAAGCAAGAAGATATAAACTGCATAAATCCAACTTGCATTACTAGGGATACTTTTTCAAGGTCAGTTGTTACTCTACTCATAACATCTCCTGTTTTATATGAATCAAAGTATTTCAGTGGAAGTTTATTTATTTTTTCGCTAATGTCTTTACGTAGTGATAGAGTTAAATTTTCACCAACGCTGGATATTATATATTGCTGAATATAAGAAAGCAAACTACTAACAATAGATGTTAGTACTAACATCAAAACTGGCATAGCTAGTGCATGTGCCACTATTGATATAGCACTCACAGAACCATCAAAGCTACGAATTGCATTTAGTAGATTATTAATAGCTGCTCCAACCATAAGTGGCATAATTGCATAAGATGCACTGCTTAGTAATGCAGATATACCTACAATTATTAGCTTTTTATTTTGCGTTTTTAATCGTCTCATTAGTCTCTTAATAGTCTTTTTTGTATTTTGAGGAATATCCTCACTGAATGCCATTGTATCATTCTTCTTATTTTTATCCTTCTTCATAAAATCAAGCCTCCTTTATATTCATCTGACTTTTAGCAATTGCTTGATATACAGAACAGTTTTTCATTAGGTCATTATGTTTTCCAATACCAACTAGTTTTCCTTCGTCTAATACAAGGATTTGATCTGCATCCATAATTGTACTTACTCTCTGTGCAATTATTATCTTGGCTGCATCTGTCATATTTTCTTTAAGTGATTTACGAAGTGCTGAATCTGTTTTTAAGTCCAAAGCAGAAAAGCTATCATCGAAAATATAAACTGGTGCCTTCCTTATAAGGGCCCTTGCAATAGACAAACGTTGTTTCTGTCCACCTGAAAAATTAGATCCACCTTGAGCAACTTCAGATTCTAATCTCATAGGTAATTTATATATAAAAGAATCTGCTTGAGAAATGCTTAATGCTCTTTTCATATCTTCCTTAGTTGCCTCTTTATACCCCATTCTTAGGTTATCTTCAATTGTCCCGCTAAATAAGAAAGCTTTCTGAGGAACGTAACCAATTGTATCCCTTAATTCCTTTTGTGAAAGACATCTTATATCCACACCATTTATACGAATTTCTCCTTGGTCTATGTCATGTAATCTTAGAATAAGATTAGCAATAGTGCTCTTACCAGAGCCTGTACTTCCAATAATGGCTGTTGTCTGACCTTCATTACATGAGAATGATAGGTTTCTTATAACTGGCTCCTCTGCTCCATGATAAAAGAAGGATACATTTTCAAATTCAACAACTGCAGGATTATCCTTTATATCTTCTTTTTCTATGTTTAAATCCTGAATCTCTGGATTAATTTCCAAAACTTCCTCTATACGATCAAGACATGATTTCATTTTAGGAAGAGTAACACTTGTTGTTGTAGCCAATATTAGATAGCTCAATGTAATAATAGAATATTCAGTAACTGCAGTTATTTGCCCAATTTCCATTGTTCCATTCATAGAAAGCACTCCACCTATCCAAACTATAAATGCCATAGACAAGCCCATTATAAGCCATATTGTAGGATTTAATACAGCAAATAACTTGTTTAGCTTTATCATATCTGTAGCATAACCCTTAAAAGCTTTACTTGCTCTACCTTTCTCATATTTTTCATTTCCAAAAGCACGTATAACACGGATTCCAGTAATAGATTCCCTTATTACCTGATTAATATGATCTAACTTAGTCTGAACCCTTTTAGAAATATAAGTTGATTTCTTAAGTACTAAGCCAGCAAAAACCATAAATATTACCACAGATAAAATAAGTATTAAAGCCAGAGTAAAACTAGTGTATGCTGTCATAACAATAGATGCACCAATAATAAGTGGAGTTGGAACTATAAGCTGCAAGACCAACCCAAAAGTCTGTTGTAAATTAGAAATATCTGAAGTTGTACGTGTAATCATAGAAGAAATACCAATAGTGTCAAATTCATGAATAGATAATTCCTGACTCTTACAGAAAATCTTATCTCTCATGTAATAGCCAAAAACTGCAGCCAAGTCAGCAGAATAGTAACTTCCTAAGACAGCTGCCACTGTTGTTATTAAAAGAAGTAATATCATTTGAACCCCTATACGAAGAATCTCATTCATATCACCTTTCAAAATTCCATTGTCTACAATCCCTGCTATTAGAAATGGAATGAGTAATGTTCCTACTACTTGTCCTAAAAGCATAATTAATGTTATTCCTACTTTTCCTTTTCTTTCTTTTAGGAACACTTTTAAATACTTCATAGTATACCTCCGTTATGTAAGTAATTTTGCAAAAATTTATTTTCAGTGGTATTATAAAGCTTAAAGTAACTTTAATGTCAATAGTTTATTTAAAGTTTGGAGGTTATTATGAAAGATAAATCTTATATGCCAATAAAAGAATTTTCCCGTCTCACTGGTATTAAGCGTGAAAACCTAAGATATTATGATCAAATTGGGTTGTTCTCTCCAGAATTTCGTGGTGAAAATGGTTATCGATATTATACTAGAAGTCAGCTTACTACAGCATATTTAATCATTTCTCTTAGAGAAATTGGCATTAGTATAGACGAAATCAAGAAATACATAGATATACGTACTCCTGAGCAGATGTTTTCTTTGTTTAATGCACAGAAAAAGCATATTTTGACGGAAATAAAAAAACTTAAACGTATTCTAGAAATTATGCAATTATATGTGGATATGGCAGAAGATGCTATTAAATATGAAGAAAACAGCATAAATATTGAATATAAAAAGAAAGAACCTATTTTTTTAGGCCCTATACTTTCTAATAATCCTCCAGATGATTCTACTATTTCATTTTATAATTTCGCTGCTGAAAATGGAATTGATGTAGGTTATCCTCTTGGTGCTATTATTAATACAGAAAGCATTGAGTCTGGAGAGCCTTTATTAGTAATGCACTATTATTTTAAAGTGGAAAATGACCAAAATTCATATAAGCCGGAAGGTAAGTATGCAGTGTTCTATGGTAGATGTGCTTATGGAGAATCCGATGATCTTTATGAAAAGTTATTTACATTTATTAAAGAAAATAATCTACGCATTTGTAGTAATGCCTATGAGGAATATCCTCTAAATGAACTTACTACTAAAGATGAAAAGCAATACTGTGTAAAGATAGAAATAATGGTGAAAGATATTTAATTTAAATATTCTCCACCGCATTCTCTATACTGATACAATAAATTTTTTTGACGTTCTTATATTTATTTTTTTGTACGCTCCTTAGTTTTTATATATTTATTTTTTACTTTATCTCGTGATCTTAATCTCAATTAAAGCTCCATCTTATCAGCCTAAATTATAAATAAATTCTACTATATATGTTTTGATATTTGTAATTGGTATTCTTGTAAGGAAATATAACCTTCAGCAAATTGATTTTCTAATATTACCATTTTTTCAGTCTTTGTAATACTCAGCTAAGTCTCTTGGTGTATTATAAAAGTTTTATATTTTATTTTTATAAGATAGCTTCTATCCTAGTGCTTAATAACTTTCTATAAACATTAGAAATCTTAGATTGTTGCACAACATTAAATTTGATAAAGCGAGGGCGAAACTAAAGTTATCTTTTATCCATCTCTCTTGTTTTATATATTGTTCTGTCTTCTCTAAATGTTTTATAAAAGCATAGTTATAATATACTTATTAGTAATTATTTTTATATTGTAAGTTTATTTATGTAATTAGTTCATAATTTAGTAATTCTAAAAGAACTGAAAATTATATTATATATTAATATACTCCCATATCTATAAAATATAAATTTAACTAGATATGAGAGTATATTAATTATTTATTATATTGAGGTTCTTCTTGTTTTACAAAGTCAACTCTTGATTGAAGTGCTTGTTGTACACTTTCCATTGTATTTGCAAGTTGATTAAACATTTGTTTTGCTTCTTGATCATCTGTATCTAAAGAAAATGTCTTCATATCAGCAGCTAATCCTTTAGCACTAGATAATGCTGTTTCAAGTTTAGTTCCTGTTGGCATAAAAATTCCTCCTTTATAATTTTTTATTTATAATTTTTTATTGCAAATATATTTTGTTCATAATCAATTTAAATATTCCTTTTATTCATAATGAAATATATTCCTTTTTAAATCTAGTCTATATTTATTAAGCTTTAGTAATTTGTTTTTAATAATTTAAATAAATATTCATATTAAGAAATGAATTAAAATTAATCTCATTGGTTAAAGTAAGTTAGAAAGTAATTTAATAAATATAAAGGAGACTTTTATATGACTGCGATTTCAAAGGTAAAACAAACATTGGCTACACTAAAAGGAGCTGAGGCCACTTTAAGAATGTATTCATTACAAGAACGTGATAAAAAATCTAGAGCTATTTATAATCAGACATCTGAAGAAATAAGTAAAATTTACACAGATTTAGAAAAAAGAATAGGCGCTATGGAGTTTGAGGAACCCCAATACAAAGGCAACTAGTGAGGTGGCATATGAATTCTTGGTTAATAATATTATTTAATTCAATAGTTTTATTTTTTTTAGCATTAGTTATAACAAAATATATGAAGAAGAAGACCTTATCTAGAGCTACTCCCTTTGACTTTATTTCTTATGCTGTCATTGCTATTATAATTACTTTAACTTCTTTAAATCTTGTTGATAATCTTTACTTTGGACTAATTACATTGGCTGTTTGGGCATTGATGCCTATTATCTTAGATTATGCTTCTATGAGAAGTAAGTGGATTTATAACCTAATACATGGTAAGGAAAGAGTACTAATTAAAAACGGCAAAATCATGGAAGATAACTTATCTAAAGAGAGAATTACAGGTCAAGAATTCCTACAAGAAATGCGTTCAAAAAAAGCATTTAACTTAGCCGATGTTGAATTTGCTGTAATGGAAACAACTGGAGATATAAATGTTAGTTTAAAAGCTGATAAAAAACCTATTACCCCATATGATTTAGGAAAACAAATAGGCCCTAAAACTGAACCACAAACAGTTATTTTAGATGGAAATATACTAAATGAAGGTCTTACTAATGCTGGCTTAAATCGAGGCTGGCTTACAACCCAGCTAGAAATTAAAGGGGTTGACCTTAAAAATGTTTTTCTTGGTCAAGTAGATTCTTCTGGAGACTTATATGTAGATCTTTTTGATGATATGATACAAGTCCCTAAAACACAGGTTAAAGAAATGCTATATGCTAGCATTCAAAAAAGTCAAGCAGATCTTATGTCATTTTCTTTAGACTGTAACAGTAAAGAGGCAAAGACTATGTACTCACAAAGTGCTGAAAAATTAGAAAAAGTCATGAAAAAATTAGAACCATATTTATTACGTTAGAAGGTGAAATAAATGTCAAATATGAAAAAGAAAAGAATGACTCCAACTCAGCAGCAATATGATGCATTAGTAAAGAGTATAGAACCTAAAAGATCTATTTTTACTAATTGTATTAGAGCCTTTCTCGTAGGCGGTACAATATGTACAATTGGTCAAGGATTACAGTGGGTCTTTATCAACTATTTTAATTTTAATGAAAAGACATCAGTAGGTCCTACTTACGTAGTTTTAATCTTTTTTGCAGCTTTATTTACTGGCCTTGGAATTTATGATCATCTTAGTCAATGGGCTGGATGTGGGTCTGCTGTTCCTATTACAGGCTTTGCCAATTCTATAGCTTCTTCTTCAATTGAACATAAAAGTGAAGGATTTGTACTTGGAGTAGCTGGAAATATGTTCAGACTTGCAGGCGCCATTATTGTTTATGGAGTTTTTGCTGCTTTTGTAGTTGCTACAATAAAAATGACAATAAAATGGTTGGGGGCGATGTAAATGCTTAAAGGACATCAATCCTGGATTTTTAATTCTAAACCTACAATATTAGCTTCTGCAGTTGTCGGTGGTCCTTTTGAAGCTAATGGTGCTTTAGCTGACGACTTTGATATACTTTATGAAGATTTATGGCTTGGGCAAGATAGCTATGAAAAAGCAGAAAGGGCTCTACTTGAGCATGCTTGTGAAAGAGCAATACAAAAATCAAAGATAAAAAAGGAAAATATCAACTTTTTTTTAAGTGGAGACTTAATGAATCAAGTCATTTCTAGCAGCTTTGCTGCAAGAACTTTAGGAATACCTCATTTCGGAATCTTTGGTGCTTGTTCTAGCTCCATGGAAGGTTTATCATTAGCAGCTCAATTAATAGAAAGTAAAGCAGCTAAATATGTTATAACAGCTGCAGGTAGTCATAATGCAGCTGCTGAAAAACAATTTAGATATCCTACTGAATATGGTGTACAAAGACCACCTACTGCTCAGTGGACAGTAACTGGAGCTGGAGCTGTAGTTCTTGGGCAAAATGGAAATGGACCTAAAATAACTTCTGCTACCATAGGAAGAGTAGTAGACATGGGAATTTCAGATCCCTCTAATCTTGGAGCAGCTATGGCACCAGCAGCTGTAGATACCATTGAAGCTCATTTTAGAGATTTAAATATTGATGCTTCTCATTATGATCTTATTGCTACTGGTGATTTAGGAAAAGTTGGTCATGAACTTGCTAATGCTTTATTAGAAAAACATGACATAAATATGCCAGCACATATATTTACAGATTGCGGACTTTTAATATATAAAAAAGAACAACCAAGCTTTTCTGGTGGCAGTGGCTGTGCTTGTTCTGCTGCTGTAACTTATGGACATTTACTTAATCGTATGCGAAAAGGAGAATTAAAGAAAATATTAATTGTTGCAACTGGTGCCTTAATGTCTCCTATCTCCTATCAACAAAAGGAAAGCATACCTAGCATTGCCCATGCTGTTTCTATAGAAATGTAAAAAAGAAGGTGTGAGTTAAGTTATGGAAAAATTTATTTTTGCATTTATAATAGGTGGTTTAATTTGTGTTATTGGGCAACTTATAATGGATACTTTAAAGATTACTCCTGCACACACAACTTGTACACTAGTTGTAATTGGTGCAATCTTAGGTGGATTTGGTCTATATGATCCTTTAGTAAAATTCGCAGGTGCGGGAGCATTTGTACCTATAAGTAGTTTTGGAAATACCCTTGTAACAGCTGCTATAACTGAAGCTGAGAAAACCGGTTTTATAGGAATATTTACTGGTGTTTTAAAGACAGTAAGTGCAGGAGTTTCTTCAGCAATAATCTTTGGATTTATTTCTGCCCTGATATTTAAACCAAAAGGTTAAGCATATGAAAAAAGTGATTATAAATATAAAGTCTTTCTCTAAATTCATATAAACTAAAATGCCCCTGACAATACATTTTTGTATTGTTGGGGGTTTCATAGTTGAAGTGAGTAGACACCTTTTTCCATTATTTCTAATAGTGCTTACTATACATTGAACTTAATTTTAAGTTAAGTCCCTTGGTGTATTATAGAAGTTTTATATTTTGTTTTATAAGATAGCTTATATCCTAGTATTTAATAATTTTGTATAAGCTTTTTATTACTCTACTTAATGTCTCTAACTCATGTTTTTAACTTCTAGAAGTATTTACTTCTTAACAGTCATAATGAAAAGTAAATTTAGCTGAGCCGCGGCTTAGGATTTTCCAGTGAACCTAAACATTACATGTATTTTATATTTTTATATTTAAAATATAAAATCCGCAATCTTAGGGATTGTGGATTTCTTCTATGGTGGAGGCGATTCCCATCAATAATACCGCGATTAAATTTCACGCATATTTCTACAGAATTTTCCCCCTATGAGTCATATCAATGGTAAAATCATCAATTTCTATTATTAATACAAATCAGTGAACTACTACCACTTACCTCGTTGAAGTAGTAGCTTCGTGGTCAATATTCCTATTGGAACAAGTTTACCCACGCTCAAAAGGTCGAACCAACCTCGTTATAATACCAAAATTACATTACTAATTTCAGTAGATTTTTACTAGCATTTATATCTCTATCATGCTTCGTACCACAATTAGGACATATCCATTCTCTAAGGGCTAGATTTTTTACTTCTTCATTTTTATATCCACATTCAGAGCATAACTTAGAACTAGCATAATTACTAGGTGCTATAACTAATTCTCTCCCATACCAATCAGCTTTATATTCTAACATTTTTCTAAATTCTGACCAACTAGCTTCACTTATAGCTTTTGCTAGTTTATGATTTTGCTGCATGTTCTTAACTTTTAAGTCCTCAATAACTATAGATTGGTTTTCTCTAACAAGTTTTATTGATAACTTATGTAAGAAATCTGCCCTTTGATTTGCTATCCTTTCATGTAATTTAGCTACTTTTAATCTTGCTTTATTTCTATTGTTACTCCCTTTTTGCTTTCTTGATAAGTTTTTTTGTAACTTAATTAATCTTCTTTCTGATTTTCTAAGATACTTTGGATTAGGCTCTCTATATCCATCTAAGCATATTGCAAATTCTTTGATACCCACATCTACTCCTACTTTTTTATCAATTTTAGGTAATTTAATATTTTCTGTATCAACTAATATAGAAACATAATATTTGCTGCTAGGTGTTTTAGATATAGTACAACTCTTAATTAATCCATCAAATTGTCTATGCTGTTTTATCTTTATCATCGTTTTTAATTTTGGTATTTTTATTTTGTTATTTTTAATATATACAGTACCTTTTTGATTATTAGTTGTATAACTATGATAATTACTTTTCTTACTTTTGAATTTAGGAAATCCTACTGACTTATCTCTAAAAAAGTTCTTATAAGCTTTATCTAAATTTAATTGTTCATTAGCTAAAGCTAAACTATCAACTTCTTTTAGCCAAGGAAATTCAGTCTTATATTGTGCAGGTGTAGGATACTTAATTTGTTTAATATCTAAATCTTTGTTTTCTTCATAAGATTTAATTCTATCTACTAACATTTTATTATAGATAAATCTACTACAGCCAAAGGTTTTAACTAAATATAATTTTTGTTTTTCATTTGGATAAATTCTATATTTATAAGTCTTTAATATATCCTCACCTCATTTCATTCCTTGATTTTTTATATATTTTTAACTATATCTATGGTCACACCACAACTATTATAATACAATAACTTCTCTTCTATACTTTATAACTAATACTAAATTATTATTATTATCTAATTTCATCAATGACACTACCTTTCAGTTAATGTAACTGATTATAGTTTGTCATACTTGTTGCCTACCGGCAAGTGCCATTCATCTCCCACTTATAGATGATGGAAGAATTTCGCACAATTATGTTAAACTTTTAGTATAATATATTTATTATACTTAGGAGGTACAACATGAAATCAGCACAATATTATATAGAAAAATTAGACATGATACCACATGTGGAAGGAGGGTACTTCAAAGAATCAATAATATCAGAAGATTTCTTTAGAGAAGATAAAAAATTATTTAGTAGCATATATTTCTTACTTAAAACTGGAGAGGTATCTCATTTTCACAGATTAACTTCTGATGAGATGTGGTATTACCACGATGGTCAAGCTCTGACTATATATATGATAACACCAGAGGGTAAGCTTATAACTAAGCAATTAGGATTGGATGTAGAAAAAGGAGAAGTTCCCCAAATTTTAGTTCCTAAGGGATATATATTTGGTTCTTCTATGAACAATGATGGATTTGCTTTAGTTGGATGTATGGTAGTCCCTGCATTTACTTTTGATGATTTTGAGCTGTTTGAGAGAGCAGAACTTTTGAATATGTATCCAAAACTCGAAGATGTAATAAAGAAATTAACTAGATAAAACATATTCTTTATATTAACTAAATATAAAGAATTATAAAAAGCAAATTTTATACTAATATACTTCAACAATTGTAGGAGACACAGAATGCCATTACTATGTGATAATAGATTCTTACAATATCTAATAATTCTAAAGTTAAAATAATATCCAAAAATTATAGAAGGTCTACTTGAAAGTGGTTTAAAATTCACTTTTAAGTAAACCTCTCATTTAATTATAACTTCATTACAAATTTGTCCACAAGTTTACAGATTGATATTTTTAGGGATGTTTAGTATTTACTATTCCATGTTTCATTGCTATATTTTTTAAATTATTACCCTTGTACCATCAAATTTTGTGAAGGAAAAACCGTAAAATTCTTCATTATAGGTGTTTCTATAGTCCTGAAGTAACCCTATTGCCACAGCTTCTCCAAGTTTCATGCCCTCTAAACCATCTGAACGCCAGTGAACACCTGCAAAATCTCGTCCAAGAGCAATATTGGTAGCAAGCTTATTTAATTCTCCTCCTACTTTTAGATCACCCTCAAGATATGGTTGTAACTTAAGTCCGTCAGCGCTAGCTACTACTGGATTAGGAATAATATAATCCTCATTGAAAAATGCTTTTAAAATAGTTACCTCCGCTCCAATGTGAGCTGCATGGCCTGCAGGATATGCCGGATGAGTTGGGCATCCTTCAGGATAGGCCATAGGCAGAAGGTAAGTTCCATATTTTTCAAATACTATCTCTAATACCTTTGAATTTAATAATTCTGGATTAATCGGATATCTTGCGGCACCTGTCTTAAGGTTTTGTACGTATCCTCCAAACTCTTCGGGTCTTAATCTTCGATGCACCAAAAACTTTTGGAACCAGGCTGCTTCAAGTGCCATCCTTGCTGCACGAGCCGCAAAATCCAAAACATGTGGAGCACCAAAGGTAGCAAACCCCTCCTGGGTCTTTGAGAATAAATAGGGATTGCTCAAAGACAGAGCTTCCTGTCCAAAGCCTAATAGTATCAAGCAAGCCGTTATTGCAGCCTGAATGCTGCTGTCTTTATGGACATATTCACCGAGAACTCTGCCATTACTAATATATCGAGGTATTGGATCAAGTTTTAATGTTGAAGAGGGCGCCTGTCCATTCTGTATATTAAGCCATTCATTATATGAAGTCATATAATCGATTTTTCCCACAGATGCAATGTAATTCTGTGTTACAGTTTTTGCTCCAAAGGGAATATCCTTCAAGAGGAACTGTGAAACATATGGCCCTTCCAAAGCGCCAGGTACATTACTACGGAATAGTGTTCCCGTGGTGACTTTACATTTGCATTTAGGTCCATCAAACTTCGAAAACTTTGATAAATCCTCAGCTGCAGCCCTAGTTTCAGGGCTAGTATTATAATCTACAAAAGGGACATCACGAGTTAAAGCCATCCAATAATCCTCAGCCATTTCACTTGCTTCTATGGCACCTGAAAAGCTCGGAGCTGGTGCTATAGTAAGATGGTGAGAATCAGGTCCCACCATCTCATACGCATACGAGGCCTGAGGGTCAGAGAATTTTCTAGTCCCTCCTAGTGGTAACAACTCAAATTTTTCTGGATTTCCAGTGGTTAATGTGCTTATCCAAATGTTGTAGGCCTCTAAATTTACTTCTCCTAACAAATTATGAGGTAAAGCCTTTGTATAATTTCCAATCTTATTTACATATAAAATTTCATCGTCATTGCATCTTTGACCCTGAAGAATCAAATTCTTCTGAAATAAAGCAGACTGAATTCTTTTTTCAAAGGCCTCACCGCGCCTCTGTTCAGGCGTCAAAGGTCCAATCTCACACTGATCTGTTATTGCATTATATTTAGAGCATACGGACTTAGTAATACAAACTTTATCTTCGACTTGATTCGTTTCTTTCTTTTTATCATGCTTTTCTTCCACCTTAATCACTCCTACTATTTGAATTAGAGCTTTACTATATTCAAATTTAAATATACTATCTATATCAATTCTTCAGTATATTATATGTATCGAGTGATTAAATTTCTATTCTTAATCTCAAATGTTATATAATTTAATTACTCTAAAATTTCTTTTTCAATTTTTTTCTTTTTAAAGCTTCTTATTGACCTATGATTTTTTAAAAATCTGATTACCTCATTGCTCATTTAATCTACTCTCTTTTACCATTATCTTTAAATTATACTAATACTTCTTTAGTAATAATAAACTTATAATGTTATCCACTTTATGGTACAGTATTATTATAGAATGCTTTATCTTTAATATACTTTGTTTATAGCTAATGACCAGTATAATTAAAAAATTCACCACATTTCTATGGTGAATTTTTATTTTACGATAAGTGGAAGTTGTGAACCTTAAATCTACAATAAATATTTAGCATATTCCCGCACTTATCTGCTTCTATAGTCCCATTAATTTTCTCCATTAAACTCTTTACTATAGATAGACCAAGCTCTGTACCTTTTCTTGATCGATTTTTATCTGACATATAAAATTTATAAAAAATTTTATCAACATCTATAGAGCTCAAATCGTCAGTAGTATTGCTGACTTTTAATAATACCATTTCCTTTTCTAAAACTAAAGAGATACACAACTTGTTCTTTGCATATTTGATAGCATTACTTAATAAGTTTTCAATTATACGTTCCAAATATTTTTCTTCAGCGATAATATATATACTATCTTTTGGTATTTCTATAATAGGACTCAAACCTTTATCTAAAAAATCCCTATATCTACCCAATAAAAGCTCTTGCAATATTCTAGTAAAATTTAAACTTTCCAGTTTAAGTTCATGATCCAAATATTCTATTAGTGACAGTTCATAAAAATCATTTAATAATGTTTCAAGAAATTTTGCCCTTTGCTCCGCTATATTTAAATATGCTATTCTCTCCTCTTCATTTATATTATCTAATTTGCAAAATTGAATATATCCTATAATTGAAGTTAAAGGAGTTCTAAGATCATGAGACATATTAGTAATTGTTTGTCTTAATTCACTTTGGAGCTTAATATTGTTAATTGAATTTCAAGTTTGTTCCTCTTATTTTTGCAATTTATTATAAAACAAGTAAAATTAAAAGTTATTGACATAAAATTAGTTACTTTTTAAATTTTATTTTCTCTTCATTTTAATTTTACAGATCGTAACCTTAACAAGAGATTAATCATACATTGAATTAAGGCATCTTCAAGAAAATAATAGACCAGTATGTTATTTTCTTGAAGATGCCTTAAATGAAAAGGAGATGATTTCTTGATTGATTCAAAAACAATACCAAAATACACATCTGATCTCGATATATTACCTGTTTTTAAACCTATATATGAGTATGATTGTATTTTAAAAAAATGTATACCAACTTATAGAGTAGATATAATTAAAACTGAAGTTCAAATGTTACCAGAGGGTTATCCTAAGACTACAGTATATGCATATGGAGGTATAGTTTATAGCAATGACGATACAGAAGAATATGTATCATCTACTCCAGGTCCTTCATTTATAGTAAAAACAAATGAAGCTATATCCGTGGAGTGGAGAAATAAAATAGATAGTGAGCATATACTACCTGTAGATCCAACTCTTCACTGGGCAAATCCAAACAATTTTATAGTACCTCCAAAACCATGGCCGTCATTTCCTCCTGGATTTATTGAAGCCCAATTTCCAGTTCCTACAGTTACCCACCTTCATGGAGGAGAAAGTGAAGCTAAATACGATGGATTTCCTGATTCATGGTTTACCTTTAATGGTATAACAGGGCCAGCATATGAAACTAATGTATATAGATATCTAAATCAACAACAATCATCAAATTTATTTTACCATGATCACACATTGGGAATTACTAGACTAAATGTTTATGCTGGTTTAAGTGGAGCATATATAATAAAAGATCCTTATAATATATTAGATTGTGAAGATAGCTCTCCAATGCCTCAAGGTAAATATGATATAACACTTATAGTACAAGATAAGTCCTTTAATGAAGATGGCAGCTTACACTTTCCATCTAATGGAATCAATCCAAATACTCATCCATATTGGAGACCTGGATTTTTAGGAAATGCTAATGTTGTTAATGGTAAAGTGTGGCCAAATTTAAATGTTAAGAAAAGACCTTATAGATTTAGAATAGTAAATAGTGCAAATTCAAGATTTTATACTTTTAAATTATCCAATAATAAAGATTTTATAATAATTGGTACTGACTCTGGATATGCTGAAAAACCAATATATGTAGATAAAATAACTTTATCACCTGCCGAAAGAATAGATGTTATAATAGACTTTTCTAAATTTACAGATGAAAAAGTATTATTGCTAAATGTAAATGAAGACTCACAATTAGATAAAGAAACAACAGGTCAAGTAATGCAGTTTAAAATAGAAAAGTGTAAATATAAATATTGTCCTTTAAAATTGCCTTGCAAATTAAATAACATTCCAAAATTGCAGGAAACAGTCTCTAAAAGAGTTGTTATTTTAAATGCATCACTAAATTCAAGTGGACTTGATGCCCTTTTATTAAACGGACAAGCATGGCATGCACCTGTGTCTGAAAAGCCACTAGTAGGTTCTACTCAAGTATGGGAAATAGTAAATATAACTGGAGGAGCACATCCAATTCATATACACCTTATAAATTTTCAAGTGTTAAATAGACAAGCTATTGATAGCACATTATATGCCAATGATTTTAATGCTATAAATGGTCCATCACCATTAAGCGATCCTACAAAAATAATAGAGCCTAATAGCTATTTAATAGGAAAGCCTATTAAACCAACAGCTTCAGAATGTGGATGGAAAGATACTGTTATAGCTTACCCTGGACAAGTTACTAGAATAATTGTACCAATGTTTCCAAGTATAGAAAATCCTGAACGGGTAAAGCCTGGAGATAATTTATTTCCATTTGATCCAAGTGATTTTCCTGGATATGTATGGCACTGTCATTTATTAGACCATGAAGATAATGAAATGATGAGACCTATGGAGGTAGTAAACAAATATGGAAATAATATTTCTTTAAAAGTTAATAAATAAGTGTAATATAAATTATATACTAATCTGCAAATGTAAAAAAATGGACAAGCTAAGTGATATATTAGTTTATAGAATATAAATACAATTAATTTATCATATTCTCTAACTCATTTCTATAGTTTTTTATTTTACTACTTGTGATATCAGAAATTATTTAAAACAAAGAAAAAACAAGCAAAATTAATACTAACTAAATATAAGAAAGTAACTCCTAAAAATAATAGATACAATGAAAAAATGAAAGTTAATAAGTAAAGATTCTATAAGAGCTTTATAAGGATAAAGTCATCAGATATCCTTATATAATTTCTACTTCCTTATATTTGCACAAATTTCTTAATATATCTCTTATACTTTCTTTATATTTGTTGTATATTATCTTTCTTCTAAATTTAGGTGTAAATATAATATGATACTTGCACATCCACCTTGTATGTAATAAACTTTTATCCCTAAAACTCACCTTTTTTATCATTGTAATAGTAGTTTGAACGCTTCTATTATAATGGAAAGATGAATTTTTGTATAACTAAATTGTCATCCATTTGCGTAGTAGGTAGTTTATTGTTCCGCACATTCACGAGCTCAACAGAATAAATTCCATAAATAAAAAAAGGGCAAAAGCCCTTTTTAAAATGTCCCTAATTATATTTCAGTTTTGTTCACTATTGAGGCTTTTCCCCCTACTTTAATACTAATTCTTTCAAAACTTTTTTCTACTTTAACTATTATCTCACTAGGATTATCCATATAGTATCCTTGTTCACAATAAATAGCTATGTTTTCATCTTCATTAACTTTTATAATTTCATTCTTTATAAGATAGGCTCCTAACGCTCCATTAGAAGTGCCTGTTGCACTTTCTTCATCAATTCCTGCTGCAGGCCCAAAGTTCCTTGTAGAAACAGTAGAAGTATCATTTTCTGTTTCTAAAGTAAAGGCATGAACTCCAATCACACCTAAGGAGTTACTATAGTCTGCTAATTTCTTAAAATCAGGATTGATTGATTTTAATACTTTAAGATTTTTAACAGGAAGCATTATATCTGCAAGTCCAGTAGATACCGCCTGAGGTTTTATCTTAAAAGGTTCTATAAAAATATCTTCGCTTGAAATACCTAGAATATCACAAAGTTCTTTACTATCATCTATTTCAAATAAAAATTTAGGCTCTGCTTGAGTCATTAGAACGTTAGATATTTTACCATCACTAAAATTAAGCTCTACATCTAATATGCCTGCTTTAGTTTTTTGTCTTATAATTTTTTGACTTTTTCCTTCATCGCAGGTTATCATTCCTAGCTTTGCTAAGGTATAGAAACTGGCGATAGTAGCGTGACCACAAAGTTCAACTTCCTGAGTTGGTGTAAAGAATCTAACTTCAAAATCATAATCTTCTAGATTCTTAGAATTATTATGTTCTTTTTTATTAGCATTAGGAATTATAAACGCTGTTTCAGATAGTCCTACTTCTTTTGCAATAATTTGCATTTCTAAGGTGTTAAGCATAGAAGCATCTACAACTATACCTGCACCATTCCCCCCTTTATTATCTTTAGTAAAAGCATTTACTATATAAACTGATATTCCCATATTTAAATTCCTCCTAAGTTTATTTAGTTTTATAATGTAGGCAAAGCACAACAAGGAGAATTCACTAAATTAATATACCATTTAGCAAACTACAGCCACTTTCTCCTATTTATTTCATAATATATAGCGATATAAAATCATATTATTAGGATTATATGATATATTTTTGTCCTATTTATAATGAAATGCTTGAATACTTTAGTGATATTAATCTTAATTAGATTATATCAATTTAATACTTTGTCCAATCCCTAATCGAATTGCATTTTTAAATATCATGCAAGCAGTTATGTTATCTTGAATGGACATTCCTGTAGAGTCAAATATAGTAATCTCTTGATTATTTTCACGTCCTAATTTAGTACCTAATAAGATTTCACCAATTTCTCCATGTAAATCTTTCTCAGTGATGATACCTTCTCTTATTGGGTTTTGCATCTCACCACGATGCACACACTGCTGTATATTATCTACAACTATTTTAGCATGGGAAAAAATTTTTGAATCAAGCTCCTGCTTACCTTTCATATCTGCACCAATTGCGATTATATGGGTGCCAGGACTAACCCATTCATCTTGTACAATAGGATTTTTACTGGATGTTGCAGTAACAATAATATCTGAAGATTTTATAGCTTTCTTTGGTTCATCACATAGGATAACCTGAATACTAAGCATTGATTCTATATCTTGCTTATACTTCAACATATCTTCACCTATAGGACTCCAAACCTTTACTTTTTTTATAGGTAAGACCTCTTTAAGTGCTACTACTTGCATTCTAGCTTGATTTCCAGCACCAATCACACCTACAACTTCTGAATTTTTTCTCGCTAGTACCTTAGCAGAAACACCACCAGCTGCACCTGTTCGATATCCTGTAATCAAGCTGCCATCCATTATACATACTGGATAGCCATTTTTTCCATCATATAAGGTTATGGTTGCTAAAAGTGTGGGCAATTTATAACACTTTGGATTATCCCAATAACCAACTGCAGTTTTAACAGTAATCATCTCCGTGGACTTTGAATACCCAGCCTTTAGATCCATTTCTCCATTATAATCTGGTACCTCAATAGAAAGAATCGGTGGCTGAACTACCAATTTTCTATTAAAGTCCTTATATGCTTCCTCTACTGCAACAATAGTATCTGTCATATTTAATATTTGCTTTACTTCTTTCTGATTAAGCATCAATGTTTTCATGCTAATTACCTAAACAAGTTTCTTTTCAATTAAGTAATTTTCAAAAACTTTTAAATTAGTTTCAAAATCCTTTCGACCATATCCCATCCTAAAATAATTATCTTTAAAGGCATATATATCTGCTGGTAGAAGTAATACTCCTTTTTCCGCAACCAATTTATCGCAGAATTCTCCTATTGGCATATCGATATTCATTTTGTGAAAAGCTATAGGTCCTGCACCTGGTCTGTTGTATTTAAATAAATTATCATACTTTTCAAAAAATTTATCTGCTATTTCAAGGTTTCCTTCAATGATTTTACAATTTCGCTCTAAAATCTCATCACTATGCTTTAAAGCAACAGTTGCAAGATATTCAGCAGTACTACTGCAACAAATACTGGTATAGTGCTTCATCTTTATCATCTTTTCAAGGATTTCTTTATCTTTTGTAGCAATCCAACCAATTCTAAGTCCAGCTAAGCCATATGCTTTAGACATTACCCCGAGAGATATAGCTTTTTCATAAATATCTGCAAACCATGGTCGTTTAACCCCGTCTAGTTCAATACCTTTATATACTTCATCACAGAATACATATATATCATGCTTACGAGCAATGTCGGCAATCTTTCTCATTTCTTCTTCTGTAAATATATATCCTGTAGGATTATTTGGACTATTAACACAAATTAGCTTTGTATTTGGCTTAATCATTTTTTCTAATTCATCATAATCTATAGACCAACCATTTTCTACTTGTTTAAGTGACCATTTGGACACTTCACATCCAATAGCGTTACCTACCTCATATAGAGATTGATATATTGGAAACTGACATATCATATGATCTCCGGCTTCTAAACACACATTCAAGAAATTAAATATTGGTTCTTGTGCACCAACATGAACAATGACCTCTTCTGAATTAATATTTTTATAAAGCTTAGAGATTTCTTTTCGTAGTTCTGGACTTCCAGGAACTTCAGTATATCCTAACCATCCATTTAACAATCCTTCTTCTGCCCCAGGCTCAAGAGCTAATAGTTCTTTTACAGACATTGACTCGCAATCTGATTGAGTCAATAAATAAGGAGCTGAGAATTCATGCTTCCCAAAGAATACTTCAAGTTTAAAATCATTTATACGCATAATTACCACCTAACCTTTTCTTATTTTTCTTTTATTATACTGAAAGGTTCTAATATTGTATCCATCCATTTATTGAATATTAAACCAACCAAGTGTTACAATAGGAGTGACCAAAGAGAATGCTATATAGATAAACTACTTTAGAAACTAATGTATAACTGAATATAACTACACTCTTAAGTATTTCAATTCACGATTCACAATGCAAAATTCACAATTAAGGTTGAAATTATTTTTGATTAAAATAATTTCTTTAATGGATTTTTTAACTAGCAATACAATTACTAACTATTATATGGCGAACACCACTCTCCTCTACGGCTAATCAATTCTAAATTTCTCAGTTACTACTGAGAAATATCCGAAATTGTGAATTGTGAACTGTGAATTTCGAATTTACTAGTATTAGCCTCAATACCAATAAGTGTTAATTACTTTCAGGGATAGATTAAATTTAGAGATAGTATATCTATATATATTTGAATATATAAGGAGGCGATTTCATGGAAAATAGAACATCCAATATAGTAACTATAGAATGGAAACCTGATAAAACCAGTAATATTCCAATTTTCAAACAAATTGTTAACTATATTAGCAATAAAATCTC
Organism: Clostridium sp. Marseille-QA1073; assembly: GCF_054863625.1. Classification (NCBI taxonomy): domain Bacteria; kingdom Bacillati; phylum Bacillota; class Clostridia; order Eubacteriales; family Clostridiaceae; genus Clostridium; species Clostridium sp. Marseille-QA1073. The sequence continues at coordinate 141,353 of NZ_JBSVQM010000001.1, read as the reverse complement.
TAAAGGTGACTGGCTTATTGGCAATAAACTTCCCTCTCAACGTGAACTTGCAAAAATGTTTGATGTTAATAGAAGTACTATAGTTGCGGCTTTAGAAGAGTTAACTTCTCTTGGAATCCTAGAAGGTAAATCCGGACATGGCACTACAATTGTTAATAACACTTGGTCTTTGCTACTGTCTACTTCTCCGCCAAACTGGCAGCACTATATTGATTCCAGCATACATAAAGCCAACTCTCTTACTATTCAAACTATAAACAAGATGGAATTTGTTGATGGTATCACACGACTTGGTACTTGTGAACTGTCACCTAATTTATTCCCTCGTGATATGATGGATAAGGTCTTACGAAAATTACCTGAAAGAGCATATGACTTAAACTATTTAGCCCCTCTTGGTCTTCTTGAGCTTCGAAAAGTTTTGAGTCAATACTTAACAAAGTATGGGATATATGTACCACCATCTTGCATACTGATTGTTTCTGGTTCATTGCAGGCTTTACAATTAATTTCAGTATGTATGCTACGACCAGGTTCAACGGTATTTGTTGAATCTCCATCTTACTTAAACTCACTACATATTTTTCAATCTGCAGGAATGAAGCTTAGTGGAGTTCCTATGGATAGCAATGGTATTACTCCTTGGGCTCTAGATAGAAATCGCTATCTAAAAGAAACACCTTTACTATATACCATACCCACTTTTCATAATCCAACTGGTATAGTTATGACAGAAGCAAGGCGTATGGAGCTTTTAGATTGGTGTAAAAATAACCGTTTACCAATCATAGAAGATGATGCATATAGAGATCTATGGATAGATGAACTTCCTCCTCACCCATTAAAAGCTCATGATAAAAACGGTATAGTTCTATATATGGGAAGTATATCAAAATCCCTAGCACCAGGCCTTCGTATAGGTTGGTTAGCTGGACCTGAATCTATCGTAGAGCGTCTAGGAGATGTAAAAATGCAAACAGATTATGGATCAAGTTCTCTTTCACAATGGGCATTGGCGGAATTGCTGGAAAGCGGACTTTACGATCAGCATTTACTCAGTCTAAGAAAAAATTTAAAAGAGCGTCGTGATTTAGTTTTACATACACTAGAATCTCATTTTAAAGATATCGCTACTTGGAATGTTCCTGCTGGAGGATTTTATATTTGGTTAAAGCTTAACAAAAATATTTCAACAGATAGATTATTTGACTTAGCTTTAAAAGAAAAACTTCTAATAACTCCTGGAAGCATATATGATTTTTCAAAAAACCAGCATATACGTATTTCTTATTCCTATGCTTCACCTGATGAATTGATAAAAGGCTTGATTAAATTATCAGAATTAATTGAAAGTATGTACTAAATAAAATAAAAGTAGTGAGGAAAATAATATTAATTATTTTCTTTCACTACTAGTTTAGGCATTTTCAAAAAAATACTAAGCCAGTATATTCGCCTATTTTTCATCATACTGCGTCGTCAGAACCTGCACATAGCTTTTGTTGCTATGAGCAGAACCCAACTCCTTGTCTGATAAAAAATATACTAATATCTTTAGCTTATTATTTTCTTTCAAATGCCTTATCTTATTTGACCATTTCCAAATATTATATATTTATTAGTAGTAAGCTCTTTAAGTCCCATTGGACCTCTTGCATGTAGTTTTTGAGTACTTATACCTATTTCTGCTCCAAATCCAAATTCCTCTCCATCAGTAAATCTAGTAGAAGCATTCACATAAACTGCTGCCGCATCTACACGTTGATGGAATTTTTGAGAATTGTTATAGTCCTTTGTCACTATAGCTTCAGAATGTCCTGAGCCGTATTTATTTATATGTGTTATAGCTTCATCTATGTCCTTTACTATCTTTATGCAAATTATGTAGTCTAAATATTCCTTATAATAGTCCTCTTCATCTGCTAATATTATGTCATTTACTATTTCTATAGAACTTTTATCTCCTCTAACTTCTACTTTTCTTTTTCTTAGCTCCTCTACTATTATTGGAATAAATTCTTTTGCTACGTCTTCATGAACAAGTAATTTTTCCTCAGAATTGCAAACTGCTGGTCTACTAGTTTTTGCATTAATAACTATTTCTTTTGCCATTTCTAAGTCACAGTTTTTATCAACGTAAACGTGACAGTTTCCTGTTCCTGTTTCTATTACTGGTACTGTTGCATTTTCTACTACTGATTTTATTAATCCTGCTCCTCCTCTTGGTATTAGCACATCTATATATTCATTTAACTTCATCATTTCTTTAACAGTTTCTCTACTTGTATCTTCTATTAATTGGATACAATCTACCGGTAATTGAGTATTTTCAAGTGCTCCCTTTAATACCTCTACTATTTTTTTGTTAGAGTTTATAGCTTCACTTCCACCTCTTAATATTGTTGTATTACCTGATTTTAAACATAATCCTACTGCATCACAAGTAACATTTGGTCTTGCCTCGTATATTATTCCTATTACTCCTAGAGGCACTCTTTTTTTCCCTATTTGTAATCCGTTTGGCCTAATTACTATTGAACTTACTTCACCTATAGGGTCTTCTAGTCCTGCTACTTGTGTTAAGCCACCGCTCATTCCTTTGATTCTATCCTCATTTAGAAGCAATCTATCTATCATTGATTCTGATATTCCCTTATTTCTTGCATTTTCTATATCAATTTTATTTGCTTCTAATATGTACTTAGAATTTGTTAATAAGGCTTTTGCCATTTCATTTAAAGCTTTATTTTTTTCATTTGTTGAAATATTTGATAATATGTACGAAGCTTCTTTTGCTTTTTTACCTTTTGAAATCAACTCTTTCATGTAAATTTACCCCCTTTATATTTTATTTAAATTTATTTTCCAAGAAATAAAGTTCCTACCTCTTCTCCATTTAATATATCAATAAGTATACTTGGATCTTTTCCATTTGCTAATATCATATTTGTACCATTATCAGTTACGCGCTTTGCTGCATGTATTTTAGTTTCCATGCCGCCTGTACCTAATTTACTTCCTGCACCTTCCGCAAAACTTTCTACTTCATCAGTTATAGATTTTACCTCTTTTATAAACTTTGCATCCTTGTTTGTTCTTGGATTAGAGTCATAAAATCCATCAATATCTGATAGTATTATTAAAAGATCTGCATTCACAAGAGTAGAAACTATTGCTGCTAGATTGTCATTATCTCCAAATCTAGATACATTTTCAATTTCATCTATAGATACACTATCGTTTTCATTTACTATTGGAATTATTCTACTTTCTAGCAAAGTTTCAAAGGTGTTTACAACATTGTCTCTACTTCTTTCACTTTCTATATTATCCCTTGTTAGAAGTATTTGACCTACTGAATAGCCATATTCTCCAAACAATTTACTATAAATATTCATAAGTGCCACTTGCCCTACAGATGCTGCTGCTTGTTTTTCTCTAATAGTTTTTGGCTTTTTCTTTAGGTGCATTTTACTTACTCCAACACCTATAGCTCCAGATGTTACAAGGATTACTTCTTTCCCACTATTTATTAAGTCAGATATTGACATAGCTATTTTTTCAATTCTTCCTAAGTTTATGTTCCCATTGCTATAAGTTAAAGTTGATGTACCAATTTTTATAATTATTCTTTTTGATTTTTTAATACTTTCACGATATTTCATTTTTCTTTCCTTTTAGGCATTAAAATAATTAGTCAGAGATTTACCGTCTATTTCTTATAGATGAAAGACATACTGATAGTAAATTATGACGGAGTATAATATAAAATACTAGTTAATAACTAGTTATTTTTAAAAATGCCTTAGTTCCTTTCAATAGTTTTATTCGTTAGTTAAACTTATAATAAAATATTATCACAAAAACATAAGTTTATTAATACCACATTACTTTACAAACACCTAAAAATGGCTACCAAAAAATGAAATGAACCAAACAATAAATCATGCACAAACAATAAGTCTAGAAAAGAGTGTTTGGTTCTATGATTAGTATTTGCAATAAATTAATGATTAAAACATTAAATAATTATCTTTCTTTATGTAAAGATATGTTTAAATATCTTGAGATCACCTATGCTGTAATATAATTTTGTAAAGTGGTTTAATATTATTATATCTAATAATATACCTTTAAATCATAGTGTTAACAGATATTTTTTTATTACTTTTAAATTTATTCATATAACAAATTCTTTAATATTATAGTTGTTAATACTATTTGGTAATTTATTATTTATGAAACAAATAGAATAATATCCTTTATTACACTAATAATAATTCAAAATATTTATTAAAAATCATAGAAAAATGACATATGTCATTTTAAGAGGTTTTTATTTAATATAATATAAAAATGGTGATGGCAATGATTAAAATTAATAACAGAAAAAATATAAAGCATTATGTAAAAAAATTTGATATAGATAAAATATTTAAAAATGACATGACAAATTATATGGAGTTATATTCCTTTAACAAAGGAGAACATGTGTATATGTCTAATGGAAATATAGATCATCTTTATTTTCTTGTTAAAGGAACAGTTAAAGTATATACACTCTCTAAAAATGGTAAAGCATTATCATTAAGAATTTATAATCCATTACAAATTCTTGGAGACATAGAGTTTATAGGAAATAAATCACCAACTTGTAATGTTCAGTGTTTAGATGATGCATTATTTATAGTAATATCTTTTAATGATATAAGAAGATATGCTAATGATGATATTAATTTTTATAAATATATATCTAAAATATTCTCAGATAAATTAAGTACAAGTTCAGATTCTAGTATGCACAATTTTTCATATCCTTTGGAAGAAAGATTAGCAAGTTATATTTTAGCATTAAGCTATGATAGTGAAAATTCAAATCAAAATATAGATGAAGTTGAGATTTTTAAATTAAATGATATAGCTGAATTATTAGGAACTAGTTATAGGCATTTAATTAGAACTATTAATTCTTTAATGGATAAGAAAATTATATATAAGGAAAAAAATACTATAAAAATTTTAGATAGAAATAGGTTAGAAAAATTAGCTAAAGATTTACATGATTAATTTATTACTAAAAGTTTATAGATGGAGGGATAAACTATGAAAAAGATTTTGATTACAGGAGCTGGAAGTAGCTTAGGAGCAGAACTTGCCAAATGTTATGGAAAAGATAAAAATCATATTATATTAGTTGGTCGCAATAAAGAAAAATTAGAGAAAATATCAAATGAAATTATTCAAATGAGAGCAACAGCAGAATGTATTACTTGTGATATAAGCAGCCCTAAATTTGTGGAAGAGTTAGGAAAGTATATTAGTGAAAATCATATTACTATAGATTATTTGATAAATAATGCAGGAGTAGGATTCTTTGGCCCTCTAGAAGAACTTACCATGAGTGAGATGGATACTATGATAAACGTAAATATTAAGGGAACAATTCTAGTTACTCAAAAACTACTTCCTTATATTAATCAAAAAATATTAAATATAATATCTACAGCAGGATTAAGAGGAAAAGCTAATGAAACTATGTACTCTGCAAGTAAGTTTGCAGTTAGAGGATTTACAGAAAGTCTTCAAAAAGAACTTGTAGATAAAGACATAAAGATAACTGCAGTATATATGGGAGGTATGGACACGCCTTTCTGGGAAGATTCAACATATGTAAAAGATAAAAGTAAATTAAAATCTCCAGCTGAAGTTGCAGAAGAAATTAAAGCTAAAGATGATGGTAGAGCTGAAATTATTATTGGAGAATAAGTATTTCAAAAGCATAATTTTATCCTCTATAGCTTTTCTTTATTTATTTTATAATATTCTAAAAAAAGTGATGGAATAATACCATCACTTTCTATTTTGTTGAATTTGCAAAAGTTAAATTTAGCTAAAACAAGAGAAGTTAGACTGCTCTTGTTTATTATATAAAATTATTTATTCTTAGAAGGTAGAGGACCTTTAACATCAGCAGTATATGATCCACTTGATCCAGAGTACTTGTATACAACCAGATAATATCTTCCAGCTGAAGAAGCATCATATGATCCTGTTAATTTTCCGTTGTCACTATTAGTAGGATAGGCTACATGATTATTATGATTGGATTCACTATAAAGTTTCCAATTCATTCCTATAGCATTTTCATTATTTACGGTAATATCAATTTTCCCTTCTGAAGCAACATCAAAGTAGAAAATATCTTTTTCATTGCTACCATCAAGTGTTCCTTTAGCAATTGTATTAGAAAGTATAGGCCCATTTGCAGTTTCAAAAGTATCATTTGGTTCATGAGAAATTAAAATATCTGTTGGTAAATCGTCAATTACATTAACTGAAGTACTTTCAGAGTTATAAGCTCCTTTGTCATCAGTTATAGTAAGTTTAACATTATAGCTACCAGCCTTTGTATATAAATGAGTAGGATTAGGGGCATTACTGGTAGTTCCATCACCGAAATCCCATAGATATGAAACTATTTTACCATCAGAATCAGTAGAGCCATCGCTGCTGAAACTTATAGGATTATTTATAGTTCCAGTATAAGGTCCATTTATTTTTGCTACAGGAGGATTATTTAAATCTGCGGTATCAGGAAGTAATCCTTGAAATACCACTTCAAATTCAGCATTATTTGAGGAATCTACTTTGTAGTTAACAAAATAGCAATTGAGAGTTTTATATCCGCTCCAAGGATAACTATTTAATGTGTTTAGAAAATTATTTGCAGTACTTTCCATTAACTTCCAATCATTTAATTTACCTTTTGAAGTTCCTAAAGTATAGCTTCCACGAAGAGTAAATGTGTTAAAGAATGGAGATTGCTGCTTTTCAGTAGAAACATTTTTTAGTTTTGCAACAGATGTAATATCTGAAAAAATCTCTGATTCATTTTTAGCTGCATGTTTAGCTAAGTAATCATCAGAAACTAGTGGAACAGTTAATGTGTCGAGATTATCTACTAAATACTGCATATGATTTTGATATTCAGTGTTAAGAATATTATTATTACTCATTGTATTAATATAACTATCATATTGCTTTACATTATCTGATTTTATAGAATCAGATAATTTATTGTATAAATCTAAATTGTTATTATACAAGTAGTTATGGAGTGCAAATCCATAATAATAAAAGCTCCAACCACTACTATAGCCTGAATGAACCAATTTGTTTATAGTGTATCTTTCTGAAGGATTCTTAGATATTCTACCTACAATAGAGTGTCTTGGTAATACATTCTGTGTACGAGTAGATCCTGCAAAAAATTCAGCACCACCTTCTTCATACCAAGAAAGTCTATCATTTTTATAAAATTCAGTTTGTCCCCACATACCAGGTACAAGATATCTTCCCTGAAGGTAATGAGTAAACTCATGACGGAATAATTCTTCAAGTGAATATATGCTTTGTTCTGGAGTTCTTTCATAGGTGAAGAATGTGCCATCACCTTCAATATATATACCTCCATTATCAGTAACATAGCCATATAAAGTTGAGTTCATTTTGTATTCAGATGGAGTGTTATAAACAACAACTGTTAATACATCATCTGGATTAGATCCTTTGTCTATAGGAGTATCCTGTCCAAAAATCCTATAGAACTGAGAATTTACTTCTCTTGTAGCCCAGTAAAGTCGTTGAACTTTATCAGTGGATATTTTATCTCCTACTTTAAATACAAATTTTCCATTATCAAATATATATGTTTTAGGTAAATAATGTTGTTTTCCTTCTTCTTTTAATTTATTCATGTCAATTATATTTCCATAATAGTCTTTACCATTAAAGTTCATATATATTTGATCAGCAGCTTTAAAATAAAGTGAACCTAAATAAGGATAAATTTTTAAAGCATCTGTGAGCACTTTATTACAATCATTTGGATTGTTTGCATATTTTGATAATTGTCCAGTATAATAAATACCATTATCTATTACCCATTCGTTATCATTATTAGCATTTCCTTTTAGAGCAATTTTGTTTAGCTCCTTAATATAAGAATCAATTTTTTTATAATATGGTGTCTTTTCAGTAGGTGTGTTATCCCAAATGTATTGGTCAATTGAATACTTAATACCACTAAGCATATTGAATAAAGCAGTACCCTTTGAACGCTCCTGTATATAATTATCAAAATTTTCGTTGTATTGTTTTAAAATTGGAGTAGCATAATTAACTACTTCTGAATCAGATGACGTAGCATTGATTAGTAAACCTGTAGAAGCAACTAACTCATCTTGTTCTTTTGTACCTAATTTAAAGTTTGGATTTTTTTCAATTGCCAATATAGCAGGTATACATTTGTCGCGGTTAGTTTTAGTATTAAGTGATTCAAGTCCTTTGTTGTAAAAGCCTAAATAGTTTCCTGCTCTAAATACCTCAATAAGAGTAGGGAGCCCCTTTGTATCAGAGGACGTAAATTGGCTTCCTCTTTCTTTAATAGCATCGCGAAGTACTTGCATACGGTTTGTATTACTGTAAAACTCCTGTGCAGCAGTGTTATATTTAAAAAGATCTGTAATGTCACTCCATTGAATAGTAACAAGAAGATTAACAAGGCTAGTATAATTCATACGGTTTAGATCAGACATAGAATATTTTTGCGTACTTGATTTCTCTGGTTCAAGTGTTCCTATACTTGATTTTTCTATTGTTCCTTCAATGATTTTCCCTGGTATATGAGAAAGATTGCTTGCTAAAACTGAACTAGCATCTTTAACCCTTTTAATATTATCAGGACAAGTGTAGTGAGAAACATCTTCATAATTAAGCATTTGTTCCATACTAAGATCAGAGATAGATTTAAAGTTTTGATTAGTTAATGCATAAATTAGACTATAGGAATTGCTTACAAGTAACGTAGTTATTATCAAGATACATAATAATTTGGATAGATGGGATTTTTTGAAGTTTCCTGCAGTTAAATGAGATTTAAAATGTGATTTCTTCATCATACTTTTACTCCTTATATCTATTAATTTTTTAGTAAGATACGAAAGATTGTTTTAATGATTTTATACATAATTAAATAACCATAGGGTTATTCTAGGACTTATTAGAATTCCCTTTCATATAAGCATTGTAGGGACTTCTCTCAGTCTTAGTAATCACTTAAAGCTGATGGTAGGATAGAGATAAAAATTACGAAAATAAGATGAATGTAATAAATATATAATTTTACTAGTGTTGATTTAAAGTACATTTACTTTTCTATAACCGAATCACTCTCCTCTATAATCTTTTATAATGTTTAATATATTAAAAAATATATTCTTTAATAATATAATTATACATAAATTACAAAATGTGTAAAAGGCTTTAAGTTGTTAATTTTTAGAAAATATTATTAATTATTTTTATTTATACAAGTGAATAATAAAATTTTATTGTTTACATAAATTTAATCAATATAGCTATTATTTAAAACCTAATAGAAATCCATAAAGCCTTGCTCTATCGGTATTAATATCCACTGGTACAAGTCCTAATCATTGTATTATATAATCTCCTGTAGATATTTTAAGATAGAATTTAGATAACACTACCACTTTTTATTTAGTTTTATGTCACTATTACTCAGCTTTATATAATAAAAAGTTAATCAAATGAACACTTTAATTCCTTTAATTTGTTTAATAAAATTTAACAATAGTGCTTTAACTCATGTTCATTTTTATAAACTCATTTTTTAATATATAATAAGAATCCACCTACTAAACTTGTGGTATTTCTATCATCCTGTAAGGACATTCTATCAATATTACTTCTTAAGAAGCTTTTTTCCTTTACCAAAAGTTATATTTCCTTATTCTTTATTAAAAATAAAAAGAACCATAAGCAGATTGATGATTAAAAATCCACTTACAGTTCTCTCATAATAAAGCATATAATACTCTAAGTTATATCACCTATAGATAACTATTATATAATAGTCTAACAATACTATATTTTTATAATTCACTGGTTAAACTATATCTTATCTGTTGTTTTAAATTATTTATCTTTAATATTTAATAAATAAACTGAAGTCTCATATAATATTAAAATGATAAATTAATTAAACCTCTTTTATTTTATTAGAAACTAAGAAAATTCTTCTGTAGTAATCAATATAATTATTGAAAGCAAAAATAAGGAAGAAGCATAATAACTCCTCCCTTATATCCTATTAAATCAATATATCCATAAACTACTCTTTTTAATATCTCTCATTTCAGTATTTCGATTTTATGAAGGATTTATTAATATAAAAAAATAAGAATCCACCAGCTTAGCTGGTGGTATTTCTATCGTTCTATAAGGAGATTTTACTAACATTTGGGCTGTCGCATTAGCAGTTAAAAACTGCTAGTGTGGTAGCCCCTTCTACTTCTCTGAATTTACAAAAGATAAATTTAACTAGAATTAATGAAGTTGGATTTCTCTTGTTTATTATATAAAAATTATTTATCCTTAGAAGATAGAGATCCTTTAACATCAATAGTATAGGATCCACTTGCTCCAGAGAACTTATATACAACTAAATAATATCTTCCAGCTGAAGGAGCATTATATGATCCTGTTAATTTTTCGTTGTCACTATTAGTAGCATAGGCTACACAATTATTATGATCGGATTCACTATAAAGCATCCAATTCATTCCTATGGCATTTTCATTATTTACTGCAATATCAATTTCTCCTGCTGAAGTAACATCAAAGTAGAAAATATCTTTTTCATTGCTTTCATCAAGGGTTCCTTTAGTAATTGTATTAGAAAGTATAGGTCCATTTACAGTGCCAAAGGTATCATTTGCATCTTTTGGAGAATTATCCTTAGAAGATAGAGCTCCTTTAACATCAATAGTATATGATCCACTTGTTCCAGAATACTTGTACACAACTAGATAATATCTTCCAGCTGAAGGAGCATTATATAATCCTGTTAATTTTCCGTTATCTCTATTAGTAGCATATGCTACATAATTATTATGATCGGATTCACTATAAAGCAGCCAATTCATTCCTATGGCATTTTCATTGTTTACTATGATATCAATTTCTCCTGCTGAAGTAACATCAAAGTAAAAAATATCTTTTTCATTACTTTCATCAAGGGTTCCTTTAGCAATTGTATTAGAAAGTATAGGTCCATTTGCAGTTTCAAAGGTATCATTTGGTTCATGAGAAATTAAAGCATCTGTTGAAAAATTATCCTTAGAAGATAGAGGTCCTTTAACATCAATAGTATAGGATCCGCTTGTTCCAGAGTGCTTGTACACAACTAGATAATATCTTCCAGCTGAAGGAGCATTATATAATCCTGTTAATTTTCCATTGTCTCTATTAGTAGCATAAGCTACACAATTGTCATGATCAAATTCACTATAAAGCACCCAATTCATTCCTATGGCATTTTCATTGTTTACTGCAATATCAATTTCTCCTGCTGAAGTAACATCAAAATAGAAAATATCTTTTCCATTACTTTCATCAAGCGTTCCTTTAGCAATTGTATTAGAAAGTATAGGTCCATTTGCAGTTTCAAAGGTATCATTTGGTTCATGAGAAATTAAAATATCTCTTGGAGAATCATCAATTACGCTAACTGAAGTACTCTCAGAATTATAAGCCCCTTTGTCATCAGTTACAGTAAGTTTAACATTATAGCTACCATCCTTTGTATATAAATGAGTAGGATTAGGTTCATTACTGGTAGTTCCATCACCGAAATCCCATAGATATGAAACTATTTTACCATCAGAATCAGTAGATCCATCACTACTGAAACTTATAGGATTATTTATAGTTCCCGTATAAGGTCCATTTATCTTAGCTACAGGAGGACTATTAAAATCTGCGGTATTAGAAAGTATTCCTTGAAATACCACTTCAAATTCAGCATTGTTTGATGAATCCACTTTGTAGTTAACAAAATAACAACTAAGAGTTTTATATCCACTCCAAGGATAACTATTTAATGTGTTTAAAAAATTATTTGCAGTACTGTTCATTAACTTCCAATCATTTAATTTACCTTTTGAAGTTCCTAAAGTATAGGTTCCACGAAGAGTAAATGTATTAAAGAATGGAGACTTCTGCTTTTCAGTAGAAACGTTTTTTAATTTTGCAACAGATGTAATATCTGAAAAAATCTCTGATTCATTTTTAGCTGCATGTTTAGCTAAGTAATCATCAGAAACTAATGGAACTGTTAATGTGTCCACATTATCTACTAAATACTGCATATGATTTTGATATTCAATGTTAAGAGCCTTATCATTACTCATTGTTTTAATGTAATTATCATATTGCTTTACATTATCTGATTTTATAGAATCTGCTAATTTATTGTATAAATCTAAATTGTTATTATACAAGTAGTTATTGAATGCAAATCCATAATGATAAAAGTTCCAACCACTACTATAGCCTGAATGAACCAATTGATCTATAGTGTATCTTTCTGAAGGATTATTAGATATTGAGCCTACAATAGAATATCTTGGTAATATATCTTGGGTACGAGTAGATCCTGCAAAAAATTCAGCACCACCTTCTTCATACCAAGAAAGTCTATCATTTTTATAAATTTCAGTTTGTCCCCACATACCAGGTACAAGGTATCTTCCCTGGAGGTAATGAGTAAACTCATGACGGAATAATTCTTCAAGTGAATATATACTTTGTTCTGGAGTTCTTTCATAAGTAAAGAATGTACCATCACCTTCAATATATATACCTCCATTATCAGTACTAAAACCATATAAAGTTGAATTCATTTTGTATTCATCTGGAGTGTTATAAACAACAACTGTTAACACATCATCTGCACTAGGTCCTTTGTCTATAGGAGTATCATCTCCAAAAATTCTATAGAACTGAGAGTTTACTTCTTTTGTAGCCCAGTAAAGTCGTTGAATTTTATCATCAGATATTTTATCTCCTACTTTAAATACAAATTTTCCATCATCAAATACATATGTTTTAGGTAGATAATGTTGTTTTCCTTCTTCGTTTAATTTGTTTATATCAATTATATTTCCATAATAGTCTTTACCATTAAAATTCGTATATATCTGATCAGCAGCTTTAAAGTAAGATGAGCTTAAATAAGGGTAAATTTTTAAAGCATCTGTGAGTACTTTATTACAATCATTTGGATTGCTTGCATATTTTGATAATTGTCCAGTATAATAAATACCACTATCTATTACCCATTCATTATCACTATTAACATTTCCTTTTATAGCAATTTTGTTTAACTCCTTAATATAAGAATCAATATTTTTATAATATGGAGTCTTTTCAATAGGTGTGCCATCCCAAATGTATTTATCCATTGTATAGTTAATACCCTTAAGCATATTAAATAAAGCAGAGCCCTTTGAGTATTGCTGTGTATAATCATCAAAATTTTCGTTGTACTGCTTCAAAATTGGAATAGCGTAATTAATTACTTCTAAATCGGATGTCGTAGCATTAATTAGTAGACCTGTAGAAGCAACTAACTCATCTTGCTCTTTTGTACCCAATTTAAAGTTTGGATTTTTTTCAATTGCCAATATAGCAGGTATACATTTATCACGGTTAGCTTTAGTATTAAGTGATTCAAGTTCTTTGTTGTAAAAACCTAAATAGTTTCCTGCTCTAAATACCTCAATAAGAGTAGGGAGGCCCTTTGTATCAGAGGATGTAAATTGACTTCCTCTTTCTTTAATAGCATCAAGAAGTGCTTGCATACGATTTGTATTACTGTAAAACTCCTGTGCATCAGCATTATATTGAAAAAGATCTGTAATATCACTCCATTCAATAGTAACAAGAAGATTAACAAGGCTGGTATAATTCATACGGTTTAAATCAGACATAGAATATTTTTGCACACTTGATTTTTCTGCTCCAAATGCTCTTATATTTGATTTCTCTATTGCTTGTCCACTAATTTCCCCTGGTATATCGGAAGAGCTATTTGACAAAATAAAATTTTCATCTTTAACCCTTTTTATATTATCAAGACAATTATCATGAGGAACTTCTTCATAATTGAGCATTTGTTCCATAGTAAGATTAGGTATAGCTTCAGAGTTTTGATTAGGTAATGCATAAATTAGTCCATGGGAATTTGTTGCAATTAGTGTAGTTATGACCAATGTACTCAATACTTTGGATAAAGTGGGTTTTTTAAAGTTTCCTTCAATTAAATTAGATTTAAAATGTAACTTCTTTATCATACTTTTACTCCTTATGTTTATTAATCTTCTACTAAAATACGACAGGTTATTTTTAATGATTTGATACATAAATTAAATAACCATAAAGTTGTTCTAAGGATTACGAGAATCCTTTTTTTCTCTGAGACGTACCCATGACTTAAAACTCATGGTAGAGTAGAGATAAAAATTATGAAAATAAGATAAGTGCAATAAATATAATTCTACTTTTTATCTAATATAATCACCTTCCTCTACAACTTTTTTAATACATTTTTTCAAATTATATTATTTAATAATATAATTATACATAAATTCCAAAATTTTTAAAATACTAAATAATCCTAATTTTAGAAAATAGTTTTAATTTCTTTAATTTAAACAAATAAATGAAAAAATCCTACTATTTACATAATTTTAATAAATATAACATTTTAAACCTAATAAAAATTTATAAAGCCTTGTCCTATTAGCATCAATATCCACTTGTACAAGATTATATTTTAAAATAATCATTTCATTATATAATTTTCTATAGATATTTTAATGCAGTTTTTTTACATATTATTACTATTTTAGAGCAATATATCCATAATTTAACTTTTTCAATTTTCATCAAAAATTAAAAGAGCCATAAATAGATTAATGATTAAAAATCCATTTCCATCAAGTAGCAGCTACTTAACAACTATATAAAAAAAGTTCCTTTTTTCTAAAGGAACTTTTTTTATAATCTATCTATTTTATAATCTATCAAAATAAAATCTATTTAAATATCTTAATACGTTCTTCTAATGGCTGAAACTCTTTTTCACCTGGTTCTTCTGTTGGCTTACCAAATGGCATTTGTGCAATTAATTTCCAGTTTTCTGGTACACTCCACTCTTTCTTTACATCATTTTCAATAAGTTCAGTATAATGCTGAAGTGATGCTCCAAATCCCTCAATTTCTAATGCAGTCCAAATAGTAAATTGGTGCATTCCACTTGATTGTTGAGACCAAATTGGAAAATTATCTTTATAGGCAGCAAATTGTTGTTGAAGAGATTCTACTACACTATTATCTTCGAAGAATAAAACTGTACCATATCCACTTTTAAATGAATTTATTTTTTCTTCAGTAGGGCTAAATTTATCTGCTGGTACAATCTTTCTCAATGCTTCCTTTGTAATATCCCATAATTTATCATGATGTTCTCCTAATAATAGAACTATCCTTGCACTTTGAGAATTAAATGCTGATGGTGTATGCTTCACTGCATGTTCTATAACCTCTTTTATTCTATCATCAGAAACTACAGCTTCCTTGCTAATTCCATAAAATGTGCGTCTATCTTCAATAGCAGTTAAAAATTCTTTTGACATTTATCCATACCTCCAAATATATAATTTTTTTGTTATTTATAAATAAATTTAATATTAATCTTGTTTTTTCATTTCTAAAACTATAATATGAGAAGTTTCTTTTGCTTTAATTAAAATATCTTCCTCAACTATTTCCATTCCATCTCTTTCATTTAATTCAACTTCATTAGCTAATAGCATTCCTTCTATTTGAACTAAATATGCCTGTCTTCCTTCCTTCATTGGAAAACTAATCTCTTTTCCTTTTTCAAGTTCTAAGGAATAAGCATTAATATCTTGATTTATTTTTATTGGGGCATCACCGTCTTTGCTTGAAGCCATATGAAGCCATTTATTTTGCCTGTCATCCCAATTAAATCTGTAATCCCCATAGTTAGGTTTGTATCCTTTTTGATCAGGGAAAATCCATATTTGTAAAAGTCTTAATGTCTCTTTTCCAAAATTATGCTCACTATGATAAACTCCTGTTCCTGCACTCATGTATTGAACATGACCACGGGTTATAGTGCTCTTATTACCCATGCTATCTCTATGAGTAAGTTCACCATTGACAACATATGATATTATTTCCATATCTCTATGAGGATGAGTGTCAAACCCTGTATTAGATTGAACTAAATCATCATTTATAACTCTTAAAACTCCAAAATTTATATTATCGGGATTATAATACTCAGCAAATGAAAAGTGAAATTTACTCTTTAGCCATTCAAGATTACTACTTCCTATATTTTTGCTTTCTATTTTTCTTAACATCTCATATCACTCCTCTTTTATATTGTTCATAATTCTACTCTTCAATATTCATGTATGCTCAATAAAAAATAATTTATCTTCTTACATATAATTATTTAGATTAAATAATTTATTTAGTTACATTTAGTAACTAACTTTAAATTTATTATTACATGCTAAGTAGAATTAGTCAAGATATTTTTTAAATAAAAAGAATCTCTTATTAATTTTAAGAGATTCTTTTGTTTATTTTAATTAATTCCATTTTTCTGCCCATTTTTGAATTTCATCCATAGCATTTTTAAGGTCATGTCCCTTTTCTGTAAGTTCATATTCTATACGTACAGGTGTTTCTGGATAAACTTTTCTAATAACAATTCCTTCGCTTTCTAATTCTTTAAATCTTTCTGTAAGCATACGAGCACTCATATTAGGAATTGCATCTGCTATATCAGAAAAGCGCTTTTGTCCTCCTAGTAATGTTCTTATAATTAATCCGTTCCATCTTTTTCCTAATAATCCAAAAGCATTTTCAAACTTTGGACACATATGGTATTTTTCCATATCCAATCACCACCTGCATACATTTTACCATACATACTTAATAAAAGTAAGTAGGTTATTATATTTATGTACATAATGATATAGTATTATACTGCTTATTTTAATATATAGAATTATTGTGATTTAATTATTGTTGAATTTACTATTTATATACTAAGAACATATAAGACAATATATTTTTTTACAGCATCAATTTTAGATTTAAAATAAATTTATATGCTTTATTAAGTATCTGTTGAAACACTATCCCAATTATCATTATATGTGCCTTTTCCAATAAGCCAATTTAATCCCCAATGACGTTCAAATACTATACCTAAATCTAGCCCTGCTGGTGGATTTTCTCCATGTATCCTAGCATCTACACAAGCCCAGTTATAACGATAAATTAAATCCGCTTCATCTAATATTTCCTCTATGCTTCTCAGTTTAACTGTTTTCATAAAATCATTAAAGTCTTCATAATCTGCCACTGCACGAATTGCAAAGTTACAGTCGCATATTTGTGAAGGATATTCTAGCTTATCTACAATACCTAATGCCCAAATAAGCGTCCAATATGCTTCGTACTTCCACGCCATATTAATTACTTCTTGCTTATCTGGACTTCCAAAAATAATTTCCTTCTCATTATCAGTTAATTCTTCTTTTACTTTATACTTTTCTAAAAAACCTTTAAAAAACTCTCTAGATTCTTCAATATTATCTCCACTATTAATATCACAAGCTACTTGAATAGAGATTAAACAAGCAATAGCACGTTTAGCTATTTCTTCTGCACTTCGCATCTCTATTTCATTTACATCTTCAATAACTGGAAGTCCTTCCATATATGGAACCTTATTAGCTTTTAATATTTCTATAGATTTTTGTTTTCTTTCTAATGGACTCACATTCTTTCCCCCTTATCTTTTAAAATTACTTCTTCAATTTAGAACCTCAACATTCCTATATTGAATTATTTTATATTTTTTACTAATACTTGTCTATAAAACATAGATACTAACATAAACAAATTTCTAATTATTGCACTAAGCATACAAAATACTATAACATATGAATTGCTAAAATCAAATTATAGAATTTTTACTTACGTAGATCTTATCAATGACAAAACCTTTGATTTATACAATGTTTACTCGATTGATCTATATTATACTTTATTAATTTTATAATCTTTTTAAAACTTTTAACCCTACATATATATTCTCATATACCTCCTTATAAACTTTAGTTAATCTGTAAAAAATTTAATCAGTTTTATATTTTTTTATTGACTTACAATCTTAAATAGAATATACTCTTACTAAATTAAATGAAGAACAAACATTAAATCTTATCTTTGTTTTTCTATGAAAAATATTATTAATTATGAACTAAAACTGGAGGGTAATTATGAATACTTTAATAAACAAACAAGCACGATTTAGTTTTTATAGCCAATTTATATAGGGTTTGTATCACGTTACAAATTTGATTAATTTTAACATGGATACAAGCCCCTTAGGACTTACTGATAATTAGGGATTGTATCTGTGTTGGCTATATTGTTTATAATGTTATTCATTATTATTACCATTTATAAAGTCACGCAGATTATACTGTGTGGCTTTTTTATATTCAAAAGTAAGCCACCTGGATTATTCTATGTGGCTTTTTTATATTCAAAAGTAAACCACATGGACTATACCATGTGGTTTTTTATACACAATAAATTTTAAAAGGAGTGTTTTTTATGGCAGGAATTACATCTGTAGTAATACAAAGTTTAATTTTATCAATTATGGTATTAGGTATTTATATCAGCTATAAAATTTTAGATTTCCCAGACTTATCTGTTGATGGAAGTTTCTCATTAGGCGGAGCTATCATTGCTTTCTCTTTAACTAACAATATCTCTCCAATAATGGGAACTTTATTAGCTATGGTATGTGGTTTAATTTCTGGTCTTGTTACTGGTATTTTACATATTAAATTTAAAATTTCTAACTTACTTTCAGGAATCTTAGTTATGGGTATGCTTTACTCTATTAATCTAGGCATAATGGAAAAGTCAAACATTCCATTATTTGACCTCAATCACCTATTTAATATGGGCATTTCTCCGCTAGTATTAGTTGCAATAATTGTATTGTTTTGCAAATTTATTTTAGATTTATTTTTAACTACTGGTCTTGGATACACATTAAAAGCTGTTGGTGATAATCCTCAAATGGTTAAATCATTAGGAATTAATATTGGTATTATAAAAATATTAGGATTAATGATATCTAATGCTCTTGTTGCTTTATCTGGTAGCTTATTTGCTCAATTTCAAGGATTCTCTGATGTTAATTTGGGGATTGGTACTTTAATACTTGGAATAGCATCAATTATAATTGGCATCTCCATATTTAAGAAACTTACATTTATTAAGCTCACAACATCCATATTATTAGGGACTTTAATCTACCAATTTACAATTTATTTTGCAATAGATTTAGGCATAGTACCTCCTAATAACTTAAAATTAATGACTTCTATAGTAATAATTTTATTCTTAAGTGTTGGTAACCTAAATATTTTTGTTAATAACAATAGTAACTATAAAAATTTAAAGAGAAGAGGTGCTGTAGATGTTACAGATTAAGAATATTTCAAAAACATTCCCTAATCCATATGGAGATCCCAATATAATTTTCAAAGATCTTTCACTAACTATAAATAAAGGTGAATTTGTTAGTATCATTGGAAGTAATGGTACAGGTAAGTCCACTTTACTTAATATAATTTCAGGTTTTATAAAAGAAAGTCAAGGAGATATTTTATTAGACCGTATTAATTTAACAAAGCTAGCTGAACACAAAAAAACTCAGCTAATAAGCCGAGTGTTCCAAGATCCAAGTTTAGGCACTTGTCCTTCTATGACAGTTAAAGAAAATTTATCCTTAGCTTTAAACAAAGGAAGTTTACTCAATCTTAAAAAATGTCTCCGTCATAAAACTGAAGTTATAGAAGACTTATTAGAAAATATATCACTTGACTTAAAAAAATATTTAGATGTTCAAGTAAAATATCTATCAGGTGGCCAAAGACAAGCGCTTTCCCTAATTATGTCCACTATCACAGATCCAAAGGTTTTATTATTAGATGAACATACTGCTGCTTTAGATCCTAAAACTTCAGATGAAATTATAGATTTAACTAATAAAATTGTTAGAGAAAAAAATATAACCACACTAATGGTAACTCATAACCTAAAGCATGCTATTAGCTATGGCGATAGGCTTATAATGCTTCATAAAGGTGAAGTAATTTTAGATATAAGTGGTGAGGAAAAATCAAATATAAGTATAGAAGAAATACTAGATAAATTTGAATATGCCGTTTAAAATGTAAGGTTTAATTTATAGTCTAATTAATTAATATATAGATTTAACTACATATATAAAAATAAAATTTAGGAGGATTATATTATGACAATAAAAAATAAGTTAATGAATTTAATTTTAGTAGGGACAATTGGAGTTTCTTTACTTACAGGTTGTTCTAAGGATAATAATGATAAATTATCTAATTCAAATAAGGATATCAAAACAATAGGTATTACTCAGCTAGTAGAACATCCATCTTTAGATAAAGCAAGAGATGGCTTCATAAAAGCACTAGAAGATAACGGGTATAAAGATGGAGAAAATATAAAAATTAATTACCAAAATGCCCAAAATGACATTCCTACAACTCAAATGATTGCAAATAAGTTTGTATCTGATAAAAAGGATTTAATATATGCTATATCAACGCCATCAGCTCAAGCAGCTTATAATGTAACTAAAGATATACCTATTTTAATAACTGCTGTTACTGATCCAGTTGCTGCTGGCCTAGTAAAATCTATAGATAAGCCTGAAGAAAATGTATCAGGTACATCAGATTACATATCTATAGATAAAAATTTAGAATTAATTAAAATGTTTATCCCAAATGCTAAAACTATAGGTGTTCTATATAATACTAGTGAAGTAAATTCAAAGATACAAGTTGATACTCTAAAAGAGTATGCATCTAAAAATAATTATAAAGTTATAGAAAAGGGTGTTTCCTCTTCAATGGAAATTAGTCAAGCTATGTCTAGTTTAGTAGGTAAAATAGATGTTTTATATGTTCCAACAGATAACTTAATTGTTTCTTCTATGCCAATAGTTTCTAAAATTGCTACTAATAATAAAGTGCCAGTAATATCTTCCGAAGATGGTTCTGTCAAATCTGGTGCACTTGCATGTCAAGGTATAGACTATGAAAAATTAGGTTATAAAACTGGAGAACTTGCTGTTAAAGTTTTAAATGGTGAGGAAATATCTAATATTCCTGTAACTATATTAGATGAAACTCAAATAATAGTTAATGAAGATACTTTAGAATCTCTTTCTTTGAAAAAAATTGATGATAAAAACATAATATATATTAAAACTGACAAAAATTAATTGCTTACACATTCATTTATATAAATAATATTCAGTCATATTATATCTAGGCTCAGAATAAATACAAAAGTATTTTTAGGAATTAGTGTATAAAATAAAGTGTGAATTTTCCCTAAAATAGTAATTATTAAAAAGTTAGGATTGAACCACTGGGAATTCTCCAGTGGTCTTTTCTTGCATTCGAATATAGATATGCTTCTCATTTATGTTATATTCTAACCATTCATTTGCATTGCTGCTACTTAGATTAGGTTATTTTCCTAGTAATTTGTATCATTTTTGCTGCTACTCATAATCTTGGTTTGAATATTATTTCAATATATCCACTATCTATAAATTTATTCCTTGCGGATAGTAAAATAAGTTATATGGATCATATTTTTCTTTTACAGTTTTTAACCAGGATACATTATTGCCAAAATAACTATATAAATAATCAGGTATATTAATATCACAATAGTTAAGATACCCAAAGCCTGCATATGGAAGTAAGGAATTTCTTAAACTATTTACCCACCTAATTGTATCATTAGCATACATACTATACTTAAGAATCCATTCGGCATCAATTTCTATTAATACCTTAGCATGTCTATGAGGAAAAGCACTAGGCAAACCTTCATTTTCTGCAATCTTTCCTCCCAATAGAAGGAATCCAATGTCTATAGGTGGTTGTATAGGCGGCGAATTATCCAAATAGTCAAACATTATTTGACAAGGTTCTTTTCCTAATGGATTATATGCAAGTAATCCTGTAATCTTAAATCCTTTTGGTGTAGACACAAAACCTGGACTTTTCTGTACAAATTCCTTAAAACCAATATGTTTTGTTGTATAATTCATTTTATTAGGAACTTTTAATAAAACACTTAAAGCTTGTTCCATTTCTTTTTCCGTACTTCTTAATCCTACCCCATATAGTTCAATAATATCTTTAGTCATAGAAACCTTAATCGTATACCTATTATGTAAATGTTCCCCTACCTTTTGAAATGCTTGAATTACTTCATATCTACTCTTTTTAGGCCATTCAGCAGTCATTACTGTTACTTTAGAAATCGGATATACTTTAAAAGTAAGTGACACTACTACTCCAAAATTATTACTACCTGCTCCTCTTAATGCAGCAAATAAATCTTGATTTTGATATGAATTAGCAGTTATTATCCTACCAAAAGCATCTACTATTTGTGCTTCTACTAAATTATCGCATACTAGCCCATATTTCCTTTG
The DNA here is from genome assembly GCF_054863625.1 of Clostridium sp. Marseille-QA1073. Lineage (NCBI taxonomy): Bacteria > Bacillati > Bacillota > Clostridia > Eubacteriales > Clostridiaceae > Clostridium > Clostridium sp. Marseille-QA1073. Next base: position 118,795 of record NZ_JBSVQM010000001.1, on the reverse strand, counting down.
TAAATAGCCAACTCCTCCTCCTAATGTAATTCCTGAAACGCCAACAAATCCACAACTTCCTCCAACAAATGCAAATCCATATTTATCTATCTTAGTATAAAGTTGCTCGTGATTATATCCTGCCCCTATTCTTACATAACCTGTGCTCGTATCTATTTCAAAATCAAGCAAATTAGAAACATCTATCACAACAGCATCATTTGCCACAGAAAATGATTCATAGTTATGACCACCACTTCTACAACGTATATTTAATCCTTGCTTTCTTCCCCAATTTACTGCATTAACTACATCTGTTATATTATTAGGATATACAATTACCATTGGGTAATAACTAAAATATAAATTTGCAGTTCTACGAACAATATTATAACTTTTATCTTCTTTAGTTATAACAAGTCCTGTTAAGCCCTCTATCATATTGATTTCCTCCAACCTTATTAACCATATAATGTTATAATATATGGTAATAACTTAGGAACTGTTCTTAACATATTTCTTATTATATACTCAACAACTTCTTTATAATGTTAGTAAAGGGAAACTTGAGCTTACCTTAGTTCTTATAACAATATTGCTTCGCATCACGCTCATAATACTTATAGTATATGAATTTAAAACTAACTTTCTTTATAAATTTTATAATATTCTCGCTCTAAAATGCTAAAATAAAATTGATCTACCCACTTACCTCCACATTTATATTCTTCTCTAAATACACCCTGTTTTGACATTCCTGATTTTTGCATTACAGATGCTGACTTTAGATTATCACAATGACACATACCTATAACTTTATGGGCATTTAATTCATTAAATGCAATTGATTTATAATTGAAGATTTTCCCTATTAAAAAATTATTTGAATTATACACTCTTGGACAATCCATGTTTAGACACAGAAACTGCTAAGATAATGCATATTAATAATCTTTTATTAGTTATATAAATGGATCCGGTTGATTATAAAACTTGTTCAAGTTTAACTAAACTATAGTCTGTTATTAAAATTATATATAATAACAACTACCATTACTAATGGAATTTTAAAAAGCTGACTACTGTTTAATACAGGAATCAGCTTTTATCTACTTAACTGGCTTTTTTAATATCCTTGATATAAGAATCACTTTAAATATAGATTCTCCTTATATTAATTGTTCTTCTTTGAAAGGTTATTATTTTCTGCCTTATTGTTATTCTCTTTATTATCTTCTACTTTATTAGATTTACCTTTATTCGAGTTATTAGATTTATCATTATTTGTTTCTTTAGTGCTCTCTTTTATTTTTTCACTACTATTTGTATCTTTAATATTCTCCTTTATTTTTTCACTATTATTTGTTCCTTTAGTATCATCTTTTATTTTTTCACTATTATTTGTATCTTTAATATTCTCTTTTATTTTTTCACCATTATTTATTTTTTCTTTATTAGCATTTGAATTATTATTTTTATTTATAGAGTTCTCATTATTCTTTTTGTTCTCTTGATAAGTACTTCCTTTGCCATTAGAGTTTGTAGTTTGTTTTACATCATCATTAGTTTTTGTTTTATCGTTTTCTTTCTTATCTTCCTCTTTTTCTTTAACCCTTTGCTCCTTTATCTTTTTCACAATATCTTTAACTGAAGAGTTTGCATATTCATCTAAAGTTGCTTCTGGCATTACTTGTTGAAGCTTCTGAATTAAATTTACTTTTCCAGGTGATATTCCTAATCTTTCAGCTGCTTCAAATCTTTCTTTATTAACATTTTCTTTTATTATCTCAGTATTTTTTATTTCTTCTTCCTCTAAGCCTTCTTCTGCGCCTATCTCTGCTTCGTCTAATAGTTCATCATTTGTTGAAGTAAGCATAACTGCATTTTCATCATCAACTATATAACCATTGTCCACTGCAGATTCTACTAATAATTTTATAGCTTCATTAACATTTTTATTCTTTATTTTTAATTCTTTACTTATACTCTCTCCGCCAGAATTTAATGCTTCTATCTTTATTACTTTGCTATACCTATTAGTTGTTAGTTTTATACTAGGATTTATATCAAGTGTTAAATAATCTTTTGGAGCTGCATAAGAATATCCAAAGCCACCTATTCCAAGCAATAAAATAAGTGACATTGCAAATACTATACCTTTTTTCATAATTAATCCCTCATTTCTTTCATATTCATCACCAATTTTTAAATTCATTTTATTTTTAACCTTTTTAAATCTACCTTTATTATCAATAACAATCATATGCTTATCATTTATCTCTACCACTAAGGCTCTTTTCATATCAAACCTCCAAATTTATGTATTCTCTTATATATTGGTAATCACCTAAAAGTATTATCAGTACTGATATTATATACTTTCGTGATCTTTCTATTGTTTTTCGGGGTATATTAGTATTTTTTTGAATTTTTGCTATTGGAATCTTATTATTTAAACATATTTCCTCAATAATATCTCTATTTTTTAATATGTAATTAATTATTTCATTATATTGTTTTCTAGTAGACTTCCATTTAGGAGAAGCTTTTATTAAATCCTTAAAAGTTATATTATATTGGGATAATTCACCAATTAAGCTTTCTATTTCAAGTTTTCTTAAATATAAAATGTCCTGTTTTTCATAATTTTCTATAGATTGGTTTAAGAAAAACTTGTCCTTATTTTCTTTATCTTCTTCTATAGATTTCTCATTTAATAATGTTTTATTTTTTCTATAATAATCTATCAATCTAAATTTTATAACTCGCTGAGCATATGAAAAGAAACTTCCTTTGCTTATATCATAACTTTTTATAGATTCATAAAAAGCCATAATAGCTATACTATATTCATCATCATTCTTTATATCAATATATCTCTTTAGGGATTTATTACAATAAGCTATAATAAATTGTTTATAGTCATTAATGAAAAGATTTATCCGCTCTTTATCATTCTTAATTATCATAACTTGTTCATTAATATTTTCTAACATAACTCACCTCCTTATAAATAATACGTATACCTAAATAGCATTTCTAGGGTACTTAAAAAAATATATTTTACTTTCCTGTTCATCATGATATTTTACATCTACTCCTATTTATATATACTAATGTATCTCTATATCAAACTTTATTATATTTTTTCTCTTTATAACCACTTATTAAAATAGATATAATGGTTATTATTTGCATATCATCTGCTTTAAATTTATCTAATGAAATCTTTAATTAATATAAAAAAAATACTATACTTAATAATATGTTAATTAATGACTACAAATAGAAAAGATTAGATTGAGGGGTTTGTATATGAACAAAAAAGATATACTTGAGTTAAAAAAACGTTTAAAGAAAGATTATTGTACCTTCACTAAAATGTGTGGTTGCTATGTTAATGGTGAAAAAAATATTATTTTAAATTTTAGAGAAACCTTTTTAAATTTAGAAGATGATGAGTACTTTAAATACTTAGAAATTGCTAAAAAAGTCTTATCTGGAACTGTTGGTAATAATATTTTAGAACTTAACTTTCCGCTCAATGAAAATCTTGAAAATGAAAAACAACTTTCTCTTATTAAGCTTAAAAAAAGCCAATTAAAGGATGATGCTTTGCTTCAAGATTTCTATAAATCCATTATAGATAGCTATGATTATACTGGTAATTTTTTAATACTAGTTTTTCACGATGCCTATGATGTTATTACTAAAACTACTGATAATGCTAAAATAGATGAATCTGAAGAAGTATATGAGTATATTTTATGTGCAATATGTCCTGTTTCACTTTCAGATCCTGGACTTAGATACTTTGAAGAAGAAAAGAAAATAACAGCACGTATTAGAGATTGGGTAGTGAATGCTCCAACCATCGGTTTTGTGTTCCCTGCTTTTATTGATCGTAGTTCAGATGTTAACTCTGTTATGTACTACACTAAAAATCCAAAAGACCCACATCCTGAATTAATGGAAAAAGCTTTAGGCTGCTTTTCAAAGCAAACTGCCAATATACAAAAAGAAACCTTCCATACAATTATTAAAGATTATATTGATACTGATGAAAAAAAAGCTGAGAAAACTTTTATGGAAATACAAGAAAACCTAAATACTATGATAGATGAATACAATTCAATATATGATGATGCAGATGCTGAACCTATAACTTTAACACAAAAAGACATACAAAATCTTTTAATAGAAAGCGGAGTTTCTGAAGAAGCTACTACTAAAATTGAAAAGTCTTATGTAGAAAACTTTGGTGAGGATCTGCCTTTAGCGGAGAATTTAATTGACTCAAAAATACTTAAGGCAAATGCTCAAAGAAAAAAGGAAGAACAGCTTAAAAAGCAAGTAGAAATTCTACAATATAAACTTGAAGAAGTAAAGAAAGAGGCATCTATGGATAAAGAAGCTGAGATTTCTAAAAAGAATGATGATGATAATGTGACTTTAGATGACGCTTTAGAAGATGATTTAACAAATGATTTAGATGATTCCTTAAATGATGTTTTTAAAAATGATTTAAATGATGCCTTAGAAGATAATTTAGAAGAATATCCAGATATAAATTCAGCAGATAATACCCTTACTCATGACTATGATGTTATACTTCAAGTAAAACCTGAAAAAATACCTCAAATAAAATCTCAAATAATTGATGGTCAAAAATGCATAGTTATTCCTATTAATGACAATGAACAAACTACAGTTAATGGCTTAGATGATTTGATTTAAGTTTTATAAATTAACAAAGAAAAGTAGCAAATCTTAAAAATAAAGTTTGCTATTTTTCTTTACTCTTTCTCATTTATTATAATGTTCTTAGCTTTTCCGTATAAATTAATTCTAACTTCTAACCTAATTTACTTGTGATACGTCTCTTCGTATCGATACTAAGTGAGGTTTTTTATTTTAACAATTTATGTATGTGATAACACTGGAAACATTAATTTATTTATTTTAAGTGGATTTTCTTTTTTACTTCTTACAAAGAGTGTAGTATCCTCTTCTTTTAATAATAATTCATCATAGCCAATAATATTATTAGGAGTAAACCCCATAACTACTTTCTTGGTTTTCTCATTCATCATTGCATTAATAATATTATCTAGCTTTACTTCTTTTCTACTAAGCACTTCTTGTAAATATAAAACATCTTCATCAAACTCACATATTGCTACAATATCATAATCTTCAATATAATATATATTATCTTTCATAAAATCTAAACAATAAAACATTACTAATGAAATATTATCTTTAACATGCAATTTTGACATAGATATTTTTTCAATTATAATATCTATTTTTACCCTTATATTCAAAAATTTTTATCATTTTTAACAACAACACTATATTTTATCATTATCATCTCCATTCTTTTGAGAAAGTTCCTTATATATAAAAATAGTTAGTAATACATATTTATATTACTAACTACTTTATATAATAATTAACCAATTCAATTTCATGACTCTTTTTAATAGTATATAAAATTCAACTCTTATATTTTTATTATTCATCTAATCCAGCAAAAATTTCTACAACATTAGGATCACAATGAGAGAAAAATGCACTTTCTGCTTTGTCTAATTTGACAATCTTATTCATATCATCCTCATCTAATTTAAAATCAAATATATTAAAATTCTGAATCATTCTTTCTTTATGCACAGACTTAGGAATAACAATAACACCTCTTTGAATTAAATATCTTAATGCAACTTGAGCTGTAGATTTGTTATATTTATCTCCAACTTTTTTTAGAGTTTCATTTGTAAAGATATTATTTCTTCCTTCTGCAAATGGTGCCCAAGATTCAATTTGCACCCCATATTTATCCATGATTTCTTTAGCCTTTACTTGCTGATTAAATGGATGTGTTTCAACCTGATTAATTGCTGGAACTACCTCATTAAACTTAATAAGATCTATTAATCTATCTGGATAAAAATTACTTACTCCTATAGCTCTTATCTTACCACTCTTATACATTTCCTCCATAGCTCTATATGTGCCATAATAATCATTGAAAGGTTCATGTATTAATACTAGATCCAAATATTTAAGTTGAAGTTTTTTAAGTGATTCCTCTATAGAAGTTTTCGCCTTTTCATACCCAGCGTTTGATATCCATACTTTAGTTGTAATAAATAATTCTTCTCTTGGAACGTTGCACTTCCTAATTGCTCTTCCCACAGCTTCTTCATTACCATATGTCTGGGCGGTATCAATTGAACGGTATCCTACTTCAATTGCATCTAATACACATCTCTCACATTCTTTCAGATCTTCAATTTGATAAACACCATATCCTAAAACAGGCATTTTCACCCCATTATTTAACGTTACATATTTCATATATTTCCCCTCCTTCCATAAACTATTTTTCATATATTTATTACTACTATTTGCTATTGTTGTTTATACCTTATTTTAGTTTATTTTCATATTTAAGAGCATGCTTTTCATTCTTATCAAGATAATCTTCCATCACAGAAATCAAATCTAATTACTCCAAGAAGCTCTTTACTCCCATAGTTAAAATACTTTTCCTTACTCAGTTTATTCATATTGGTATTTACATATCTATCGCTTGTCCAAAATGTTAAATTGGCTTGACACCTCGTGATATAATAAATAAAGCATTCGAATACGAAGGAGGCGTTCACATGAAAAAAGCAGGTAAAATTCTTTTATACCTTTACTTCATCGTTTTGATTTGGATATTGCTTTTTAAATTTTCAGTTTCGCTGAATGATGTACTTAATCGAGCATTTTCTGGTGAACAATTACGACATATTAACTTGATACCATTTGGAGCGTCAGGTGGCGTCAAAGAAGTTGTTTACAATATTATTATTTTTGTTCCCTTAGGTATTTTGATAGAAATAGTGAACAAAAAAAGTTCAATCGTTCAAAATGCCATCTATATTTTATTGTTTAGTCTTTTTATTGAAGTAAGTCAATTCATTTTAGCGGTCGGCGCTACGGATATAACTGATCTCTTGACTAACACTCTTGGTGGAATCTTAGGCATACTGATTTATACAAGTTTAAGAAAGGTATTCAATCCAGAAAATTTAGATAAGGTACTGATAGTAATAAGTATAGTGCTCTTTGTTTTAACTATACTATTCGTTTTATTTTTAGTATTTATTATTGGGGTTCGCATTAAATTTCTAGGTTAAACAAGACTCAGTTGTTACCTTTAAAGACGGAAGGAAAATTAAAACTCAGTAACGAATCATTATTGAATTTACGGCACTCTGCAGAAATGCAGGGTGTTTTTGATTTTAAGCAATAATATAATTAGCTAACTAAAATTATGATAAAATCATAGAAATATCAAATGAAAGGAGTTTGTCATTAAATTATGGTCATATTAAAATAGGGGAAAATAGATATATTACTTTAACTGCTTCATATGCCAATGCAATACAGAAAGCCTACGATATTTTAACAAAGGAAGTCTGCAATCCTCCTACCATTAAAAGCTTAAGTAAAATGGTATTTCTAAATGAACAAAAATTAAAAGCAGGTTTTTTAGCAAAATATCATATGTGTATTAGCTAATATACTAATTCCATTAAAATGACAATGGCAGAAAATCTATTAACTACAACAGAATTAAGTATTGATGAAATATCTAAAATGCTTGGATATAATTATAGTGGAAACTTCGTAAAAGTGTTTAAAAAGATTCATGGAAAAACACCACTAGCTTTTAGGAAAACAAAAGGTTAAAATAAAATTCTAAAACTTATAAAAAACCTCCACATATAATGCCGAGATTTTGTTGGTGGAGATGATGGGATACACTTCTTCACCAAGTATGGTTATTTATTGGCATTAGAAAATTGTTTCAGCAGTTATAGATACCTCTTCCTGCATAACACTTATCTATGCCATTTTTAATATTTGTTTAATATTAAAATTCCAATTAATTCTTTTCTAATTTTTGATTAAGAATTTTAATCGCTAATAAGTTATACATATTGATATTAGTTAAAATACTTAGTTAATTGCTCATTAGATAATCATCAATAATTTTATTTAAATTAGGCCTTTCTATCTCAGTGTCAATTAAATATTGTATAAAAAAGTTTTCTATATTCTCATCTTTGATTTTTGCTAATAATATAAAAATATCATACCATATATTTACAAACCAGTTATAGTTACAAAAATAAAATGCTAGTTCCTTAAATCTTGGATGTTCTAATGAAAATAGTGCTGTTACTAAGTTTAATGCTTCAGTATCAGTCATAGCAACCTTATGATTAACTATTTGGTCTAATCTTTCATTAGTAATTACGCCAGCCCAATGTATTCTTGCAACTGTCATAGCGTCTGGATAATATTTTTCAGATTCTAAAATATCCTTCTCCCATTCATATTTATCAAAATTAGTATTTACTTTTGATAAATATACTCTTGCCTCTTCGTCAGACATTCTGTTTAATTTAAATAGTTCTATTGTTTGCTGTAATGGTGTGATCATCTCATTTTCATATAAGTTAACACCATTAAATGATATTCCACCAAATTTCTCTCTGAGATGTTTACTTTTATACCATCCAGAATTAGCCGGAATGATAACTAATGTTTTTACTGGACGACATTCTAATGCAGCTGCAACCGCTTTATGATGACCATCAATGAGTGTACAAAGATACCCTTCAAGATAATATGCTATAGCTCTATAGTTATTATTTTTCCTATAGTATTCAGCTGTATCTCTATTAAACATTGTAGGAGGCTGAGAAGGAAGAATATACTTTGTCATTACCTCACTCCATAAACCATCACCTCCATATATAGGACAGGATGCTTTATTATATAAAGGAGTATTATTAACTTTCCAAAAAAACTGCCCATTTCCATCTGATGGGTATAACTCAACATCAATAAGTACATAATATCCTGTCCGAAGCAATCCTAATAATGGCTTTAAGTCCTTAAAAGAATGCTCCAATGATACAAATGGTGAATTAAATAATTTCCTCATTTCACGAATAGTATTATCGTCAGCCATATTTAGGCCATATCCTGCTGAAACAAGTTTTTCACAGGTAGGACAAAAATATTCATCTGAATGAAATTTAATTAAAGGAGTATTATCATAAGCAAGTGCTAACAATGCTTTATCTTCATAATTACCGTATTTATGACATAATAAACCTTTTCCATTTTTCACATAAAAGATTATTCCATTACCATCCCCCTCTTTTGTCCTTTCAATTATCTTCTTAACAGGTATTACTTCAATTTTTTCTTTATTAAAAAATCTTTTAAACATATAAAACCTCTTTAATATTTCTGCTAATATCCTCATAAAGCAAAATTCTTCTCACTTTATTATAAAACTTACTCTATATCATAAACATACACACCTATCCCCTTAGCACTTATGTTTTTATTTATTAACTTTTCAATTTCTTCCCACTTGCCACCAGCTAATCCACATCCGATCCTAGGCATATGAATAGTAGCGTTCAATTCTAATGCTTTTTCACCAACCTTTTCTAAGCATTTATCAACAGCTTCATATCTAATAGGTGGATCTGATTTACCTCTTCTTATACCTCTTTGTCCTATCATATTAGCAACATATATATCCTCAAAAACTTGGACAAATTGAACTTCTCCAAGTTCAAAATTAGTACCATCTTTATGCCACTTTTTATATTCCTTTTCAGGTTCACTCCATCTCTTAGAAACAGCTAGTACAAATCCTTTACCCCATGCACCAATATCATTACAGATATGGGCAATTATTTTATTTCCTTGTATGCTAGGAGTAGTAGCATCACCTTTCAAATATATGATCTCTTTTTTCATTTTGCCTTCCTCCAAATTATTAATCAAATAAGGTTTTCCAATACCAAAGTTCCTACTTCATATTTTTAGACCCTACACCTGAAATAAATTTTTCTATATCTTCTGTTAGGATGGCATTTGATTCTAATGCAACTGGATTTTCTCTACCTCTAGACAGTTTTTGTAATCCTGTTAATATATCAATAAAAATATATTACTTTTTCTTATTGCTATCCTAACACCTCTAATTTGTATAACTGCTAAGACTGTTGATAATTTGTAGCAGCTATATTACATTCTTCGCAGATAAAAGCATAGTGCATACCTTCGCCATATTCCACAATATCAGCCCAATTAACCTGCCCTATGAACTTCATATGCTTTGAGCATTTTGGACATTTAGGATATTCTGCATCTTGTATCCAGGTAGGATGCCCTCCAATTTGTGAAAATGTAGTTTCTAAAAATTGACTTGCTGCATGATAGCAGCTTCTCTTTACCTTTGACATGCCTATTAACTCTTTAGGAGTTATAGCTTCCTCATCAGTTGCATCACATAAATATTGCGGTTTAATATTTAATTTACTCCAATGTACAGCACCATTAGTATCAATATCAGTATATATAGTTCCATAGCAGTTACATACATGGCAAGTTGCTATATTCAATCTCACACCATTAAAATTCATAAACTCAAATAAGGAATCTGTTAAATCAAAACTAAATAAATTTACTAAATTTCCTCCACACCATTCACACTTTTTATCTTGTGACTGTAAAAGTAATACAGGTTCATCTTCAGTAGAATTTTTCTTTTTAATGGCATAACAATCTGTATAAAACAAATTTCTTCGTTCTCCATCTTCTGTTAACTCCCATCCAGCTTCCAAAGAGTATTCTTCTGGTGGAATATAAAGTTTATTTCTCCATTTAGGAGTATTCTTCTTCCATTCATAAAATAAATGTACAACTCTTTCATCACCAATCCAAGGTAAAGCTCTTAACATATGATTTAAACTTAAAGTATCTGAGCCTTTATTAACTTGTTCTATCAAATAATCTCTAACATCAACTGGAGCATCTTTAAATATTACTTCAGGATAACACTCATTCTCCTTTAATAATGCTCGTAAACATTCTTCAATTGCTGTATTTGTATAACATACAATTTCCAATAGTATGTCCTGAGCCATTTCTATATTTTCATCTTCAATTAGATTTATAACATAAGCCTTCATTCTTTCTATATCTTCTTTAGAAAGAGAAGTATACATTTCTTCAATACTTTTTTCATATTTCACATAGTTTTCTAATGGATTATATTTCTTAGGTATATGCATTATTTTTAAGATTTCAACAGGATCAGTTATACCATCATATAAGTTGATATCTTTCCTATTTTTCTTGATAAACTCTTCTTCCTCTTTTCTTTTTATTTTCTGATAGCATGGCATACAATAACCACCGGTTCTATCAATTGTTGTTTGCAAAATAGTTGCCTTACAACCTTCTTTAATACAAGGTATTCGCTCACTCAAAATTCTTCCTCTCTTTCTGTGCTATAACTTAAGTTAAATAAATCTCTATATGTGAATTTATTCATTTTTATTTGCTTTTCTAAAATTTATAATCTTTAACATCTATATTTCTAACTCTATTTTATAAGCAATTACATATATTTCAATGATATCATAAGTCTTAAGAAATATTAATCTATTATTCCTTATTATGTAAAAAGTTTCCATTACAAAATATCTTTTTAACTATATTAAAAACCACTTTAATGTTTACAATTTTATTCTAAACATTGAAGTGGCTTTCTATATTAACCTTAAAAAACCTTATTATCTTTTTCATTAAAGCTGGTTTTATAATACTTCTAACGAATAATATATTAAGATTGAGAACTAATTAAAACCAACCGTGATGATAAGAATTTTTTCACACCATAATCATCTCCCAAAGGACACTTTTCCTTTTATTAAAGATATGATATGTTATATAATGTCGAAAATTGTAGAGTGTTTTTAAAGGAGTGATTATTGTTGAAAACAGATAAAGTAACTGAAAAAGTAGTAAGAGGAAAGAAAATTTATATTGTAGAAAATCATCACGAAGTTATAATTCCATGGTCAGAATATGCCTCTAATAATGAAACTGCACCAGTATTATTAACTTTTGACCACCATATGGATACCCGTAGTGCATTTTACAGGCATTCTTGTAAGGTTGCTGGTCTAGAATGGAGACCTGTAAGAGATCAACTTATAGCAAATGCATATATAAATGAATCAAGTACAATTGCATCATCATTAGACAAGCTTTCCAATGATGAGCATATAGATTTTGCATTACAAACAGGGATGATATCAGACGCAGTAGTATTTAGCCTACTGAGTGCAGGTATTTGCAGAGATTATGCCAATAATAAAATATACTATATAGATCCTTGCTGCACTAGCAAATGTAAAAAAAGTTCACATGGCGATGAGTGCCAAATTTATGTATACGATAAGGTAATAGAAGGACCGGAACTATTGTTTAAATTAAATCAGATAAATAATTTTATACCTGGTTTTTTTATCTCGAATAGAATAAACAAGAAATTTATTTTAGATATTGATTTGGATTGTTTTCATACTAAAAAAGCTATCAATGCCGTGGACATGTCTGTTTTCAACTATTTAGTAAATAATGCAGAAATAATTACTATAGCAACGGAAGGATATTATGTTGAGTTAGAAAAAAAGGATAATGATATAAATGAGAATTATCTTTTAGAAAAGTTATTAGTACATATAGAAAATGCTATAGAAGGAATGGAAGGTAATAAAAGATTTAAATTCTCTAGATACAATAACACAAGAGAACTTATTACAGTATCTTGAAGAAGTCATTGTATTAGAGTCTATTGCTCCTAAAATCATAAGTGAGGTCAAGGGAAATAGATTTTCAAATTGAAAAGTCTACCCTCACTGTGAAAGCAAACTAACATAATATCCCTAGACCAAAATTTCAACAGGGTCAGTTATGTTAGCATACAAATTAACATTTTTCCTATTTTTCTTGATAAACTCTTCTTCCTCTTTTCTTTTTATTTCTTGATAGCATAGCATACAATAACCACCGGTTCTGTCAGCTGTTGTTCTCAAAATAGTTCCTTTACATCCTTCACTTCTACAAGGTATACGCTCACTCAAAATTATTCCTCTCTTTCTGTGGTATAACTAAATTTTAGTATAATCACTTTTATTCTCAAAAGCTGTTTACATTAATACAAAAGCAAATCCCCATATTACTCTTATGTTATCATCTTCTTATGAATTAAACTTCATCCCAACCCCTTTACTATTGGAAGTAATTTTTCTTCATAAATTTTTATTTTATCTAAATCTTTATTGTTTATAATACTTCATATTGGAATTATTATAATACAACTTCTTGACTTTCTACAAACATATCTGTTCTTGGAACTCCATTTTAAATATGTTATTATTATTAAAAGACTTTTTATTAATGTAGAGCAAGTAAAATCAATTTTAAAAATCACAGGAGATTTGTATGGAAAAACTTACTTTTGTAATGGAAAATTATTTAGAAGCTATCTATGAGTTATCTGAAGAAGGCAAAGGAGTTAAAATGACTCGTATAGCAGAAAAGCTTGGAGTAACTAAAGCCAGCACTAATAGCGCTATGGTAACTTTAGCTGAAAAGGGACTTATAACCAATGAAAGATATAAGGAAATATTTTTAACTCCCTTAGGCTTAGAAATAGCTAGATCTACATCTAAAAAGCATCACATTATTAAAGATTTCTTTATAAAAATTCTAAACATTGACAGTTCTATTGCAGATGAAGACGCTTGTGCTATAGAACATGTTATTAGTTCAGATTCTGTTTACGCTATGCAAAAATTTCTTTCAGAACATGAGAATAAATGAAAAAAAGCGTTCGGTGAACTCCTTTTTCTAATTCACAATTCACAATGCTCAATTCACAATTGTGGACATTTCTCAGCTGTCACTGAGAAATTTTAATTTTATTGTCTGTAGTTGCGAACAGTGTTCGCAAAAAAACTAGCATCCTAAAGTTGCTAGTTAGAAATCTATTCAAAGAAATTATTTTTCTAAAAAATAATTTCTACCCTAAATTGTTCATTAATTTATGTTGTATATTGTTTAAAGTTATCCTCAAGTTTAAAATTTTATAATTTCCTATAGAATAAAAAACAACGACTCAAAATTGCTTTAGCGATTTTAAGTCGTTTTTTTATTCTATTAGTAATTTCTCAGCACTCGCTGAGAAATATCCATAATTGTCCATTATCAATCGTCAATTTTCAATTGTAAAAAGGAGTTCAACGAACTCTTTTTTATCTTTACGATACCTGACTTCTATAGAGCATAGCATAAGTTCCTCCATAACGAATCAGCTCATCATGGGTTCCCGTTTCTTTAATGCCTGTTCTTTCTAGAACTACAATTTTATCTACATTACGGATAGTTGATAATCTATGGGCAATTACTATAGTTGTTCGATCCTTTGAAATTTCATCTAATGCAGCTTGAATTTCTTTCTCTGTTTTTGTATCAAGAGCTGATGTGGCTTCATCTAAAATAAGAATAGGTGAATTTCTAAGAATTGCTCTAGCTATGGAAATTCTCTGTTTCTGTCCTCCAGAAAGACGTACTCCACGCTCTCCTATTATGGTATCATAACCATCTTCTAAATTTTCAATAAAATCATGGGCATTGGCTGCCTTTGAAGCCTCAAGAACCTGCTCCGTAGTAGCTTCTTTCCAACCATAAACAATGTTTTCATAAATTGTTCCGTTAAATAAAAAGGTGTCCTGCAAAACCATGCTTATATTATCCCTAAGACTCTTTAAAGTTACATCTTTAATATCTATTCCATCAATTAAAATGCTTCCATTTTGAGGATCATAAAAGCGGTTTAAAAGGCTTGCTATTGTGGTTTTACCAACTCCAGTTGCCCCAACAAAAGCTACAGTTTCCCCCGGATTTACTTTTAAACTTATATTTTGCAAAACATTTATCTCATCATTGTAGGAGAAAGAAACTTCTTTGAACTCAACTTCTCCTTTAACCTTAGGCATTTTCTTTGCATTAACTTTCTCTTCAATATCTGGAACTTCATCCATAACCTCAAAGACACGCCTGCACCCTGCAAGTGAATTACCTGACATTTCCATAAGTCTTGAAAAGCTCTTTATAGGTCCATAAAACATACCAAGATACATAGAAAATCCTACAATATCTCCAATGTTAATTTCTCCTCTTGAAACCATAAATCCACCAAATATTATAACTATAACAGAACCTAAAGCGGTGAAAAATGCAAGAAGCGGGAAAGTGGTTTCAAAAAAGAAGCTTGCCTTTAAGTATGCTTTACTATGTTTTATAGAAAGATTCTTAATCCTTTTTTCTTCTCTTTCCTGTTGATTGAATATCTGTATTTCTTTAATTCCAGAAAAATTATCTTGAACAGTACCAGAAAGTTCTCCCCTAACCATAGAATTCTGCTTCCATATAGGAGAAAGATGCTTACTCTGCCAAAGAGTAATCATAATAAGAAAAGGAATAGTAATAAGGCTTAAAAAAGCCAACTTTACATTAATAGAAAATAATAATATCCCAACACCTACGAAAGTCAATATATTAACAACAAAATCAGGAATTACGTGAGCTAAAAGAATCTCTACCTCCATAACGTCATTAATAACTCTGCTAGTTAAATCTCCTGTACGGCTTTTATTAAAGTACTTAAGCCCCATATGTTGAAGCTTAGAGTAAAGTTCTGTTCTCATATCTGCAACATAATGCAAAGCTGCATGATGGTTTAAATATCCTGAAATAGAACTTCCAGCTGATTGAAGTACAGTTGCAACTAAAAGCATCAATCCTATTCGTAAAGATTGAGCTCCAAAATCACCGCTTCCTTCTGTTGCTATACTTGTAAGTTCTCTTAGGGCCCATGGATTATAAAATCCTGCTATGGTAGAAATAATAACGGCTATTAATGCTAATATTAAATAAATCCAATACTTTCTGGCTCCCATAAAAATACGTAAGGTAGTTTTCATATGCCCACTGCCTCCTTTTCCTTCAACTCTACATCCTCATTTTCATCTACAATATCATAGGTAATGCATACTGGACGATTACTCTTAGGTTCAATAACAACATCAGCATTGATATTGAAGGTTTTTCTAAGCACCTCTGGAGTCATAACTTCCTCAGGAGTTCCATGTTTTATGATAGCGCCTTTTTGAATAGCAATAATATAATCAGAAAATCTTGCAGCAAGATTTAAATCATGAAGTACCATAACAATAGTACACTTTTGATTACGGTTAAGCTCATATAAAAGCTTTAAAACCTCTAATTGGTGAGCAAGATCAAGATAAGTAGTAGGTTCATCTAATAAAATTAAATCAGTCTGCTGTGCTAGAGCCATAGCAATCCAAACCCTCTGTCTTTGCCCTCCTGATAAAGAATCAACTTCTCTTCTCTCAAACTCACTTAACTTAGTTGCATCTAAAGCCCATTTAACAATTCTTTTATCTTCCTCTGTAAGATTTCCAAAACCTTTTTGATGAGGGAAACGTCCATATGCAACTAACTCACCTACAGTAAGTCCACTTGGTGCAGTAGGAGTTTGAGGAAGTATGGCCATCTTTTTAGCTATTTCTTTTGTAGGTAATTTACTTACATCTTGCCCGCTTAGATGTACTACACCCTTCTTAGGCTTTAATATACGTCCAACTGCTTTCAAAATAGTTGATTTACCACAGCCATTTGCTCCTATAATAGAAGTTATCTTTCCCTTTGGTATCTGCATATTTAATTCCTTTACAATAAGAGCATCATCATAAGCTATATATAAATTTTTAGTTTCAATACTTTTCATACAATCCTCCTTAATTTGACTTTACTAATAGGTATAAGAAGTAAGGTGTAGTTAATACAGTAATAATAATTCCTGTAGGAACATCCGTTCCAAGACTTATAGTTCTAGTAATAGTATCTGATAATAGAATAATTATTGAGCCTACTAAAGATGCAGTAGGAATCAATAGTTTATGATTTGAGCCTACAAACTTCCTTGCCATATGTGGAGAAATCATTCCAACAAAAAAGAAGTTTCCACCTAAGGCCACGCTGCCTGATGATAGAGCAACAGCTGCTATAGCTAAACCTATGAATTCTCTCTTTACTGCTACTCCTAATCCTGTTGCAGTTTGATTACCAAGGTTTAAAGTATTCAAAGTACGAGATTTATAAAGTACATATAAAAATATAATCAATATCCAAGGTGCAAGAATAGAAATATACGTCCAATTATCTCCCCAAAGACTTCCTGCACTCCATCTTTGAATAAAATCCATCTGTTTTTCATCTAGCTTTAAAGTAAGTATCATAGTAACAGCACTATATCCACTTCCAACAGCCACACCTGTCAAAATTAATCCTGTAGGTGATATGCTTTTTCCTTTTTTATATGAAAGTAAAAATATCAACACAGCTGCTGTCATTCCACCTATAAAAGCTAAAAGGGGGAGAGCAATAGCTGAGGATACACTATCTACTTTAAAAATAACTACAAACAATAATACAAATAACCCTGAGCCAGAACTTATTCCCAAAGTTCCAGGACTAGCCATATCATTGCGAAGTAAACTCTGCATTACACATCCAGCTGTTCCCATACCAATACCTACAAGAATGGTTAATACAATACGAGGAAGACGAAAATCATATACTATAAGATTTTGTTTAGCTGTACCTTTTCCAATAAGAACATTAAAAACTTCTGAAGGAGAGAGATTCATTTTACCTGAGTTCACACTTATTACTGCCACAAATAGAAGTACAATGGTAAGTACCAAAATAATAGTTAAGCCACGTGAAACTGAATAGCCCTTTTTCTTCATTCGAATTCCCTCCTTTGCTTCCTTGTAAGATAAAGAAAATACGGAACCCCTATTACAGCAAAAATAATTCCAATGGGAGTTTCATAAGGCTTATTAATAAGCCTTCCAACTAAATCTGCTGCCACAGTAATCAAAGCTCCATATAATCCTGAAGCTGGAATTATGTATCTATAATCTACGCCTATAAGGTAACGGACAATATGAGGTACTATTAATCCTATAAAACCAACAGGTCCAACAACAATTACAGAAAGCCCTGTAAGTATTAAGACAACTACAGTAGAAATAGCTTTAACCTTCTTAGTATTAAGTCCAAGACCTATAGCTGCATCATCTCCAAGATTTAAAAGAGTAATTGAAGGTGATATAATAAGAGCTGTAATTATGCCCACAATAAAGAATGGGAAAACTATAGCAAGTTCACTCCATTTAGCACCTGCTGTTCCTCCAGCAGTCCAATAAGCTAAAGCATGCCCAAGCCTATATTTAATAGAAAGATATTGGCTAAAAGCACCAAATAACATTGATATAGAAATACCTGCTAAAACAAGTCTCTGTGGTTTCATGCCTCCCCTGCCAATAGACGCAATAAAATAAGTCATACCTGTAGTAACAGCTGCACCAATACATGCAAAAAGCATCATCTGTCCATAACTTCCACCAGGTAAAAATGCCATACAAAAAGCTATAGCAAAAGAAGCACCACTACTTATACCCATAAGTCCAGAATCAGCAAGAGGATTTCTTGTGGTTCCCTGCATTATAGCACCACATATGGAAAGGCTTGACCCAACAATTATATTAGCTACTATACGAGGAAGTCGGAGAGTTTGAATAATCTGGTGTTCAGTTAAAGAAGAGTCAAAATTAAAAATGGCTCCCCAAGCCGTAGACAAATTCATATCAGCAGCACCAAAAGAAATTGATGCCGCTGACATAATCACCAGCAAAACCACCCCTGCAATCATATAGATTGTAAAATTCAAAGCCCCTAATTGTCGCTTTTTATTATAGGTATTTTGCATATTTATTTTCCTTTCTTAATTAGAATTATTTAGCTAATGAATTTATTCCATTAACCATATAGTCAAGTTGTTCAGTAAGACTTGTAACATCAGAATAAAAGAAAAGTCCTTGATACTTTGCTGGAATTTCTATAACTCTTCCCTCTTTAACCGCAGAAATATTCTTCCAAATATCTGTTTTTGCATAATCAGATTCCTTACCTTCCTGCCTACACCATAGTATATAATCTCCAAAATACTCATGGGCTACTTCATAACTTATATGTCCACGTCCTTCTCCTGATTTTTCTATAAGGTCTTTAAGCTTGTCTGGATATTTAAGTCCAAGATATTCATATACTAAAGTACCACCTCTAGAGCCTGTTTCATAATATATGCCACTCCACTCACCAGTAGCTCCCCAGTCTTCCAAAATACTGAAAGTTTTACCTGCAAATGTATCACCTTTAAGAGTTTTCTTCGCATCCGCAAGTTTTTCTTCAAAATTAGAAACAGCCTTCTCAGCTTCAGTAGTACGTCCTGTAGCTTCTCCTATAGTTTTTATACGTTCAATAGAATTCATATCTCCCTCTGGAATAACAAGAACTGGAGCTATTTTGCTGAATTTATCAAAGTCTGCCTCATCATATGTAATAATAAGATCTGGTTCTAAATTCATCACCTCTTCCGGCTCCCACTTTTCAATTTTTGTAGAAGCTTTAAGAATATCATAAAAAGGCATACTTTCTTGTTCCCAAGCATTATATCCAACTAAATTTAACCCTAAACTAATAACATCTCCAACATACCAATTAGCAATAACACGCTTAGGATTAGCAGGAACTTCAATATCCCCTTTTACAGTAGATATAGTACGAACTGTTGCTTCTTCGTTCTCTGCATTTTTAGATGAAGAGCAGCCAGCAAAAATCATAGTAGTCATAAGTATTGCACAAAATAGTGACAAGAATTTTTTCATTTTATCCCTCTCCCTTATAAATATCTTATATTAATCAAATAGCACTAACGCCTGAGTTATATACGAATGTAAGACTAGTCTAACTTTTTAAAGCGTAGCATTTACAAATTCCCCTGTCAACATCTCAAAAATCCCCTTTTCAGAAGTCATATCCTATTAAAATAAGAGTAACTTATTGTTTTATAACAGTTAAATGAAAACACTTCTCATTATTTTGGATTGCAATTTAAATAAAATGGATTACACCTTATTGAAAATCTTTCTCAAATGATGCTATAATATTGTTACTTTAAATCAAAGAAAAAAGAGGGATAAAAATTTTATGGATGAATATAATGATTCTTCTTGGAGTGCTTTAGCAGATAAATATAATTTTGTTAAAAGGACCTATGGTAATGGACAGATTTATGATTTTCCTCCTCATTGGACAAATGGATGGATTGCAGAAATAAATGCTGCTAAAGGATTATTTGTTTCAAGTGCTTGGTTTACCCCAAGCGAACAGGTAGTACATACAATAAATTCAAGTAAACCTTTTATGATGATCTTTTGTATTGACTGTGGAGAAATAGTTTACTCATATCAAGGGAAAAAGAGACAAATTCTTCCTCCAATCACTAATTTAATTGTTAACCCTCAAAAACAATTTACTTTTACTTTCTCTAAAGATGTACATTATTGTTTTACCAGTGTTTTAATTTTTGATGACTTTATAAGACCTTTTCTCAAAGATCGTACCAATGCACCTAAAATCAGTGTTCAGGATGCAAAGCATTGGAAAACTCAACACTATAATACGCCTGATATAATGCTTATTTTAGAGCAAATTAGATGGGCTGTAAGAAATGCAGACATGCCTTTACTTGCTTTTGAGGGGATGACTTTGCATCTTTTATCTGCAATTGCTAGAAACTTTCCTGATATCCCTAAAAGAAGAAGCAGCCGTCGTCACTATGTTACTTGGGAAAATGAGCAGAAAATTTATCAAGTTAAAAATAAGATTGATGAAAATATTTTAAATCTTCCAGACACAATTGAACTATGTAGAATAGCTGGAATGAGCGAAAGTAAACTTCGCGAATCTTTTAAAAACCATTATGGAATTCCTCTTTATAAATATATTAGAATAGAAACCATGAAAAGAGCCATGCAGCTCTTATCTGCTGACCATCTAAGTATTCGTGCCATATCCGAACTATGCGGCTACAAAAATCCAGCCAAATTTGCTGCTGCCTTTAAAGCTGTCCATGGAATTACTCCTAGTGATTTTAGAAAATCTTTTAACTTATAAAAAATTAAGATACTTATATGCTATAAGTATCTTAGTTTTTTACTAACTTTCTAGTAGTTTATCCATAATATAATCTAACTGTACCCTGGATGAGTAAATATCAATATCAAAAAATAGTGTAAAATCAACAGGTATAACATGTCCTTCCTTAACAGCCGGAATTGATTTCCAAACTGAATTATTCTCTAGTTTCCCAACCTCTCCACTAAATATTATATAGTCTCCAGCGTAATCCTTAATTGATTCAAGAGAAATCTCTCTATATTGATCTTTTCCTATAATTTCACTCTGTATAACATCCAGTGCTTTAAATCCTAATTGGCTGTAAATTAAATCGCCTCCACGTCCCCATTTATCACCATACACCCAAATGCCTCCATTTTGGCTGCCTTCAAAAATACTGAATTTCTTATCCATGATTCCTTTGGAAGCTAATTGTTCCTTTGCATCAGTTATCTTTTCTTTAAAATCAGATAGCACCTTTGAGGCCTCTTCCTTTTTATTAAGAACTTCTCCTAAAAAGGTTATTCTCTCCTCCATGCTAAGAGTAGTGAAAGGAATATAAACTGTAGGGGCTATTTTAGAAAACTCATCAATCTTTTCTTCGCTTATAACAAGAATCAGATCTGGATCATATTGCATTATTTCTTCTGGTTCAAACTTTTCCCATACTGGCAGTCCTTCTACCTCTTTTTCATAAGCTTTACCCTCTGCATTATAAGTAGCAACTGGTTTAACTCCTAATGCCAAAATGTCACCCATCCCATAAGTCATGATAACTCTTTTTGGATTAGCAGGAACCTCAACATCTCCTCTTACAGTACTTACAGTACGAACAGCTTCCTCTTTAGTAGCATCCTTATCCGAAGAACAACCAGCTAAAATTAAAGTGGTCATAAATATTGTACAAAATAATGACAATAATTTTTTCATTTTATATCTCTCCCTTATAAACATCTTATTTCTAACCTGAATAACGCCTGAACCCCCACTATACAAAAATATAAGACTAGTCTAACTTTTAAAAGCGTAGCATTTACAAATTCTCCTGTCAACATCTCAGAAACCCCCTTTTCAGAAGTCATTTTCCACTAAAATAAGAGTAATTTATTGTTTTATAACAGTTAAATGAAAATACTTCTCATCATTATGGATTATAATTTAAATAAAATAGATTATATTTAAGTGGACATTTCTCAGCTACCTCCGAGAAATGTAAAATTGATTCTGTAGCGGCGAACAGTGTTCGCAATAATCACTAGCAATTTTACATTGCTAGTCAAAAATATGTTTTCAGAAATTATTTTTCTAAAAAATAATTTTTTCCTTAATTGTGCATTGTGCATTGTTTTAAGCTGTAACTTATATTCAAATATACATTAAAATTTAGAGTAGTTTATCTGTAACAGTACATACTAAAATGTTCCTTTTATAGAATCTAACAACTGATAAATAAAATTAAGTAAGTACTAGGACAACATCTGCTAATACTTGCTTTTATTATTATTTCTTTTACTTTTACAGGAAATGTCTATAGTTTTGTGTGAATTGAATATTTAAGTCTGGTAATATAGTGGAGAGTTCTATTTATTTCTTGTTGGACTTTTAAAAAAGTATACGTTCACCCAAAATTATTCTTCTCTTATAATGTATAAATCGCATATTTATAACAAACTAATATAGTAAATAAGTACTAAAGGGTGAGGGTATGACTGACACAGAAAAAGCCTATATAGCAGGAATAATAGACGGTGAAGGTAGCATTATGCTAATAAAATTTCATAATAATCAATATCCAGCTCCTTGTGTTAGTATAAGTTCTACTACTATTGAGATGCTGCAATGGATAAAGAGAAAAACTAAAGTAGGAACTATAAAAGCAAAGAAAAATTATAATAAGATTAATCATAAAGATTCTTATACTTATACTGTAAAATATGACGATGCCATAGAACTATTAAAGCAAATTCAACCTTATCTAATAATAGAAACAAAGAAAAAACGAGCAGAATTGATATTGACTAAATATAAAAAAGTAACTCCTAGAAATGGTAGGTACAATGAAGAAATGAAGGTTAATAAAGAAAGGTTCTATGAAGAATTTATTAGTATAAAATAAAAAATTCACCATATTTTTATGGTGAATTTTTTCTATGGTGAAGGCTAAGTACGAGCCTTTTAAGATCACTACTCTACTAATAATATTTAATATTATTATACCTCTAACTATTGCTCATATTTCATTATTTATCACATTATACTAATGCTTCGTAAACTAATTTTATAGCTTCACTCGTAAGATTGTTATATAATTTTTTGCATTCTAAATATTTTTAGCTACTACATAGCAAAATAAAATGTATTCACACTTTGTTAATAACCACGAGGACTTTTGTAAAAGCTGAAATCTTGAACTTAGTTCTAATCTTATATTGGTAAAAGTCACTTTTATTTATAATAGTTCATCTAACTTAATTAACTGGTGATTCATCCTTCACTTCATAATAGAACGGATTAAAGCCACTTTTATCTTCTGATATTAAATTATTTACTTTAGCTTTAGTCACTAGCAAATCCTCATTATTCTCATCATCGAACATAAATATTTGAATATCCTCTTGGTCTATTCTTTCATAAAATTTTTCCAATATTATACCAATAGCTCTTCTATTAATCAAGTCAAAAGGTTTAGAAATATGGTCAATCACTAAAGTTGGCACAAGCGGATATTTATTTTCTTTAAGTAGCAGTTCTAAAAAACTTAAATAGCCACACAGCTGAATAAGAGTATGCCTTGCCATACTCCCTGTATAATATTTTTCAAAAGATTTCTTATTTATTTTACCAATAGGTTCTTCTTTCTCATTTTCTGTAACTTCTTTTTCATTAGCTATTATCATAGGCTGAAGAATATTTCCTTTTTTAAGGTATTGTATCTTAAATCCTTCAATATCGACATCATGTTTAACTAATTCTGAAACTTCATACGCTGACTTATACAAGTAGGTAATATTATTTGAAATCATCTCTATCTTTTCAACATCATCTGCATTTTGCAATATCTTTATTTCTTCTTTAATTTTTCTAATTCTTTTTCTTTTCTCTTTTAATTCATCTTCATTATAACTTATGTTATCATTTAAATAATCTTCAATAATAGATATTGCTTTAGTTTTTTCATCTATGTTAAATCTTTTAAATCTATAATTATTATTTAATATTTCTTTCTTCAAGTTTGCCCTTTGCTTTCTCATTTCTTGTATAGTAGTATCATTAATGATATATTTATTAAAAGAAATACTATTTTCTAAATCCTTAACTAAATTGGCTACAGGTTCTGTTAAATACTTTAATTCATTAGTGTTATCTAAAATTAACTGCAATCTTTCTAAAAGTATTTTTCTATTTTCTCCCTCTATATTCATCCTTTTAGAATCTAATATACGATTTTCATATATTTTAATCTGCTCATCCAAATTATTAAATATAACTTCTAATTCCGCAATCGTTTTGTTACTATCTTTATTTACTTTACTTTCCATACGCTTTATGCTTTCAATTGCTTCTTTAACTTCATTTGTGTTTCTACCGTTATATGACATAGTAATATTTAACTTTTGTAAGTTTATATTTACTTTACTACATATAAAATCGAATCGGCTAGCAGTTCTTTCAATCAATTTAACTTCATTTTCAAGAGCATCTAGTTCATCTTTTAATTTGAATATAAGTTGTAAATTTTTATTAAATACAAAATTTAATATTGGGTTAAGCTTTACAGAATATTTAATATCACTACATTTATCTAAAAAGTCATTTAAAACCCCTTGTCTCTTTTCTCCTAAAAAATTAAACATTGTGAATGACCTATATGTTAAATTTTCATCTGTAAATTCTCTAATATCTTTCAGTAATGACTCTTCTTTAGTAAAAATAGCATTTAATTTATCTTTATATTCATTGCTCCCTATAGACTCTCCTCGTTCTTCATCTTTATAATGAAAATAATTTTTTTCTGCATTTAAAGTCCTAGTCAATACATAGTTAATATTGTCATAAATAATTTCCATTGTAGCTTCTTTTAAAGTATCCTTATACCAATATTGCTTATTGATTTTTTCTGACGAGCCTAGCATATAGTCAATGAATTTATAAAACTCTGTTTTTCCTGAACTATTCTTACCTTTAAAATAATTGATCCCATATTCAAATTTATATGTATACTCTTCGTCAAGATTACTTTTCATAATCAACTTATCAATTTTAAACATTGTGCATAACCTCCTTTAGAAATTGTCTGTCTGTCATTTTTTTACTTTCTCTAATAGATTTTGTTATAAAATTACTTTCTATATAAATGGTATTATGCTCTTTCAAGTTATATTTTAATTGATCTCCCTCTATTAACAAATTGTCGTTTTGTATTAATAGATGAATAGCCTTAAGTATATACTCAATACTATTACAATAATCCTCAAATGCACCTGATAATTGAGAAATACATTTCAATAAGATATCTTTAGAATTATTAGCACTATAGATTTCCTTATCATTAAACTTATTCTTCTTTATTATATAAGAAAAAACAAGTATTTTATTAACACTCAGTTGTCCATGCTTTTGTAAAATTCCTAGTATTATGTCACAGTATCCACTAAGTATAATTGCCTCTGCTAACACTTTATTTTTAGACATTACAAGACCTCCTGCCAAGATATTTGCTTTTCTGCTTCAATATCATCTCGTGTTAGATAGATTGCTACACCATACTTAGTCTGCTCATTTGGTGTATATGAATTAGAAGCTTTTTTAGTATCCTTAAGCCTGTTAAGTGGTGTGTCTCTATTTTCTTGCTGTAGTACCACCTTTAAAAAATCATAATTCTCATAGGTCGTATTCTCTATGTCATCTATCCTTTGTACCTTATTATTTTCCATATACAAACATCTTAAAGATTCATAGTATAACTTATACATAAGATGTTGTTCTATGCTTTGTTTTGGAAGATTACAGGTATTTAATTGAATGCATTCTCTAGAATTTACAATCTTCAGGTCTTCCCAATTAATTGTATTACTACTTTTAAACATAGAATAACTTAAAACAACTTGATTTTCCGCTATATTTTTACAAATCTCTTCAATTTGGCCTATAAACTCACTAAATGTACAAATAAAAGGTTGTCCCTTGTTTACAGCTTGCATAATTTTCATCGTTACATATCTTAACAATTCTTGTACTCTCATGTAATATATCGTTTCTGAAACAGCAATCCTACGAAACATAACTTCATATCCATTTAAGATCTGCTCATCGATTCTATCCATAACTTTAAATTCATATTTATCTTTAATTGAATTGTATACGGTTTCAAATTCTTCAAAATCACCATCGAATCGCTTTTTTACCTTAGTAATTAATGCATTGGCATTTTTCTTGGACGTTTTTATCTTATTGAATAACTTCTGAGTATCTCTATTGAAAATAATATCTTGATTTTCATAAACTTCATCGCTAAACAATACATATTTACTAATATTCTCATGCGACTTTTCAATAAGTAACCAATTGTATAGTATTTTTTCTGCACTTGCATTTGATATCTTTGTTCTTTTTACTTGTATTGCTACATTTGATTCTTGTTCTTTCATTATGCACTTATAACTGTCACTTTTCTTATCTATTTCTTCTTGCTGAGCTGCTCTTATATTTACATCCTCTAGTGTCTCAAATTCTATTTGCTCTTTATGTTGAAGCTTCGATAAATAATATGTAAATACTTTTATTTGATATGCAAACCCTCCTAAACTTTTTATACCACTCTCCCCAGTAGAATAGTCCATATTATCACTCCTATTCATCTTATTTTTATCCAAACTATACTACCATTTTATCTTTATTTTTAGTATAGTACATATTATTACAAAATCATACTAAATTTTTAATATATAGTAATAATTCATCAATTTTGTAAAACAACCCTATATCTTGCTATTATTTAGGGTTTATTTCATAGTTTTTTTCTATAACTTCGCATTAATATTTATTCAAATTTGTTCTACTGCCTTACTTTTACCTATGAACTTTTCAGATAGTCACGTAGTAAAATTTCTTCTTTGCATCGTTTATCACAAATAATCTTAGATTTATATATGTAAGTGTCAAAATTTTAGTACCTTTAATATATTCAAAAATAGTATTAAAATATCCTAGTAAGGCAAAAGTAAGCTTTACTAGGATTAATTTATTTCTTATCTTTAATTTTCATATTTTCAGGAACCTTATCAGACCAAGGCATAAGGTTCCCTAAACTTTCGATATCTTTTATATCTATCTTTGATAAATTATCAAATAAATAAACTAAATACTTTTCTACAACTAATTTATTAGCCTTAGCAGTTTCAACAATACTATAAATATTTCTACTTGCAGTTGTACCCTTAGCAGTATTAGAGAATAAGAATCCACCAGCTTAGCTGGTGGTATTTCTATCGTCCTATAAGGACATTTTACTAGCATTGTGCCTTAAGGCGCTTTTTATTCCGCCAGTCTCATCTTTTTGTTACTTGTTACCCTTAAAAGGGTCCATATATTCTTTTATGCTTATCTGATCTGACATCATATCTTCTTTTTGTTGATTCTTTATATATTTTTCGATTGCTTTTTTATTGAGCCCTACAGTTATCCGCGTAGAAACCTC
The DNA here is from genome assembly GCF_054863625.1 of Clostridium sp. Marseille-QA1073. Taxonomy (NCBI): domain Bacteria; kingdom Bacillati; phylum Bacillota; class Clostridia; order Eubacteriales; family Clostridiaceae; genus Clostridium; species Clostridium sp. Marseille-QA1073. Next base: position 91,062 of record NZ_JBSVQM010000001.1, on the reverse strand, counting down.
TACACCAAAAGTGTCTGTTTCAATATTTATATTTTAAACTTGCAAATTTCTCAAATATCATTAAACTACTTTTTCCTTTATGAAATCCTAAAAAGCTCAATACACTCATTTTAGTTGGAATTGAAACCAACATATGTATGTAATCTACACACGCATTTACCTCTATTATTTCAACGCATTTCCATTCACATAATTGCCTTAATAGCTTTCCTATTTCCGCTTTCTTTTCACCATATATTTCTTTTCTTCTAAATTTTGTTGCAAATACTATGTGATATTTGCAGTTCCACTTTGTGTGTGATAAATTATTACTATCCATTTTGGATGACTTCCTTTTATTTTTGGACTTGACTGACGAAACCATTTCTATTTTAACGTGAGTTCGATGGAAAAAATTCAATATAAGAAATCCCATCAAAATGTTTTATTATATAAGTGAAAGCAAAAAATAAAACAAAGGAGATGGGATTTTATGCAAAATTTATTAGTAGAAATATTTTATGATGTAGACAATTATTGTATTGCTTTTGAAAAGAACTGTAAAAGCCATTTTCTAGCTGAAAATAGTGGGAGCGATTTCACAATGATAAGAAGTAAAAATTTATCACTAAGTGAGGTTATGACAATAGCCATATACTTTCATTTGTCAAATTACAGAACTTTTAAAGCATATTATAAACAATATGTGTCCACTGTTCTCAAACCTTATTTTCCTTAAGCTTGTGAGCTACAATAGGTTTGTTGAGTTAATGCAAGAAGCATTAATTCCACTAATATTATACATGACAAAGTTTAGAACTGGCAAGTTCACAGGAATTTCCTTTATTGACTCTACAACTCTAGATGTATATCACAATAGAAGAATACATTCACATAAGGTCTTTAAAGGATTTGCTCAAAGAGGCAAAAGTTCAACAGGTTGGTTTTATGGCTTTAGACTTCATCTTGTTGTCAATAATAAAGGAGAGATTCTCTCTTTCTACTTAACTCCAGGGAATGTAGATGATAGAAATCCTGAAAACATAGAAAAGTTGACCAAAGATCTTTTTGGAAAACTCTTTGGTGACAAAGGCTATTTATCTAAAAAAATATCTGATATTCTATACTCTAAAGGTATTCATTTGATAACAAAATTAAAGAAAAACATGAAAAACAAACTAATGTTGATGGAAGATAAGATTCTACTTAGGAAAAGATCTATTATTGAAACTATAAATGATCATTTAAAAAACATATGTCAGATAGAGCATAGTAAGCATAGAAGTTTTACTAATTTTATAGTAAATATAGTTTCTGGATTGGTTGCATACAGCTTTCTTCCTAAGAAACCATCTCTAAAGTTAGATAACTACGTCACCTTAGCTTAATTGGAGTATTACTACATAATTTTACATGGGTATTTTTTTACATTTTTTATAACCATATCTATCCATAAATCATTTTATTTTTCGAACTCACGTTAACATACATTCATTATCTAAAATATATTTTAAAGTAGTTATTTGAGATAGGATAAATTCAATAGCATTTATATAAATTACTTTTTTTTATAGAATAGCTTGTACAAAGTTTTGGATTTTATCCTTTTAATTTCTTCTTTTAAAAACTCATATTCAATTGTAATATCTCGCAATTTCTGCTTCAATTTAGTATCATTTTCTCGATATATTTCTATTTCTTTTAATAAATTTTGATTTTCTTTTTTTAAGCTCTCTATTTCACTATTCATGTAAACTATTCTTTTTTGGTACAATTCATTTTTACTTATTTCCTTCTCTAGCTCAACCGAAGAAAAATATTTTTTTGATATTGGGTCACTTAAGACATTTACAAATATAAAGTTATTCAATTTACTAATTACTTTTTCAAATTGTTTTTCTTCGTCTTCCTTAGATAGAAATTTATCTGTGATATACCATTTCGAAGCATTAAACTCTACCATAGCTATTTCAATATCCTTAAATTCTTTTATTTTCACTTCATCCACTTTATGAGTTTGATATACTTCTATCGCTAATTTTCCATTCCACTTTTCAACATAAATCATTGGCTCAGCTTTTGAAAACTGTATCATTACATCTACTATTCTTTTTCTACCATTCTTTGTATAGACTACTTCTTCTTGAGATGCGCTATCAACATAAACTTTGACATTTTCCTTACCAAATGTTAAATTAAGCACCTTAATTCTTGAAAAACATTCTTTAAAAAATTCATGTTGGTAAGATTCTTCATACCCTTCACCTAATCTTATAAAATTAATATCTTTATATCTAAAATAACTTTTACCAAAGATATTATTTCTCCCTGTTTGAAAAACCATTTGTACTTTATCTTCAAGATTTTTATGAATACTATAAATAGAATCCTTATTTCTCTCCCAAAATTCAGGATTATTTTGTTTCCATTGCAATACATCCCAAATACTTACCCTTTTATATTCATCATTAATTAATATATCTGCCCACCTTTTCATATAACCCTCTCTTTCAACTAATTAATACAAAATTATCAAATATCTAGTACTTTACATACTATCTACAACTATAATTATAGTCTTATTATAAACAAAATAAAATAAGAATCCCCATCATCTGGAGATTCCCGTTCTTTATTATTTATATTTCTATATCTTTTCATCAAAGTGTAGCTTTATGCTATCTACATCTTCCTCGTTTTTTATCTTCTGGAGTAGTAGTTTTAAATATCCTATTGAAATCACTACGATTGCGACGCTGATATAACGACTAGTTTAGATTGATTATAAAAGATGAAATTAAAAGCAAAGGTTCCTAAATTAAATATCAATAGAAGCAAATATTTTTTAGAGCTTGAAACTTCAGAAAACATACTTAGTACAACTCGAAATTATATGTATTGTTTCTAACTTGTAAATATTTTATTAAAGCTTGTAATATATTAGTTATTAAAAGCTTTTTTAGTATTTGAAAGTAAAAGGTATATCATTACTTATGGTACGATTCTCCGTATCAATTGTAAGTAAGATTTTTTATACTTAAAATAATAGAAAGCAACTAATTAAGTCACTTCCTGCCCTATAAATTCTATAAATTATATATTGTTAAAACACTTATCTATATTATTATTCAAAATTTTAACTATCCGATTAATACTTACATTATCTAAATCATCAATCTCATTTCTTATATCTTTCTCTACTTTATCGCTAAACTTATATTCATTTAATCTATTATAAAATTTATCAAATGAAGTATTTCTAACTTTCTCTTTATCAAATATCGTATAAACAACATGTGCTATTTTGCATTTAAATAACAGTTCTTTTGTTTCACTAACATCAGATAAATTTTCTCCTAACAATGTAACATACTGAAATGTTACTCTATATCTTAAATACGGAATCAATTTAAAATTCGTACAACATAATATAATATCTAAAGCCTGTGCTATAAATCCATAAACCAATATCCAAAATTTAAAAGCATCGTTTTTTTCTTCTGGTAGAGGTAAATTTGTTTTATCAATATAATCTCTAAATCTTTCTATTAAGCTTTTTTCTAAATCTTCTCCTTCATCAAAAATAATATACCTTTCTATATCTGTCTTTAATGCTGCAACTATATCGTGAATAGAGTCAAACTTTTTAAAATATGTGTCCATATTTATATTTTCTACAGAAAATAAACTCAAAAATGCATTATTAGCAGCTTTTTTAACTAATTTCATATCATTATCGTATAACAAATGTAAGGGCAATATTAAAATAACAGATGAATATTGTGATAAAATTTTTATATTATCCCCAACGGAATAAATTATCTGATTTCTTAATGTTTCTAAAAAACCTTGCGATTCACATTCAGGTACTACTTTTGAATATTTACATAATGGATCATCTACTATATGTATATTCCCCATCATAACAAAAGGATAGTGCTCAAAATCATCAACATCTAAATATGTTGCTCCAGTAAAAATATATGCATTATCTTGCGGAGTAATATTGCTTAAATAAAGTTTCACAACATCTCTTTTCGAATACCAAAATATATTAATTTCATCTATAATATACATATAATCTACTGTATCAATTTTATGTTTTATTTTTATTAGCATTTCTAAATATTCATTTTGTATATCCTTAACCTTATTCATTAAAAAATTCTCTTCCACTTTTTATCACCTCTGATAACAAATATTTTGGTATTCCATAAACACTATCTAGAAATAGTAAAGTTTTTTCCATTATACTAACGCAATCATACCAAACACTTTTCAAATTTTGATTGTTCTCTATATCTGGAACACAATGATAATGATGGGCAGGATTATCACATTTTAATAGCGAACTTTCCCTTATAGCTCCCCATAAACCATGTTCATATGCAGAATCATAATCATAATATAAACCATATAATTCTTTCTCCCCAACAAACTCAGCTTTACTACGTATGTTTTGTTTATCAAAATACTTCGTATCCATATCTATAGTTTCTTCAATAATAAATTCATTAACTAAGCACTCCATATATTTATAATCAACATGACTATTTTTTAGTTCTTTTTCTTGCTCTCTAAATCTAGCTATAATTAATTTGTATTGGCCTATTCCATAAAACTGATACTCTGCCCATACATTCTCATGTTTATCCTCTATACTTACTAAATATTTCATCATAATATAGTTTTCTATCAATATCCTAACCGCACCTCTACCTGAGATAGAATTAAATAATTTATGTTCAACAACTTCTAATAAACGCTTATATGAGTATGTTCCTATTCCAAATAAAACTAACATTTTGTTATCTAATGGATTAACCTTACATAATAACTCTGATAGATAAGCAAAAACTTCATGTAATTGCTCCATATATAATTCTGTATTTGCTGTTTCTTCACTAAATTCTATTCTATATAATTCACACTCAGTCATAATACTAATCTTCCTCCAAAAACTAATCAAATACCATTCTGCTTTTTTCTCCATATTTAAAATCATTAATTCTGAAGCTCGAATAGAAGGTCGTAACATCCTCATTTTTTCATCATTATGCTCTAAATATGGATACTTCATCAAATTTTCAACTTGTTCTTTTTGCATAACTACCTTTCCTGTCATACACATATAATATAAAGCTATAAATCTTATATCTGTTGAAAAATCACTTTGATGATACATAGATTTTCTTAAAACTTCATCTAAAGGCTTAATTCTATCTTCTACTTTTATATTTGGCTCTGCAAACTTCTTAGCAAAAATAGGATAATCACTATATGTAAATATTAGTGTTAATGGTGATAACACCTTTTTTTCAACTATAGTTAAAACATAATCATAAAACTCCTCTTGTTTACTATTCTCCATAGATAAAATTTCTGATAATCTTGGTGCTACAATTCCTGAATCAATTGAATTAAGCTTTATAATAACATGATAAACCTTGTCCATTCCTTTACTTCTACCATATTCATTTAGTATCAGTCCTATCCAAATATATTCTGGTAATCTACCAAAACACCATGTTTCATTATTACTTACTGGTGTCACAAACTCATTAAAGGGTGCTATAAATTTGCCTTTTTTAAATTTATGTTCCGATAACTTATTATATCTCATATGTTTACCTCCATAATTACCCATATATACATTTTAATTATATCATTTTTGCTAATTTATCCAAGATAACTATATATTAAATAAACAGTACCAACTATATTGACTTATTTTATCAGGCAAATAGGATAAAATATTATTTTTTATAATATACTATTTTTACTTATAAAAATAACCTTAACCAATTGATACCAACGATTAAGGCTAAAAGTCTCATTTATTTATTGTATGGTTTACTCTAAACAATTCTAATCTTATATATAAGAAAACTCCTCGACTAATTAAATTAGCCGAGGGTTTCATTGGCAGAAGCTTAGGGACACTTCTCCATTATTTCTAATGGCACTTACTATACCTTAAGTTTAATTCTAATATAAATCTCTTAGATTATTGCCAAATATCAAACTTTATAAATCGAAGACAAAACTAAATCTATTTTCCATATAGACATTAGGAACACATTAGTTATACTTCTTAAGGTATATGAAACAAAATAGCTAGTCAAAGATGCGAAGTATATTTTATATCAGACAAGGAGACAGGTTTCCATGATAGTTGGTCTATCATGGAAACCTGTCGACGCAGTATGATATAAAATAGACAAGCATACTGACTAGTTATTTTTTGAATATACCTAGAGTCAAGATTGGAGCAATTTTCGTGGAGTTGCCAAGGATGGCAAATCAGCCAATATAACCAAGGACGGTTAGTTGTTGGCGTTAGAAAATTGCTTCAATATTGACTTTTAGAAGCATCTATTTCTGTGACAGTCGTAACGGAAAATAATTTAGTGGAGCCGTAGCTTATGATTTGGCAGTGAATTTAAAGATTACATATACTTTTATGATTAAAGTAAAAAATCCACAATCTTAAAAATTGTGGATTTTTTCTATGGTGGAGGCGAAGCATGGCATGCTAAATCTACAAATTTCTCATGCGCAAACTTTTCCATCATAACACTTTTCGTTTGTAGTTTAAAGTTTTCTGATGTGTTGAACTTTTAACCTTATGGTATAATATCTGGAGAATGATATTTATCTTTAATATTTATCATAATAGGGGGGTTTATCTAAAGGGCTATTTAGTAATTGCTGGAACGACCGATTCTCTGAACAAAGCATTGGTAAAATCCATCCAGCAGTATGTATTTCATGCATTTCTAGCATAAGTTAAATCTACTTCTTTTTTTATTTCTAACAGTAGATTCTTGATTGGCTTTGCCCAGTTTTGACCTTGTAATTTAGTTATACCATTAAGTTCTCTTAATATATGAACATTACATTCAAAGTATTAAACTTTCCTGTTCCAATGTTGATTTATTGTCTATAACAAACTTAATTAAATCATGTAGTTCTTGAATACTCTTGTCATATAATAATTTTTTTAACTTTAATATATAATTTTCATCATCAATTTCTTCACAATAGCAATTATATTTTTTCATTACATCCACATTCATTAAATAAGGCTTCAAATTATTAAAAATATATTTCTTTATATTTCTATAAATGTTGAATCCACCTAAATCTATATCTCCCCAATGATAAAAATTAATATTTATATTACCAGCAAGCAACTGCTCATATAATCTATTTAAAAACCTTTTTTGTACCGGAGTATAAAATCCCCCTGTGAAAATTATTAATGCATCTTTTTCATTTGCACATAGATAATTAAAATTAGCTTTATTTTCCACAGAAATAACTTTGTCAAAACAATAATTTTTTAGTTGCAGATCTCTTATTGTCTGAGAATTTAGCGAGACTCCATAAATAAAATTTTCTAAATCTATATTTTTATATCCCAGTTGAAATTGAATATTGCCCTTCATATGTAGTTCGCTAGTAGTTTTTTCTATACCTACCTCATTTAATACTTCGTCATCATCTAAGTCTTCACATGTTTCAATAAAATACTTTCTAATTAAAGATAAGATTGATGTTCTTATATGCTTTTCAAAAGTTTTGCTATCACTTAAATATCTTTTACTAAATACTCTTTCATACATAGTGTTATCTTTCTCTAAAAGCTCATCTATTCCTTTAAGTGATTTTAAAATAAGTTCTCTTCTTTTATTATCTTCAATTATCTTAGGTATTTTATACTTATCTAAAACTTTCTTTTTCCAATCTTCTATTATATTTTTTATGTTTTTATTCTTAACCTCTCCATAATAAAGTTCTAATTCATTTACAATCCCTTTTAAAATATCTTTCTTCTCGTCTACTTCTGCCAAATAATAAAATTTCTCAATGTCACTTAATTTGAAGATTACCCTATCAATTATATTATCTTCACTAACCCATTTCACTTTTATAAGTCCGTCCTTCTGAAGCTTGTTAGCTGTTTTATTAATCTCAATTCTATACTTAAAATTCGAGTCACTATTATACTGATGAAAAGTTGAAAAATTAACAGACATATTTCCTTCTCTAATATTCTGATTACTTTTATTACTTTTCTCATACCGTTGAATAATTTTCGCGGCTATCACTTTCTCCATTTTCTTCGCCTCATACCTCACAATTAATTAATCTTTCAATTTCTTTATTTTCAAACTCGGCTATTGTTATTTTCTTTTTATTCTCATTTTTTACATAAAGAATTTTCTCTACATTAGGTCCTATAACTGGAATTTTATCATCAGGTGCTGCAATAATTGCTTGAAATCCTAATTTTCTCAAAAGTTGAATGCTAATCATAGCATGTTCTTCATCCATCTTACTAAATGCTTCATCAAATATTATTAACCTCATGGTATTATTGTCTTTAGAATTATATATTCTATAGTGATTTGCAAAAGCAGCTATTACTGCAATAAAAAATGGGCTCTGGGTTTCACCACCAGAACTTTTAGTTAACGTCTTAGATAGATCAGATTTATCTGTTCCTATTTTCTGCTCCATATCAAATTCTAAATAAGTTTTATAATCTGTATAAATGTTAATTTGTTTTCTTAATTGTTCCATATCACTTCCAGACAAATTCTGTGTAGTGTTTACTATTAGATTAAAAAGAAACTCTATTTGATCTTTATACTTCTCTTCAAAAAGATTAAACGTTAAATCCATTCCCAAGAAATCATGTTTAAGCATATTATAAAAATCAATATATTTGTTTTTAGGTCTTACTAAGAACTTGTATTTTTTCTCTCCAAAAGTCATTTTTTCAAGTGATCTATTAATGAAGGTTATCTGTTCTTCCGTTTTATCTATTGCATCCTTTAACCTAGATAACAAATCAGTTTTAAATGCAATATAAGCTTTTTCTTTTTGCATATTAATTTTTTCAATATATTCAGGAAGTTTTGTATCTACCAGTAATTCTAACTGTTCGATATATTTTTTGTTGTCCTCACAATGAGTATCCCAAGTCAATGAGTTGTTAATACAATATTTTCGCCTAAGATCCGTTACTATTTTAAATTGATCTGATTTCTTTTTATCAGCAATTTCATATTGCTCTTGATAGGTTGTTAAAATAACATTATAATTTTTTAATCTATTAACCACATTATTGAAATTCTTTTCACCTACATCACTTATCCATACATCCTCATAGTTTTCATATAATATTTTTTCTATCTTTTTACACTCAGATTCTTTATCAATTACCTTTTGAGCACCTTCTTCAATAATAAGTTTTCTCTTACCAATTTCCTCAATTAAATTTCTAGTTGCTTTCCGTAAATCTTCTTCTTTATTTAATGCTTCGTTAAGACTTTTCTTCAGTTCTTGTACATAGAATAAGTTAACCTTTGAGAGCTCCACTTCTTTTTCTCTCTTTTTATCTTTTAATATTTTAATGCTATTAATCCTTTCTTGCTCAATCAGCTTAACTTCGATTTCTTCATCGTCATAAATTTTAAGATTTAAATAAGTTCCTAATTTATGTTCAATTTCACATACTTCTTTTATCTTCATGTTTATAAGTTTCAAGTCTTCATTAAGTTTCTGTAGCCTTAACTTTCTAGACTTTGATCCAATACAGCGATTCTTTAAATATAAATCTGGATTTAATCTTCTTGCAATATAACTTTTATAAATAAAACATTCTCTTGTTATAGAGGTTCTAAAATTTCTAATGTTGTTTATATCTTCACACTTTACCACTCTACCAAGAAGATAATCTATATAAATTCTTGCATATTTATTGTCAGTAACTACTTCTTCTGCTAGTGAATTTTTCACAACTTTATATTTATCCTCAGCTATTTTTTCTATATCTATTATTCCAGCATCATAAAATTTACTTTTATCTAAACTATTATAAGTATTAACTGCTTCTTGATAATATTGAGGTTCCACAATTAAATATAGCTTTTGCCAATTCATATAACCTTCTATAGCATCTAGCCATTGTTCATTTTTAACTTCAATTAGATCAGCTAACACGCTAACCTTTATATTAGTACCATGAACTTTAGATAACCTCATTTCCAAAATATTCTTTAAATTTTCAACAGATTTAGGGTAAACTATTCCTCTTAATAATCTACCCAACTCTTCTTCTATATCTTTTTTATCCTTATTATATATTGAAAGTTGGGTTACTATGTTTTTATATTTATCTCCAATCACCTGTGACATTTTAAATAACTTTCTATTCAACTCAGAAAAGCTTTCTTTCTGTAGATTATATAATTTCATCTGACTAATGTCTCTTTTGTATCTTTCTACATCAATACCTAAATCATCGTAAATAGCATTTAAATCTTCTACGCAATTAATCCATCTTCCAAATCTTATAGCTTCAGCTGAAAATCCTTTTTGTATAACTCCGAATTCACTTATTTTATTACCCAATTCATTTATTTCATTGTGCAAAACAATTTCCTTGGAATTTTCTATCTTATTTTTTAAATTATTTATATTTTCATCAAGTTTTTTTGACTCGACCTCTATCTCCTTTAATCTATTACTTTCTCTTTCAATAAACTGTTTGGCATCATTTATTTCTTCTCGCAACTTTGTAGCTTTTATTTTTTCTAACTCCAACTCACTTCTATCATATATAAACTTACTAACCTTATAATCTTCTCCAAACTTTTCAAATTTTTTATATTCATCAGATATAATTTGCAAACTCTTTATCTGAGTTTCAACTTTTTCAGCTTCTTTCTCTATTTTTTTATAAATTCTAATAGGTGTAACCATATCTTCCACATCTATCTTTGTATCATCACATATGAACTTTTGTATGAATTCTTCTATACTTGCTGGTGGCTTAAATGCCACGGATTTTTTAAAAATTTCAAAAAAGCTTCTTTTTAATTTACCCATATATTCGTATAGGAAGTGTTCATTATACTCCTCTGTAGTATGAACCTTTATTAATCCCCCATATTGTTCTTTTAAATCTTTAATCGACAAGGGTTTCCTATTTTTTATAAACCCATTCTCAGGCAAACAGCCTTTTAGTTTAAAAAATAAGTGATCATAATTACTAGAATCTTTTCTTACTTCAAAGACTACACCAAGACAAAAATTCTCTCTTGTTTCTGTGTTTATAACTTCTGTAACAATATAGCTATTAAAATCAATGTTATCTCTGATAAATTTTTTCCCTTCGTCAGTGTTATCTTGAGTCATTCCCTTCAAGTACTCTATCAACTTTCTTTGAGAATTTTCATTTGCCGCTTTATTAAAATAATGTCCTCTCAAATCTCCTAGAATTACTAGCTGCAAAGCATCAATTATGGTAGACTTACCAGAACCAGTTTCTCCAGTTAAAAAGTTTATACCTTTAGACAAATCTAAAGTTCTGAACTCTATATAATGCCAATTTACTAGATGTAGTTTAGTTATATATCTCATCTAAATCATCCCCTATGCTAATAGTTTCTTCTGGATTATTACTTTCAATTTTTTCTTTAAATTCTTCTAAAATTCCTCTAACAGCATTCCCATCTATGCAGTGAATAATAGATGGATATATTACATATACAGAAGAAGGATCCGTATATAATCCATCAACCTTTTCAATAAAATTATATTTAATCAATGTCTTTAATGCTTCTATCTGCTTGCTTTCAGATAGCAACTTTGTTGATAGATTAAATATATTAATACTCTTTAATAGTTCTGAATATCGAAAAGTAGTAAATAAACCTATACTAACAGATTCCTGTTTTTCATCATACATTAACCTAATTAATAATAAGAAAATCGTAGCAAGTTTTGAGAAATTTATATTATTTCTAAAGTTATCACTCTCAATATAATAAACCCCATTGTTGCTATCACTTTTTAGATCGAAGCCACCAAGATTTAAATATTCTTTAACTATAGACTCATATTCTTCTATAAAAGAATACATACGATCTCTATATAAGTTTTTATCTTTATGATATCTTTTTTCGATAATATAGGTTTTACTTATAATCGTTTGAATAACCTTTTTAAATAATTCTTTGGATTCCTCCGTTAACTTATCTAATTCAAATATCTCCATCCTATATCCTCCTAAATTCTATATTGGGTAACCTCCACCTACCATAATCCTTGATCTCATCACTTATAATTTGAGATCTATATTTAAATCTTCTTTTTTGAGATAACTTATAAGCCATAACAAACTTTATAAAATCTTCATTATCTTCTATTAAAAAATCCCCAGTTGTAATTCTCTCTTTATCATCCATATTTATCCTAATGAAATCTTCTATAACTGAATCTCTAAATTTATATATCATTTTATTCCTATTAGATAAAATAATTAAATCTTTCTGTTTCTCATTACTATTTCCTGTATCATAAATCTCCCTTATAGCTTCCCCTTGAAAAGGTGCTCTCTTACCCTTTTCTTTATAAATAGATTTATAGGAATACATTTTAAAGCTATAAATAAGTTTATAGCTATTAATAATATCTAGTATTCCTTCACTTTTCTCTTCTGAGATAAATCTCAATATATTAACTATATTTCCCTTAAAATCTTCGTCTCTATTTTTTAAATAGTTGATTCTATATAATGTAGCAGCTACATACTCATTATGTTTTTTATTAACTAAACTTTGCCTTCTATCTATATCTTCTAATGTAGTTTTTATCTTATCTAAACACAACAAAATCTCATCTTCAGCTTCATTATCATTTATTCGCTTCTTTGTCGAAAGCTGTTTAGCTATAACATTCACTAGTTCATCATCATTGATTATATTATTAATTATTGAAATAATCTCATATCTATATTTATAGACATTATCATCAGTTTTTAACGAAAAATACTTATTAAAAAGTGGAGATAAAGTATAATTATCGAAATGCTCCTCTATGAGATTTGAAATATTGCTTTTTTGTAAAAGCCTATTATAATAAATTTTTAAATTAAAAGTCATTTCTTGATATAATCTTTCAAGTTCTATAATGCTATCATATGAATTCTGCACATGAATCCATGAAATAATATTATCCTTTGCTATAGCCTTGATATTTACATATATATTAGTAATGCATTTTTCAGTTTGGAAGGTAGCTGGATTTATTATATTTTTAATGGCTTCTACAAATTGTATAGAATATGATGGTATAGATATGTATATAGCCTTTTCTTCAAACACAATATTTTCTTCCAGCCACCCATAATGAATTAAGCTCTTTATGATTTTTTTAGCATAACCCTCAATTACTTTTTCATCTAATATCTCCTTATCAAAAATCTCAGGCTTATACTTGAAAATTTTATCGTTATGATATTTGCTGAGAATTTCTTCACATTGACTTACTGTTAAATCATAACTATTACTTTTAGTTTCTTTATATATTTGTAGCATTGACTGTATATATAATTCTCTATTATCAGATAAGAATATATTAAAAAAGTTACTAGGTATAATCTGAAATAATTCCATCTTACTCCTCCTAAAATTTAGCTACACTTATTTGTCATTAAATAAATTTCTTTATTCTTATAGTAAAATATATTTAAATCTACACTATGCAACCTTACTATGTTTATTATCTTTCTTAGACTTTCGTAACTCTTCTCTTATATCGTCAAATTTAACCCATAAGTTTTTATTGTACCAACCGTACACATGTGATAAAGTTATATATTCCTTATTTAATTCTTTATCTGTCCATTCTACCTCATCTTGTTCCAACATTCGCTCATATTCGTCCATAGTGGCTAAAAATACATCTGTATTTTCTAATAGATCTCTGTTGTCTTTTACGCAATACTCCAATGCTTTATCAATAACAGCTGTTTTTTCATAGTTTTGTCTCATATATATTTTTGAATATATATCGTTTTCCTTTTCATATCCTGATAAGTCATCTATGCCATCATAATAATCCTTCTCTAAAATCAACGCTATTAAGCTAGGTATGGCCCCTTTATCTACAAGTATATTTTCAATAAACTTTGAATTTCTTATTATTTTACTAAAAAGAATCTTAAAATTTACTGGATTGTCACACTTATATGCAAATTCCTCTGTATCCATTAATGTTTTTCTTGTTTCCTCTGACAATGAGATATCAAACAATTTTATATACTCCTCTAAGTCAGCTATAACTATACTTGGCTTCATTTTCATAATATAAACAACTCCTTAATTTATATCTAGTGTATATATTTATACACCAATTATTTTTCATTCTTTTATAGTTATAGCTTGTCCATATATTTCATTTTTATTCATATCCTATTAAATTAATTTTTAACAGTTAAATTGAGAACCTTATATATTTTGCTTAATTCCATTTTTAATCCTGATTTCATTATTATACAAATATTACTTATGTTACTCATTTAGTAGAGCTACCCTCACCCATCAAAAAACATAATCGCCTGCAAGGAACTATTTAAGCCACCTACAGGCGCTTCATGGATATGTATGGTGGAGGCGAGGGGACACCCTCTTCCATTATTTCTAATGGTACTGACTATATTTTGAACTTAATTTATCTTAAGTTCCTTGGCGTATTAACGTATAAAATTCATATTTATAGCAAACTAATATGATAAATAAGTAATAAAAGGTGAAATACATGACTGATGCAGAAAAAGCCTATATAGCAGGAATAATAGACGGGGAAGGTAGCATTATGCTAACAAAATTTCATAATAATCAATATCCAGCTCCTTGTGTTAGTATAAGTTCTACCACCATTGAGTTACTGCAATGGATAAAGGAAAAAACTAAGGTAGGAACTATAAAATCAAAGAAAAATTATAATAAGATTAATCATAAAGATTCTTATACTTATATTGTAAAATATAATGATGCCATAGAACTATTAAGGCAAATTCAACCTTATCTAATAATAGAAACAAAGAGAAAACGAGCAGAATTGATATTGACTAAATATAAAAAAGTAACTCCTAGAAATGGTAGATACAATGAGGAAATGAAAGTTAATAAAGAAAGATTCTATGAAGAATTTATCAGTATAAAATAAAAAACTCACCATATTTCTATGGTGAATTTTTTTATATGGTGGAGGCGAGGGGACACCCTCTTCCATTATTTCTAATGGTGCTGACTATATTTTGAACTTAGTTTTGTTTTAAGTTCCTTGGCGTATTATGAAAGTTGTAGTTTAGTTTGTAACTTCCATCCTAGTGCTTCTTGCTAACTTAGTTGTTAGATTAGAAGCCTATAAGTCGATACAAGGCTGTTGAGTTTCCTCACATACCTCTCGGTATTGCCTTCACCGTCACGTGTTAAGGTTTCACCGATAAAGCCAAGTTTTCACTTTGAGATCACTCTCAAAGGCGACTCTTTTACGAATCGAACCCCTGTCCGAAAGCCATCACATCTAGGCATCTCCGAGTGCAGTTGGTATTTTAACATTCCCTCTAGTGAACCCCTACCAACCAGGTTTCACTTTCAGTAGCTTCATAATTTCCGTTTCTAGGTCAAAGCTTTCCTAGACTCGGTTCACCGCTATCGACGCCCTATCCTAAGCCGCGGTACTCAAAGGTAGAACGTAGCAGACTAAGCTGCTAATGCAAAATTATCTTCTGCGTTTATCTTTAATCCCGTAGTTTTTTAACGCGGGCCCACAGGCTCCCTCGACTCGCTTCCCAGGTGCCACGTACCCCCGTCGAAACCAAGTACGCCCCCATGTTATGTGTTTTTTTAACGCAGTTTATATTTAATTTTTATGATGTATACTTATTTTATAGCAATTAGTATACTATGTCAACCTTTATCAATTGACGATTGACAATGGACAATTGACAATTAATGTGGAAATTAATTGTAATCAATTAATTCCTTTAATTGATTTAGCTAAAAACTTCTATTTCTAAAAAAGAAGTTTTTATAATTGTCCATATTCAATTTTCAATTGTGCAAGTTGTAGCTTGCATAGACTATGATATATGATTTTAATGATTATATCAAGCTGAAATTCATGGATAGATTAGAAAGGTTTCTTAATTATCTATATTTCTCCTTCATTTGTCTATCTATATCTCTTTTAGCAGCCTTTTCAAGCATTGCATCTCTCTTATCGTAGTCTTTTTTACCTCTAACTACTGCTAGGTTTACCTTAACTTTGCCATCCTTTAGGTATAATGATAATGGCACAAGGGTATACCCCTTTTGAGCAGTGTATCCTAAAAGCTTTTCAATTTCATATTTGTGTAAAAGTAATTTTCTTTCTCTTAATGGATCTTTATTGAATATGTTTCCCTGTTCATATGGGCTTATATGCATATTCTTTATAAAAACTTCTCCATTTTTAATATCTGCATAGCTATCTCTAAGGTTTGCCTTTCCTGCTCTTATAGATTTAACTTCTGTTCCTACAAGAGCTATTCCTGCTTCCATAGCTTCTTCTATAAAATAATCATGTCTTGCTTTTCTATTTTCAACCAATGTTTTGTTTCCTAATTTCTTTGCCATTTCAACACCTGCTTTTAAATGTTCTTTAGATAATAATTATATAACTCCTACTATTTTTTGTCAATTTTAAAAAATTACTGTAAAACCAATTTCTTCAATTGAGAATTGACAATGGACAATTGACAATTATGGACATTTCTCAGTTTTACTGAGAAATTTAGAATTAATTTATTTTTAAAGTTACGCAGTAACTTCTTATTAAAAATCTATTTAAAGAAATTAATTTATAAAATTAATTTTAACCTCAATCGTCAATTTCCCATTCTCAATTTTACATTGATTAAACTGTTACCAGAGGTGGGATAACTAGCAATTGTATTGCTAGTTAAAAATCTATTTAAAGAAATTATTTTTCCTAAAAATAATTTCATCCTTAATTGTCAATTTTCAATTTTCCATTCTCCATTGATGTAATCGTCATAGTTTCCCTTAATGCACTTTACTCCTTCTTTTGTAAGTTCCATTACTTTGTTTCCAATTTTATTTATAAAATATCTATCGTGAGATATAAATAAAATTGTGCCTTCATAGTCCTTTAAAGCAGATTCTAATACTTCTTTACTCTGCAGGTCTAAATGGTTTGTAGGTTCATCTAAAAGTAGCAAGTTTGCTTCTATAAGCATAAGTTTAGACAGTGCTACCCTTGATTTTTCTCCACCACTTAAATCTCCTATTTTTTTAAATATGTCTTCGCCTGAAAATAAAAATCTTCCTAATACTCCACGTATTTTACTTTCTTTCATAGTAGGAAAATCATCCCATACTTCTTCTAATATAGTATTATTAGGATTTAACTTTTCATGTTCTTGATCATAATAACCTATTTGAACATCTTTGCCCCAATTAATTGAACCATGCTCCAGCTGTAAATCTCCTATTAAAACCTTTAATAATGAAGTTTTTCCTACTCCATTAGGTCCTATTAATGCCACTCTATCTCCTCTTGTAAGATCAAAATTTAAATCTTCAGTGAGTATTTTTTTATTTTCTCCTTCACCTACAGATAAAATACCTTCTTTAAGTTGTAGCACTTCTTTATAAGATTTATTCTTAATTTCAAAGTTCATATTGACCTTTTTTAAGTCTCCTAGAGGCACATCTATTTTCTCCATTCTTTCTATAGCTTTTCTCTTATTTTTAGCTGCTTTAGCAGAAGTAGCTCTAACTATATTCTTATCAACAAAAGTTTGAAGTCTTTTTATTTCCTCCTGTTGTCTTTCATAATTTTTTATATGAAGTTCTTTCTCCTCTGCTTTAAGAGAAACATACTTTGAGTAGTTACCAGTATATCTCTTGGATTTTCCTCTTTCTATTTCATATATAATTGAAACTGTAGAATCTAAGAAATATCTATCATGAGAAACTATTAAAACTGCACCTTTATAACTTTTTAAATAACCTTCTAACCAATTTAAAGCTTCCAAATCAAGATGGTTTGTAGGCTCATCTAACATCAATAAATCTGGCTCATTCAAAAGTATTTTTGCTAAGGAAAGTTTTGTTTTTTGTCCCCCACTTAGCTTTGAAATTTTAATATTTAAATCAAAATTTTTAAATCCAATTCCATTTAATATGGTGCTGATCTTTGCTTCTATTTCATATCCACCTTGCATAACAAAATAATCAGTTTTAGATGAATATTTCTTCATAATTTTTTCTAATTTTTCATAATCCTCAATAATTTCTTGTGAGGACATAAGCTTTTCTAATTGTCTTAATTCTCTTTCTACATTTAAAAGTTCATTAAATACAGAAAGCATCTCCTCTTTAATAGAGTTTTCTAAATTCAAACCGCTATCTTGCTTTAAATAAGCAAAAGTTTTTCCTCTAGATTTTATTATTTCTCCTTCATCTTGTGAAAGATCTCCATAGATCATTTTTAATAGTGTAGATTTACCTGCACCATTAACTCCTATTAAGCCTATTTTTTCTGCCTCTTCAACCTTTAAATTTATATTTGAAATTAAAATTTCTCCATTAAAGCTTTTTCCTACATTATTTAATTGTACTAACATTTTAACCCTCTCCTATTGCTCATTTGATGATTTTGTAACCCATTTAAGTATCTAAAATTTGAAGACACTTAACTTAAAATGGCTAAAAACCTAGGTCCTTGGATTTTTAACCACCAAATGAGCTAGCTAGATGGTTTTAACGTCTACTTCTTCATATCTTTTCATAATTTTCACCCCCTTATCTGGCATCTTCAAAAAAAGAATCCACCAGTATATTAGCCTATTTTATATCAGACTGCGTTGTCAGAACCCGCCCATAGCTCCACTATGAGCAGAACCTGACGCCTTGTCTGATATAAAATATACTAAACATCTTTGGTTTATTATTTTCTTTCAGATGCCTTTTTTAAAAAGAAAAAAGGTCATGGATTAATCCATGACCTTTTTCTTATGTACGTAAATTACAGATGTATATCGCTTTTAAAAGCTAATATATAATATAAAAAGTCACGGAACTTTATTTTACCCGTGACATTTATAATCACAATAACAATTTTACTCTAAATTATTGTATTACAATTAAAGCTCATCGGGCCGCTATTTTTAATTCCATTTAATATTGTATTTTTAGTTGTTGTTAATCTTATAGTTAAATTTGCAATATTTATCATATACTTGCGACCTCCTTTTCTTTAATCATAATATTTCAATTAGTATTATACCATTTAACACAAATTATAACAATAAATATTTAGAAATTAATTCTTTCTTAATTAATCTCTTGAACTACTTTTTTACTAGCAATGCATTACTAATTTTTTATAAAACATATAATTTATTGACTATTGAAAATTTTTATGTTAAATTAACAAATATTAGTATGCTATTACTAACTATAAATTTAAGGGAGGGTATTCAAATGAAAAAAAGATCAATAAAGACTTTATCTTTCGGTATTGGATACTCCACTGCTGTTTTCTTTTAAAATTATTGGGTAAGGGATAACTATGCCTAATTATCGGTATTTGTGCCCATTTATTCCTATTTATGCAAGTAACAATAAAAGAAAATAGTTAGAGTATGTTCAAAATAATTTGATATTAAATTTACTTGAACATTCTATTAGATTTAAAGGAGTAATAGAGATGAAGAATAATATAAATAATAATAAAAAAGTAGTTACAAGGTTAAACCCATTAAAATATCCTAAGCCAGTTGGCAAATATAGTCATGTGACACATATTGCTAAAAATGCCGAATGGTATAGCTTTTCTGGACAGATTGGAATTGATATTAATGAAAATATTCCAGAGGATTTTAATGAACAAGTAAAAAATACCTTAAACAACATTTCTAATTTGTTAAAAAGCCAAAATTTATCACCTGAAAATGTTGTAAAAGTTAATATTTGGGCAACTGAAGAAATTGATTGGGATTACTTTGACGATTTATGGGACCATTTATTTAATGTACCGTCACCATCAATGACAATTGCTTATATTACAGCATTAGGATTACCAGAATTAAAAATCGAAATAGACATTTGGGCAGCTAAATAATAACTAAGTATAAATATTAAAATGAGCTGTTTTTAAATAGTATTGATAATATATAAATTTTTAAGGGAAGTCACTTTATTTGTGACTTCCCTTAATTTGCATTTTAAGAATATTATATGCCATATTTTATTCGGCATTTTTATATTTTAGGTGTTTTCCTCCGTACTTATCTATCTATTTAATTACTCACTATAAAAAAACATGTACTATCTTATAATCTACTTATGTATCTATAGCTATTTTACTCCATAGCTCTTAATAAAATATTTTTAAATCTAAAATATTTTAGTTATATTAATTAAGCAAATATTATATTATAGTAATTATAGAAGTTCGTTATATTTTTAATTATTTAGGCACGTAAAAATTGCCTTAACTAGACGGAGGTTATTACATGAACTATTTTCGACATATAGACAATTACAAAGAGATATTTTTCATTCCACCAGAAGAATATTCATTACATTCTTCAAAGGAAATATTATCTCATTCCTTAGGTGCTACACTTTACATAAATCCTCTAAAAGAAAATTTATTTAACAATATATTAGTTCAGAAAAAATTAGGCGCAAATACTATAATAATTTGTTTAGAAGATGCTGTATCCGATTCAAATCTTGCTATAGCAGAAAAAAATCTTATTGAAACGTTTATAGAAATAGAAACTAAACTTTCAAAGTGTGAAATTTCTTTAGAGGATCTTCCTCTTTTATTTATAAGAGTTAGAAATGTTAATCAATTTGACTTCTGTCTTAAGAATTGTCCTAAATCTGCACTTTGTGGATTTGTTTTTCCAAAATTCACAGCTTCCATAGGAGCGGAATATTTTGATAAGTTAGAAAAGTATAACTTGGAAAATAATACACATCTTTATGGAATGCCAATCTTGGAATCCTATGAAATTCTATACAAAGAACATAGATTTAATGAACTTATAAAAATTAGAGATATATTAAAAAAGTATAATTCCTATGTATTAAACATAAGAATTGGTGGAACAGATTTATGTGGAATTTTAGGAATTAGACGTGGAATTGGTAATACTATCTATGATGTAGTATCCATTAGTGATTGTATAAGTGATATTATAAATATGTTTAAACCAGAAGACTTTGTAATATCGGGAGTTGTACATGAATATTATGATATTCACAATATAGATGTATTATCTGGCCTTATTAAAGAAGTACACCTAGATATTATAAATGGGTTAACTGGTAAAGTGGTAATACATCCAAAGCAAGTGAATGTAGTCAACTCTCTATATGTTGTTACCTATGAAGACTATATAGATGCTAAGAAAATAGTTGATTCTTCTAGTAATGGTGTATTAAAGAGCAATTTTAATAATAAAATGAACGAAGTTAAGCCTCATTTAATGTGGGCTAAAAATATTTTACTTAGAGCAAAGATTATGGGGGTTTTAAATAATGGATTTACTTACAAAGACATATTGTCTAGATCATCTCAATTTTAATATACAAAATAAATTACAGTTAGATATAGAGATAACAGAAAATCAATATAATATTCCCTACAATGCCCTATTTTCTGTAGCAGCAAGAAAAAATCCTAAAAGGAGTTTTTTATTTGTTAGCAAAGTTATTGGAAAACATATACCTATGTCACCTTATAACTTAAGGCTTATAGGAAATATTCTTGCAAGAGATTATTTTTCTAAAAAAAATAATATAGTGGACAATAATATAGAACCTTTAGTTGAGGATTTAATAAATATTAATACTACTTCCATTAATAAAATTTCAGAAGATAGTTTGCATATTTTAAATGAAAAATTGACTCTAAATAAAAAAACATTATTTATAGGCTTTGCTGAAACAGCTACCGCTTTAGGACAGGCTGTTGCATCTTCTTTTGAAAATGCCTATTATATTCAAACCACTAGAGATGAATTACTTTCATTAAAATCCTATTGTCTTTTTAAAGAGGAACATTCTCATGCTGTTGACCATCTTATGTATCCTCTTAATAACGAGCTACTTATGAATTGTGATGAAATTGTACTTGTAGATGATGAAATTACCACTGGTAAAACTTCATTAAATCTTATAAAGGAACTAAATAATAATCTAAAATGTAATAACTTTTCTATTATATCTATTTTAGATTGGAGAAGTGCTGATAATTTAAAACTTTTTAATGACATAGAAGATATCAACTTATCTGCATTTTCTCTAATTAAGGGAAATTTTAATTGTGAAAAATCTGGTGAAGTAACTGAAGTTAAAACTGATATTGTAACTTTAGATAATACAATTTCTTCTGAGGAAGTACTAATAGATCATAAAGAAAATATAGAGGAATTTCATAGATATAGTGGTAGATTTGGTATGACTCCTTATGATTGGAACAATTTATTTAGGGAAGTAGAAAAGGTTACAGAAATAATTAAAGATAAAATTGATGATAGTCCTACTTTATGCCTTGGACATGAAGAGTTTATATTTATGCCAAGCCTTGTAGCTTGTAATTTAGGTGATAATGTACTTTTTCATTCATCTACTATAAGTCCAATATATTGTGATTATAGTTATGAGTTCTATGGGATAAAAAATAAAATAGAAATGGATTCACTATTTAACAAATCTAATAAAAATTATATCTATAATATTCCTATTGGAACTTATAAAAACTTAATTTATTTCACTGAAAGACCATTAAATAACAAAAGTAAAGAAAGTTTATTAGAAAAATTAAAGAACTTAGGAATTTTAAAGGTTATCTTTGTATCCTTTAAAAGCTAATTAAGGTGGTTTATATGATGAATTATACTACATTTTCTGGAAGTTATAATACTTCTGATGTAATATTTTTATTAAAAGATATTAGTAATTTAATTAAAGAAGAAGATAATTTAACAAGAGAAATAGCCATGGATTCAGGAACTCATTATTCAGAAATGTTACCTATTGAATATCATCCTAGTGAAGAGTATATGAATATATTTTATAGTACTCTACAACGTTCAAAGAATAAAATGGCTAATTTAATTCGAATAGTAGGCGAAAAAATTTTAAATAAAAATATGGATAATTTAGTTTTAGTATCTCTTGCCCGAGCTGGTACCCCTATTGGGATCTTAATAAAAAGATATATAAAACTAAAGTATAAATTAGATCTTCCACATTATAGCATTTCAATAATTAGAGATAAAGGCGTAGATAAAAACGCTATAAAATATATTATAGATAATCATCCAAATTGTAATATACAATTTATTGATGGCTGGACTGGAAAAGGAGTTATTCAAGATACCCTAATTTCTTCTTGTAATGATTTTTATAGGGAGTATGGAATTAAATTAGATCCATCTCTTGCTGTTCTTTCTGATCCAGCATACGCTTCAAAGATATATGGAACAAGAGAGGATTTTCTCATTCCTAGTGCCTGTCTTAACTCTACTGTATCCGGTCTTGTGAGCAGAACAGTTCATAATGATAAATTTATCTTTAAAGATGACTTTCATGGCGCTAAGTTTTATAGTGAATGGTCAAATATTGATGTATCAAATTTCTTTATTGATGAAATATCTAAGTGTTTTAATGAATTAACATCAGCTGAAAAGGATTGTGTTATAAATAAGAAGGATACTATTGTAGATTATAGAGGACTTTCTGAGGTAAATCGTATAAAAAAATTATTTAATATTAAGAAAATCAATCATATTAAACCTGGTATTGGAGAAACCACTAGAGTACTACTTAGAAGAGTACCTTGGAGAATATTAGTAAATTCTTTAGATAATCCAAATCTTATCCATATATATAAGCTTGCTGAAGATAGAGGGGTTCCTATAATGGTTTATAAAGATATGTCTTACAGTTGTTGTGGAATTATTATGGAGATGAAAAGATGATTTATGCTTCAGATTTAGATAGAACACTTATATATTCTAATAAGTTTTTTAAAGAATTTAAAGAATGTCATATGAATAATCTTATGGTGGCTGAATATAAAAACAATTCACCTACTTCATATGTTTCCTTGGAAATTGAAAATTTATTATATGAAGTAAATAAAAGAATAACTTTTATTCCTGTTACCACAAGAGTGCAACATCAGTTTAAAAGAATAGAACTATTTAATAAAAAAGTAATTCCTAAATATGCTGTTATGTGTAATGGTGGAGTTATACTTAAAGATGGTGTTCCTCTTAATAGTTGGGATAAAATCATAAAAGAAAAACTAAATAAAATTCCACCTTTAACTTTGATGATAAAGTATTGCAATTTCCTAATCAATAGCTCTTATATAGAATCTTATTCCCTTTGTGAAGATTTATATTTATGTGCTATTTTAAAAGATAAAAATCTTTTAGATAATATTCTTATCCAAAAGGCCCAAACCATTTGTTTAGACAGTGATTACACTGTAATAATTCACGGTAGAAAATTATATATAATTCCACTATGTATAAACAAGTATTCACCTCTTGAGCATATAATGGAGATTGAAAATGACTACGATTTATATAGTTCAGGAGATTCTGAATTTGATCTACCTATGCTTATAAATTCTACTGTTGGAATGGTACCTAAACATTCTCCAATGAGAGAAAAACTACTGATTGACAACCATAAAAATATCTATATTACTGAAAATATAGGAGTTAGAGCTTCTGAAGAAATATTAGAAAAAGTCCTTAGTCATATTTATAAAAACAGAGTTCGTTGAACTCATTTTTCCGGATTGCACCCCTTTAAATGGACATAGATAACTCAAGCTCTATCTAACATATATTTGCTAGATAATATTCATGAGGAGGTACATATCCTATAGAAGAATGTATCCTCTCATTGTTATATCTATATACAAAGTCTTCTACATCATAAATAATATGGTTTAAAGACATATACATTTTACCTGTAAGGCATTCGTCTTGCAGGTATCTATGATAAGACTCAATATAAGCATTATAATTAGGACTTCTAACTGGTATTCTTTCATGAAGAACTTTCTCGTCTAAACATGATTTTTCAAAGTTACCACTAATAAACTGACTGCCGTTGTCTGTTCGAATGACAAGATTGAATTCAGTATCTTTGAGTCCTCTTATATACAAAGCTTTAATTAGTACTTCTTTAGCAACCTTTCCGGTGCAGCTAAGATCTATTGAATGTGCAACAATTTCTCTATCATAAACATCTATAATTGATGTTATATATGCTGTCTTTCTAGTTCCAGCTATAAAAGCATACTTTATATCCATTTGCCATAACTGATTTGAGCCAGTAATTTTTCTTTCTTTACACTTTCTTGATATACGTTTAACTACGCTTTTTTTATTTAGAGATAAGAGCCCCATTATTGCCATTAGGCGTCTTACCTTCTTTTTGTTTATCTTTAAATTATAATTGCGTCTGAGAATATATGTTATCTTTCTATAACCATAATATTTTGATGTTTTTCTTGTTTTTAGCTCTTTTATATACTTTTGAATTTGTATATCATAAACTTTAAATCCCCTAAAAGTGTAACTGTATCCAGAAATTCTTCTTCCAACATTATTATAGTTACGATTAGGCCTACTATTTATATATGCGTAATAAGTAGATCTACTAACCTTAACTATTCTAAGAACCATGGCCTTAGAATAGCCAAGATTAATATATCTATTAGCAATTTCAATTAATTCAGTTAGAGTAGGTTCTTTTTTTTTAATAAGTCTCTTAAAATCTTAATTTCTAGTTCTTTTTCTTCTAAATCTTTTTGCATTCTTTTATATTCCTTTTTATAATTTGGAATAACTTCATTTTCAACAACTTCTTTTGGCTCCAATGTTTGTTGGTATCTTCTATAGTTATTAATCCACTTACTTAAAAGATTTGGATGAATACCATATTTCTTAGCAATTAAAATATTACTTCCTGCTTCTAACGCTTTCTTAACATATGAAACTCTTTCTTCTTCTGTAAACTTACGAATAAATTTCTCAGACATAAATAGACCCTCCTAACTTTATCTTTATTTTATAATTTTAGAATTATGGTGTCCATTCTAATTAGGGGGCCTATAGGTTCTTCATTGTCAATTGTCAATCCTCAATTGTATAAGGTTTCCCCTGAGGTGCAGTACAGTTCGGAGTAATAATCAATGAATTTAATCAATACTATAAAGATACGTAATATAACTAAAGTATTGCCTAATATATTAAACCTCCATCCATATCCTACTGCACTCTCAGAGATCTAGGCAAAAAATAGCTGCATATTAAATTTGTGTAGCTATTTTAATCTTATTATAGACCCCAGGGGTGGAATTTAACTTCCCAGCTTTTGCTGAGAAATAGCCTCAATTATAAATTAAATTATGAATTGGTCTATTCCCATGTTTTCCTCAATAACTTTAGGGTTGTTTTTATTGATAAAAAATATGGTTGTAATTGTTCCAATTAACCCTATAATAACAAATATCATACAACTAGTTGTATTGAATATATCACCCATTAATGTAGGTATAATTACAGCTATAGTATTATTTGTCATATGGGCAATTATGGCTGGCCATAGAGATTGTGTTTTATATGTTATAAATCCAAATATTATTCCTAGTAAGCTAGCATAAACACCTTGAATAAGGTTAGCATGATATATTCCAAATAAAATTCCTTGAATAATTATCGTAACTGGTATTGATATATTTTTACTTAAAGTTCTATATATAACTCCTCTAAATAAAAATTCCTCTGCAAAAGGTGCTACTATTCCTATTGTTAATACCATAATAAATAAATTTCCTTCAGTTAATGGATTTAAAATCTCATTCATGCCTTGAAATTGTTCCATAAGCAATCCATTTAATTGTAACAAAGCTAAAACTCCAGAGTTAAATAGCCATACACATGTACCTATTAATACTGCTGTGACTATATTCATAAGTTTTGTCTTTTTAAGAAGTATTTCTTCAGTTAGTTTTTTCTTTCTAATTGCATATATTATTAAAAATATCAGTACTGTTACTATAGAAGATATTAATAATATATAATTCAATTTTCCTGCAACTTCATTAACTACATTAGTCATGCCTTGTTGTTCCATGTTCAGCAAATCATTGTGACTTTGTTTATAAACATATTGAAGTCCTATGAGCATTCCTCCAACTATAGACACAAGTACCTGAATAATAAATGCCATTAATAAATATCCAAGTGCAGCAAAAAAACTTTTTAGTTTATTTCCCATTCTAATCCCTCCTTATAATAATTATTAGAAATATATTCCACTTAATTATATCTTATATCACTTAAATTTGATAATTCATATAAAATCTTTATACTTAAGTTAATATAAATTTTAAAATCATGGATAAAACTATATAGAAACTTTTTAGAAAATATAAAATAAAGGTGGAAATTCTAAAAGAATTTCCACCTTTATTTTATATTTTTCCATATCTTATCACAGATCTTTAAAGCTCAACTACTTAGCCACATTGGCAGCTACATTTAATACATCCCAAGTTCTAGCAAAAGGTGGTGCATAACATAAGTCTAACATACCTAATTCCTCTGTGGTCATTTTCTTAAATATTGCAGAGGCTAACACATCTACCCTTAACACTGCACCTTTTTCACCAACAATTTGTCCTCCAAGTAATACCTTTGTCTCACCATGGTAAATTAACTTTACATAAATATCACTTTGTCCCGGGTAATAATTAGCTTGATTCTTATCCTGTATAAATACTTTTTCATAGTTTATATTCATTTTGATTGCATCTGCTTCAGAAATTCCTGTTCTACCTGCTTCTAAGTTCATTACCTTTATTGCTGCAGAGCCTAAGGTCCCTTGAAAAGAAACTCTCTTCCCTGCAAGATTTTCTCCAACAATTCTTCCTATTTTATTTGCTGTAGTTGCAAGTGGTATATATACATTTTCTTCTTTAATTAAATGATATACACTAGCACAATCTCCTGCTGCATAGATGCCTTTTATACTAGTTTCACCATATTCATCTATAACTAAAGCTCCATTTCTAAGCATTTCAATTCCTGTAGTTTCCAGAAAACTAGTATTAGGTCTTACTCCTGTACATATTATTACTAAGTCTGCTCTATAGCTTCCCTTATCTGTGATTACTTCTTCTACTTTTTCAGTTCCTTTAAAGGCCTTAACGGACTCATTTAAATTAAGCTCTACTCCATGATTTAATAATTCTTTTTCCATAATTGAAGTAATCTCTTCATCAAAGGTATCTGGTAGAACTCTAGAATCTAATTGAATTACTCTTATATTCTTACCTAGTTTTTTCATTGCTTCTACAGTTTCAATACCAATGAAACCTGCACCTATTATAACTACATCCTTAATTTCATTCTTTTTAGCTACTTCTTTTATAGCTATTCCATCGCTAAATTCTTTTAAAGTAAATACATTCTTTAAATTTTTATTCTCTATAGGTGGTATTATGGCACTAGCTCCTGTAGCAACCATAAGCACATCATATTTATCATCAAATATATTTCCTGTAGATAAATCTTTTACGGTTACAGTTTTACTTACTGGGTATATTTTTAAAACCTCATGCTTTGTTTTTACATCAATTCCACTCTCTATGAACTTATTTAATGGTCTTGCTATCATGGTATTAGGATCTTCATAGAAATCTCCTACATAATAAGGCAATCCACAAGCTCCCCAAGAAACCACATCTGATTTTTCATAAACCACTATTTGAGAGTTAGAATTTGTTCTTTTAGCTTTTGATGCAGCGCTCATTCCTGCCGCTACACCACCTATAACTATAATCCTCATAAGCCTTCCTCCAATGCAAAATTTTAGCTAGTTTCTTCAATAGATTTGTTATTATATATTTCCATATCTAATTCATTCATAATCTTTCCTGAAACCACTCCTGTTACTATCGAACCACTTACATTTAATGCTGTTCTTGCCATATCTATTAGTGGTTCAATAGCAATTAATAATCCTACTAATCCTACTGGAAAACCTAATGCAGAGAATACAGTTAATGCTGCAAAAGTTGCACCACCACCTACACCTGCGATTCCAAAGGAACTTAGTGTAGTTATAAGTATCAACTTCACTAAAAATCCTGGTGCCATTGGATTAATACCTAGTGTTGGTGCTACCATCACTGCAAGCATCGCTGGATAAATTCCTGCACATCCATTTTGACCTATACTAACACCTAGTGATGCTGAAAGATTTGCAACTCCTTCTGAAACTCCTAGTTTATCAACTTGAGTCTTAATGTTAAGTGGCAATGCCCCAGCACTAGTTCTTGATGTGAAAGCAAAGATAAGTACTGACGCTGATTTTTTAAAATAGGTAATAGGATTTAGCTTAAATATCATTAGGATAATAGAATGTACAATAAACATTATTAATATAGCTACATATGAAGCTACTACAAATTTCATAAGTCCGAGAATTTGTGAAAATTTACTTGTTGAAACCATTGTTGTCATAAGAGCTAATACTCCAAAAGGAGTTAATCTTAAAACTAAAGTTACCATACGCATTACCACATCATGTAATGCATTTAAAAATCCAATAAATATTTCTGCTGATTTAGGTCGTTTCTTTTTAATTCCTAGTGTTGCAACTCCAATAAATCCTGCAAAAAATACTACTGATAATGTAGGTGAATCACCTTGCCCTGTTAACGAATAGAAAGGATTTGTTGGAATTATATCTATAATTTGTTCTTGAACTGGCTTTTGCTGCAAATTAGTTAATTTTTCTTCCAGTTCTTCTCCTCTCTTGATCTCTGTATCTCCTGTTTGCAATCCTTCTACACTTAATCCAAAAGTATTAGCTGTAGTTGCGCCTACTAATGCAGATACTGCTGTAGTAAGTAAAAGTACAATTAGAATTGTGCCCGTAAGCTTTCCAAGATTACTGGACTTTTGATTAATTATAGCACAAGTAATTGACACAAATATAAGTGGCATTACTATCATTTTTAATAATCTTACATATCCAGTTCCAATTACATTAAACCAGTTATTAGCTCCCTCAATAACTGGAGATTCCACTCCAAAAATAATTTGAAGTATTGCTCCATATATAATTCCTACTATTAAGCCTGTAAGCACTCTAGCAGTAAAAGAATAGTGCTTCTTTTGCATCCAAAATATTGAGCCAATCAAAATAGCCATTACTACTATGTTTAAGATTATTAATAGTGTGTCATTCATTTTTTCACCTTCTCCTTATTATAATATTTACCCTATATTTATAAATGCTGTTAATCCATTTAATGTTACACTTTAGTTATAAATATAATATAACCCATTGTTTGCATAATATTAATTAGCATAAACTCTTTCTTTATCAATTGTGAATTCAATGGTTTCAGCTGTTATACCTAATAAATATCAATAATTTTCATATATATTAATTTTAGAACTTTATATTTATAAAACACATAATACATATATGTTTAGTATGTTTAAGATTTTAGCTCTGTAAAGATAAAAAGTCAATAGGTTTTCAAAATTAATTTTTATAATACATATATTGTTAGTATGATATTGACTTTAATATTATTTATAGCTTACCTATAAATAATATTAAACAACTATATTTGAAAAAAAGAAAAAACTGTTGAGAACAAGGTATCAGCACTAGAATCTACTATGCAGTCATTCGTCTTTGAACCATTTGATAATGCAATTGAAGCAGCTTTGAAAAAATTACATTATATGAACCAGCAAATGAATATGAAAAACAAATAGAAGATAATAACTTTATGTTTTTTATTTAGTTATTATAATAAATAATCTAAAAAAATGTGACAAAGTTACTTGGTAAAATAACTTTGTCACATTTTTTATATAGTAGCTACTAATTGAAATAAATTTTTCTCATGATTAAATCATATTACTAGCTTTAAGCCCTATTTCATTTAGAAAACCCTGTAATTTTTCTTTATCATCTTTATTTACTTTAAGTTTCACTTTTTTATCATAAAAATTATCATCATATTTATGTACATAAAATATTATATTTCCATTTCCTCTTTTATTTTCGTTACACCATTGATATGATTCAACTTTATTCCATTTATAAATCTCTTTTCTTATATAAACTCCATCATCTCTTATTTCATTTCTTATTCCTGTTAACAGTTTTGGGATGCCCATACATATAATCATTATATTTGATTTTAATACAACCATATCGACATCTACTTCAGTGATAAAAAATAATACACTAAAAATGATAGCCCATGTTGTGGTCACTATTCCATGTAGGAGGTCATTATTAACCTTAACCCTTCCCTTAGTAATAATTACTCTGTGTTCCTTGATTTTTCTAAGCTCAATTATTAAGTCTTTCGCTCCAAATACAATTACAAATATAAACAAAATATTAAATATATATTCTTTCATAGTATACCCCCATATATCCTCGTCAAGAATCAATCTATTTATATCTTACATCATATGGCTAATTATACTATAATTGTTAGCAAAGCTCCAATGATTCCATCTTTTATTATTGAACTATATTATAAATTAAAAGTAAAAAAACTCTTACCACCATTTTATGATAAGAGTTTTAAGCATTTCTAAAATAATAACTTGTTATTTACTTTTAAAATTTAATAATACTGCTGAGTTAATGATAACTGCAACAGATCCTACATTATGCACTAAAGCACCAAGTATTGGATTTAAAATACCTGTCATTGCTAATATAATAGCTACAAAATTAAGAAGCATAGAAAGAGACAAATTCCATCTAATTGTGGTCATGGTTCTTTGTGATAGACT
Source organism: Clostridium sp. Marseille-QA1073 (assembly GCF_054863625.1). Classification (NCBI taxonomy): domain Bacteria; kingdom Bacillati; phylum Bacillota; class Clostridia; order Eubacteriales; family Clostridiaceae; genus Clostridium; species Clostridium sp. Marseille-QA1073. The sequence goes on along the minus strand of NZ_JBSVQM010000001.1, from coordinate 59,324 downwards.
TAATAAGTGAGGTATCGATTTAATATCATCACTGACAAGGGCAATATCTGCTGCATCAATAGCAATATCGCTGCCAATTCCCCCCATTGCAACACCTACGTATGCCTTTTTAAGAGCAGGTGCATCATTAATTCCATCTCCAATCATGCAAACCATCTCATTTCTATTCTGATATTGCTCAATTGCAGACATTTTATCTTCTGGCAAGCATTCTGAGTGAACATCGTTAATGCCTACACTTTTAGCAATATGAGAAGCTGCTTGAGGATTATCCCCAGTTAACAATATGCTTTCTACCTTGATTGATTGAAGCTTTTTAATCATCTCTACAGAATCTTTACGCAGTGTATCTGATAGAGCTATAAACCCAGATTCACAACCATTAATAGCAACATAGATAATTGTACACCCCTCTTTTGTGTATTCAGATGCCTTGTCCAACATGTCTTTAGATATTATTACAGAATTTCCCGCTAACAATTCTGTATTTCCTGCAAAAATTGTATTATCTGAAACTATTGCTTTAACACCACGCCCTGCAATAATTACAAATTCTTGCGGTTCTTCTAAAACTGTGTCTGATGTATTTCTAAAATGTGAAACAATTGCTTTGCCCAATGGATGCTCAGAACGTAGTTCAGCAGAAGCTGTCAGTGTCAATAATTCTTCTGAACTTATATCATCATTAAAACTTTGAACTGCCACAACAGAAGGTTTACCATAAGTGAGAGTACCTGTTTTATCAAAGGTAATTCTAGTTACTTTTGATAGTCTTTCTAATGCATCTCCTTCACGGACAAGAATACCGTATTTCGTGGCATTTCCAATGCCTGCCATAATAGCAGTAGGAGTTGCAAGCACTAAAGCACATGGACAAAACACAACAAGAATTGTAACTGCACGAATAATTTCTCCTGTAATAAACCACGTACCTACCGCGGATACAAGAGCAATAACAACTATCCACGTAGCCCATCTATCTGCCATACCAACAATTTTAGCCTTACTTGCATCAGCAGACTCTACAAGTTTAATCATTCTTTGCAGTGAGCTATCTTCACCAACCTTGGTAGCTTCCATATCAAATGCACCAAATTGATTTACTGTTCCACTAAAAACCTCATCCCCTACACCTTTATCAACTGGTAGTGATTCACCTGTCATTACCGATTGATTAATAGAAGTTTGTCCAGAAATAATAATGCCATCAACAGCAATGGTTTCCCCTGGAAGTACACGAAGCATATTTCCAACTTGAACTTGTTCAGCAGGTATTATGTTTTCTACTCCATCACAAACAACTCTTGCAGTTCTAGGGGTAAGATGTATCAATTTTTCAATACCAACACGTGCTTTTGCAACAGTACGTTCCTCTAATAAAGCACCAAGTGTCATAATAAAGGCAATTTCCCCTGCAGCAAAGATTTCACCAATAATTACAGAAGCAATTAAAGCTATAGATACTAATACATCTGCTTTAATATCAAATTCAGTAACCAGTCCAATTATCGCTTCTTTAATAATTGGTACACCACAAAAAATAATTACAATCCATGCTAAATCAATAGGCATAGGTATTAAATTAAAAAAGCTAATAATAAGTGCTATTGCTGAAATTACAAGTAATCCAATTGTACGCTTTTCTTCATCTTTCATTAATAATTTTACTATAGACATAAATATCACCCTTTCTATATACCTATAGGGGTATATGTATATACTAAACTTTAAATATAATATTTGTCAATAAAAAAAGTAGTCAATAACATGACTACTTTTTGATAAATTATGACATTCTTGAAAAATGTTCTATTGCTTTTGCAAATTCTTTAATTGTCTTTTCAGCGTCTCCATGTTCAATACCATCTTTTACACAATGACTTAAGTGCCCTTCTAATACCACTTGTCCAACCTTATGTACCGCATTTTTAACCGCATTTATCTGAATCAAAATATCTTCACAAGGTACATCTTCATCAATCATTCTATCTATAGCATTTAATTGCCCTATAATCTTTTTAACTCTTCTGTGCAAATTATCTAAATCCATACACTGGCGCATAATAACATCCTCCATTTAAATTTAATCTCATTATCAATATGTAGAAAGAATAGCATTACCATTTCCTAATGTCAATTTAATAATTCCTATAATGCATTTAACATCTAAACTTCTTAAATTACAAATGTAGTAAAAAGCACATTGTTTATGATACAATTCACCCTATCGATATAACTTGAAACTTTTAATACTGATACTAAATAAAATCTCTTCTATACTACTTCCAATTAGCTGCATTTTTTAGTGCAATTTCTATTAATTTGCTCATTGGTTCAGATATACTTTTATTTTTATGGTATGCAAGCTGAGTTGAAAACTTACCTAATGATTCTTTTAGTTCTATCATCTTAAGGCTTCCTTCCTTTATCTCATCTCTTACTGTGTATAAAGGTAAAAATGAAATGCCAAGACCATTCATTACACACTTTTTAGTAGCTTCTATACTTGAAAATTCTAAAGGATTCTTATATCTTATTTTTTTCTGCTTTAAATAATTTTCAAAGGCTATTCTAAAACTACACCCATTTTCACTTAATATGATGTTTTCTCTTGCTGTCTCACTTACCAGGTTAGTAGATAAAAACTCTAAATCTGCATCTGGTGAAGCAATAATTGCCATACATTCATCTTTTAAATTTTTAACTACTAAATCTCTGTCTATAATTTGAGGTTCAATGGTAAATATAATATCTATCTCTCCACTATGCAATTTGCTTCTTAAATCACTACAAATTGAATTCTTTAAAATAATGTTCACATTTGGAAAGTTTCTTTTATATTCCTTTAAGATTTCTCCTAGTCGATATATAGACAGCGATTCTCCTGCTCCAATAACCAAATCACCTGATATACCTTTTTGTTCTGATGTTATATTCTTAATTTCTTTATAGACATCAAGCATTTGTTTTGCATATGGAACTAACTCCTTACCTATATTAGTTAAAACAATTTTTTTACCTAAGCGATCAAATAAAACTTCCTTTAATTCATTTTCTAAGATTTGAATATGAGATGTTATAGTAGATTGAGCATAACCTAAATGCTCTGCTGCTTTTGAAAATCCTCCAAGTTCAACTATAGTTATAAATGTCTGTAAATGTCTAATTTCCATCGTTCTCATCCCTTTATAATTTAATTATATAATATAAATTATAGTATCATATATTTCGATTATTTACTTCATTTATTTCAATTTTACTGATAACGTAAATAGCGTTATACTTAAGAACATCAGATATAGATGTTCCATTTTTAAATTTAATCTATGAATTTATAGAACTCTATTATTAAATCGTTTAAGTTTTCATTAAAAGGAGATGATTGAATATGAAAAAAGTATTATTACTTCTTGCTAATGGTTTTGAAGCAGTAGAAGCAAGTGTTTTTACAGATGTTATAGGTTGGAATAAGTTAGAGGGTGACGGTACTACAGATTTAGTGACCGCTGGAATGAGAGAAAAGTTAAAATGCACTTGGAATTTCACAGTAATTCCTGAAATGCATATAAGTGAAGTTAATATTAATGAATTTGATGCCCTTGCAATACCAGGTGGATTTGAAGAGGCTGGATTTTATGAAGATGCTTATGATGAGGATTTTTTAAACATAATAAGAGAATTTGATAAAGCAGGGAAAATTATAGCTTCTATTTGTGTTGCTTCATTACCTGTTGGAAAAAGCGGTGTACTAACTGGTAGAAATGCCACAACATATAATTTATCAAATGGTAGAAGACAAAAGCAATTAGCTGAATTTGGTGCTAATGTAATTTGTGATGAACCTATTGTTATAGATAAAAACATAATCACTTCCTATAATCCATCCACTGCTTTCGATGTAGCTTTCAAGCTTTTAGAACTGCTTACATCTCAAGAGAACTGCAACAAAGTTAAGCAGTTGATGGGATTTAATTGTTCCATTAAATAAAAAGTCTCCTGTCTAGACAAACTATTGAAAATACTTCTATAAATAAAGGATTAGGTCTTTTTAACCTAGTCCTTTTGAGTTATAAATCGTCCTTTATTTTTTTAGATATTACTTCTTAAATAACTAATATCTAAATATATCATTTGTAGGTCAAGTTTGCCCTTTATTACTCAATTATATTAATCCTATAACCTATTAACTCTAAATACTCTTTTTGTTTTGCAAGTAACAATTTTCTCTAAAATCCAAGTGATCTATGATACAGTTCATCATTAATATACTTTAATATTTTTCATTATCAGACTTTTCAAAATTGTCAATTGACAGATTTTTCTTATAAGCATATAATCTTATATATAAGATTTATTATAAAATACAATATGTTCTTATGGAAGGAGAGATGTTATATGTTAGCTAATTTAAAGGTGATTGTTGCTTAAAACTAAATATGAGCGAAAATGTAATTTTGAGGGTTGTTCTACCCTCTATTAGTGTTGCATTTCTGTAGCTATTGATAACCTTTCATAAACATAAATGACTATTGAGGATAAATAAAACTACAGTATACCTGTTTTTTGCACCCGCAGATAGCATCCAGTTTTGAGGTTGCTTACTGCGGAATTTTTATGCCCATTTTTAGAGATTATTGATCTTATTATAGGAAAAGGAGATTTTAAAATGGCTGAAAAAATATTAAATCAATATGTTATTTTAAAAGAATATATCTCTGAAAAAGATTATAAAGAAATAAGTCAACTTGAGGAAATTTGCAATTTAAATGATAAATCCAATCTAAAATTAGAATTAGACTATAGACTAAATATGCCTAGAAGTTCTGATATAGGATTAAAAAACGTCAATGAATTTCTTTATTATGTAGATAAAACTTTAGTATCATACATTAACATTTCAAGCTTTGGAGGCAATATAAGTGAGATTATTGGTATGACTCATCCAGATTGGAGAAGAAAAGGGTTATTTAAGAAGCTTTTTAAACTTGTTATAGATCAGTGCCAAAATAGGAACTTTAATAAAATATTACTACTATCAAATGGTAAATCTAACTCTGGAATTGAGTTTATAAAATCTATAGGAGGAAACTACGATTTTTCAGAGTATAGAATGAAACGCTCTGATAAAACTCCTATAGGAATGGAAAATTCTATTACTCTAAGAAAATCAAACAAATTAGATGCTAAAGAAATTCAAAAGCAAAATACAATATTTTTTAATCTTGATAGAGATGATATTGAAAATTTTATAGATAATGATAATATAGTCACATATATGATTGAGCTTAATGGTGATATTATAGGTAAAATTAGAATCGAATGTAATGATACCTCATCCTATGTAGCTGGATTTGGAATATTACCTGATTTTAGAGGCAAAGGCTGTGGAAAAGCAGCTTTAAAAGAAGCTTTACGCTTAATAAATGAAAAAAACATATATGACATAGAACTAGATGTAGAAACTAAAAATGCTAATGCTCTAACCTTATATAAAGCTTGTGGTTTTGAAGAAAAATCTATAATGAATTATTATGAGTATAATATTGAATCTTAAGTGATTTCATACTAAATTTAAAAAACTATAGTTTATAAAGTGATTCTAAGGTTAAGATGAAGTAATTCTCTCTCCACCTTAACCTTAGAAAAGCTTATTCATAGATATATTTTAATACTTAACTCAATATATCTTTAATGTAAAATAGCTAGTTAAAGATGCAAAATATATGCGTATTGGCTAGTTATTCTATTCTTAATGAAAAATATCTAAATAATTAATAGAAAAATTTTTATTATTAAACTATGTTTTAATCCAATGATAAAACTTTTCATAAATCTAGAAAGAGATTTTTCTTTACCCCTAAGTAACTTTTTAAGGAAATTATGTATTAGTAAGTGTATTTAAATTATATCTAAAAATAAGTCCATCTTCCCCATCTGGATGCTTAAATTTTAAAAAGCCTAACTTTTCAAATACATTTCTTGATTTTAGATTATCTACATAGACTTCTGCAATCACAGCATTGGCATTTAGTTTATTTGTTGAATAATTTATAAAACCACGAGTAATTTTTTTGGCATATCCCTTATACCAATGCATTCTACGTAATCTAAACCCAATTTCAAATTCTCCATTTTTACTTGTTTTAACTATAAATGCCATACCTATTTTTGTTTTTTCATCTTTGTTTTCAACACAGAATGCTCCTGTTCCAGGAAGATTTGAATATTGACCTATCCATTTTTTAATATCCTTTTGACACTCTTCATAGGACATAGAATCCCAACTATTAAATCTAATACATTCCAGATCATTATTAATATCATAGATTAAATCAATATCTTCATGATTAAATTCTCTAATAATAAGCCTTTCAGTTTCTAATATCATTTAATCCTCCCCCAATACCACCTCATTAAATACAGTTATATCATATCCGTATAATAACATAATTTTAATAAAATGTATGTTGTTGTGCAAATATCCATTGTTTTTCTTTAAAATCACTTATCTCAGTATAACGACCTCTGTAAATAAACTTAAACAAATGGACGATCAAATCTTTTATCAAAAGCATTGTTTTGTTTTAACATTTTATTCCACCATATATTGCCTAAACCTATATTAGCAATAAATTAGAACATCTTAAGTTTAAAGCTTGCAAGTTCATATTTAAGATAAAAGCCAGTTTTCTGCTTCAATTACATCTTTAAACACTCTAAAATCATTACCTTTATTGGCTTCAAAAACCATTTCTCCAAATCTTCCCTTAATCTTTTCTTCATTTGATATAATAGCTGCAGCCCTTATATTATAATTAATTAATTTTTGAAGCATGGTTCCTGCTAGTCCTGTTCTAAGGTTAAAAAAATCTTCTGAGAATACTTCGCCATGAAGCATTAAGTAGTTACATCTATGCTCCATGCAAGAACCAATAATATCTAATACATCTTGTTCAGAAAAAATTTTCTTTCCCTTTGGAATATATTCAATATATGTTTTATCATTTTTATTCACTATTCTATAATCCACTTTGACTACCTCCTCATCCTTAAATTATAGCTCTCTTTGCTCTACTAATATGGAAATTGTGCTCATCATTTCCTCCATGAATTTTACTCCACCCCACAGCATTATTCTTAACCTATTTTCACGTTCATAATAATTCATATTAATAGTTGAGTTAGCCATTTTACTATCCTTAGTATTCATCATAGCTATGAGCATATTAGATATTCTCATGTACTCATCCTTATTTATTTCATTAATATCTACAACAGTAGATACATTTATTTTTTGTTTTACAGTTCCTACTTCTTCACTAGAAGTTGAAAATTTAACATTTTCTTCTCCACTTGTATTTTTACTTTTTATATTAACATTATTTTTCTCCATAAAAATACTTAAATCATGACCAGAAATTCTCCACTGCTTTCCAACTTTATTAGCTCCAAGCTTACCTTCTGTTATAAATTTTCTTATAGTCTTATGATGCATACCTAAAAGCTCTGCAATTTGATCAACTGTATAAAATTTGCTTTCCATAAAAAACATCCTTTCATAATTACTTTATGAGTTGATTATAATAAATTTTATTACACCCGTCAATTACTTTAATGCATTTTATTATACTTTATTGTACTTTATTGTCCCCTATTAAGTTCTATTAACTCATAAAATTCCTCTTTTGTATAAATTGTATCAATTAAATTTTTATTTAAACAATAAATTATTATATGATTTATAGGCATCACATTTATCTTCTAAATGACATGACCTGTATATCAAACCAAAATAAGCAGCAATCTCTTTAGTTTCCTCCACTTAACATAGAATAAAAATTCCCCTTTATAATTAATCTTAGTTATATTATAAAGAGGAATATACGACAACTGTATGTCGCATATTATTTGAAATGCGACATAAAAACACCACATAATTCAACTTTGAATAATGCGGTGTTCATGTAAATTGTTCACTTTTTCGGTTGAAAAGCTTACTACTTTAATAATCTATAATACATTTATTGGAATATGAATGTCAATAAAAAGAAAGTCCCTAAAATTCTATTCAACATCATGACTATATCCTACAATATCAATTTCATTGCCTAAAGACTCAATAATCTTATTATACAAAGGACATTTAAGCTTTATGCATGTACCTAAATGAATAGCATCAACACCTCTTTTTTTCATTATTCTTGCTCTATCCAATACTTGATTCACAGAATTTTCACTGCACCCATTGCAGTGAGCAAAACATATTATTTCTGAATTGCAATCATAATTTTTAAAGGATGCCTCTCTATCATTAAAAGCTTTAAAACATCCAAAACTTGAACATTCTCTACTCTCATTATAACAATTTATAATGCCAATTTTACTCATAATTATAAACAACTCCTTATACAAATTTATTTTATGCGAGTAGTATAACACTTTTAACAACAGAAAATCTTCCTGTATTTCACTACGTAATTTTTTGTTATTTTATATAGGATTGAGACGTAATTAGTTACTCTTTTGATTTAACTAATGGCAATTATACCACATTTACATTATGATTAAGGATTGCTTTTATAATAAATGTAAAATAACAATATTCGCCAACACCGCATTATTCACTTGTCAAAGAGCATCGTTCGTACTTTTAATTCTATTAATTACGTCGCAATATAATCAAATTGTGACGTAAAAAATATCGCAAATTCATCTCTGAATAGCGCGATATTCTAATATGTTATTTATGTTTTTAACTTAATGATATGCAAACTAATAAGCTCATCAACAAACTGGAAATTTATTTTTTTATTGATATCAACTAAAGCGCATAAAAGAGGAGCAACTATTGTAATCCAAATGGCAATAGTTATTTGAAATTTCCCTCTCAAATTCTAATTTGGAATCAATTATACATAATAAAAATACCGTAAAATTCAATTTCAGAATAATAGGGTATTTTATAAATAATCCATTTATAACTTTTCTATTTTTGTTGCATATATAAGGTATTAGGATAAAATCCAAGCTTCTTATAAAAACATATCGTTGATTCATTCTCCTGGGATACAGTTACCCCAATCACTTTACCATTCATTTCCTTCATCCATTCTATGTGTTTGGATGCAAGTTGCCTCCCGATTCCATTACCTCGGTTACTCTCATCAACATGTAGTGATTGAAGCTCTCCCGTTCCATCCACTATGGTTGATATACAATATCCTATATATTTGTCATTACTTTTAGCTACAGTTATTTTCATTGTATCTTTATTAAACATAGAAAAAGCCTTTATTCTTTCATCAAAGCTAATGGAGCGATATGATTCTTTAAAGTATTCTGAACTATTCTGATGATAGAACCTGTTCTTTTCCCAAAGGTCCTTGATGATGTCAATGTCACTATAAGAAATATCAAAAATCTCACTCATAATTATCTACCCCTTAATATATTTATTGCATATAATTATACAATTGTAACTAAAACATGTCCATTTTATAACATAATTTCAAATATCGTATTATTCAATTTTCAAAGAAGATTTTTATTAATTAGTTCATTCTATATTTGAATTGCGAAACAAAAATACCGCAAAATTCATTTCTGAATAATACCGTATTTAAGTAAATTATTTGTTTTTTGATTAAGCATACAATTTTAGAGTTCGCAGTTTTGACTGTAAAAATTCGGAATTCTAAATTGCTATCTACAGACGAATAAATTTATAAAATTGTGATTTTATAATTATCATTTTATTACATAGTTACATTTCATTTCATTAGATAAAATAACTTATAAATGGAAATACTACTTACATAAATGAACTAAAAAGGATGTGATTAAACTGGAGTTATCACCTAGACTCTATCATTATTTTGTTAGACCAAAATGGTTTACTGAAAAATACATAGAAAATAAACTTAAATTTATACTTGATGATTATAATTTCACAAACAAAAGTATATTAGACTTTGGATGCGGAATAGGATCTAATAGCATAATGTTTAACCCTAAAGATTACTTAGGAGTAGATTATGATAAAAAAAGAATTAACTACGCTAAAAAAATGTTTTATCCATATAAGTTTAATTCTTTTGATGGAGTTAATTTACCTGCTTCCTCTAATTCTATAGATTATATTGTAATTATTGCAGTACTACATCATATCAACAAAGATGATATAACAAATTACTTAAACGAATTTAGAAGAGTCTTAAAACCTACTGGTGAAATTATAATAATTGAGCCATGCTTCTTTAAAGATTCTCAATTAAGTAACTTTGCAATGAAATTTTTTGATAAGGGGAAATTTATCCGCTCAAAAGAAGAATATGTTAAAATATTCAAAGATGATACTTGGCAAATTAAATCTCTCAAAAGATTTAAGAAGTGTATTGTGTATAATGAGATTTTCTTTAGCGTGGCTCTAAATTAATAACGTTCCTTTTAATATTAATTTTTTAATTATGCATAATATAAGGTTATATATTTAATAGAGATAAAAAATTTTTATAAGTTTAACAAAAGTAAAAGAGGTAGATATTGAACTACCTTCTTTTTGTCTATTAATTATTTTTCTGTTTAAAATTATTAACTTAAGTGATATTCTAGTAAATAAAGTACACTACAAGTATCTTTCAAACTTGAGTCTTGCAAATTTATTTATTTAATTTTAACTACAATATTTCATACTCATTAAAATCTGAATCATTTAGATTTTAACATAATTTATTTCTTATACTTAAACGTAGTTAAGGCTTTAACTTTAAATTATCTACAAATTAGTTCTCTTGATAATATTCATGATTCTTCTAATCCCGTATTATTCAATTTTCAAAGAACATTTTTTCTTAATTAGTTCATTCTATATTTGAAATCTAACGTAAAAACACCCCAAAATTCAAAATTGAATAATGCGGTGTACATGTAAATTATTAGTTTTTTAGTTGTTGCATTAAATACAAATAATGTGACATAAGGTTTCTATTCTAATTGAGAATTAATTAAGATTTTTTAATTCCTGAGAAGATATTTTTTCTATAAGCTTTTCTGGATTTACTATTTTACCTAAATTGTATTTTTTCCCTTCTTTCTCTATTTCCACTACATCTCCTGTATCTAATACTGCTTTTAAAAACTCATCTGGAGTTATATTAGAATTTACCTGACAGCATAAAGTATATAAAGCTGATACATAAGGAACAACCCAACTAATTGCACCGTCTCTATAAAATACATAATCTGAGTTTCCTGTAGGTGATGCAGTACACCTACTGCTCATTGGTATCATAAAGGTCTTTTCTATATTAAATGCTTCGTAATTTTTAAAAAATTCATCTTTCCAAAATAAATCTGGCTCATAATTTTTAAAATCATCTGGATTTTTCATACTTTCTCTTTCAAGTCCCCCAAATTTAACTCCATAATGTTTTTCAAAGTTTGAAGAAACCACTAATATGCCTTCATTTTTAGCTCTTTTTACTGCTGACTCTACCTCATTAACTCCTTTTTCCCTTTTATTCCATCCTATAGACATAGAAATGACTCTTATCTTTTTTTCTTGAGGTAGAGTTTGATTTATTTCTATAATTCTATCTATAGATTTTGCTAAATACTTAAAATCATTGCGAAGACCAGTTACCATATTACTTAAAGTAGCTTTTCCATGAGTATCTGCAATGTAGTATAAATCTGCTTCTGGTGCAACACCTACAGTTTTTCCCACTGCAATAGAGCTAACAGCTGCCCCATGCATAGATGCACCACCCTCTTCATAATTATGAATTTCTTCATAAAACTTTAATCTATCTTTATATTCTTCATGGTTGACTAAAAGAGTTTGATCAATAATAGCCATGCTCACTCCTTTTCCTGTAATACCTTTTTCATGAAGTTTTCTTAAATTCAATCCTGGGTTTTTTCCATATTCCATAATAGTTTGTCTATCAAATTCTTTTGGGATATCAGAAGGCCATTTTGTTTTACTATCAAAATCTGCATACATTAAATCCTTTAAGTTATTTTTAATATTAAGTTCTGATAAATCATAGCTTCTTAAATCAACCTGCCACAGTTCTTCTGAGTTTTCATCATATTTAGGAAGTTCTTTAAGCTTTCCTCTTTTATAATCCACAGCATTAGGCACTCTAGCTATTCCACTATTTCCATTCACCTTAGAATTTACATATTTGCCTAGTGGAAAATTGAAGGCAAATATTAAAAGTCCCCCTAAGATAATAACAAGTATAAAAAATACTTTCTTTTTAAGACTAAATTTCTTGATGTTATTTAGCATTATTCTTCCTCCTTATCATCTTCATTTTAGTACTAATAACCATATGAAGAAATCGAAAGAGGTTAAATTTATCTTACATTTACCTTACGTCTATACCTTATACTTACCATAGTGCCAACTCCAACTTTTGATTCAATAGTTACATCGAATTTTAATTAAATTAAAACATAAAAACACCGTAAAATTCAATTTTGAATAATACAGTGTTTTAAGAAATTATTCAGTTTTATAGTTAATTATGTCTTATAAGAAAAATGTATCTTAATTTAAGCATTTCATAACTTCATTACCAAACTCTCTCAAATAATACAAATATCCTTCAGTTCCGCTATAATTATATTGTTTGTTATACATACGTGCTATAACGAGTTCGTGAGATGGTATTACAAGCAATAAAGCACCTCTCACCCCAACAATTTGATAGGACCCAATAGGCACTGAACCGCCTATTTCGGTATACTTTGCGGGTAAATCCTTTGTAAACCAAAGAAATCCGTTTTGAGGAAGGTCCTTATTTCTCATTTTTGGACTTTGTACTGAAGTTGACATTTTAAAAACTTTCTCTGGGGTTATTTGCTTTCCATCAATCATCCCCTGCTTCAAGTGCAGATATCCCCAATAAGCAAACTCTCTTGCTGAAACAAACATATTAGGTAAGTCACCATTTGCCGTCGATTCAAGATACTGCTCAGGTAGCTTGTCCTTATCTTCAATTGAATAAACTAACTGTTCATTCCAATCAGTTTTCCATCCAGTCTCTTTTAATCCTAAAGGACAGCATATATACTCATTAATAATCTGTGAAACAGTTTTCTTAGTTGTTCTCCTTACAATTTCACAAAGCATTAATATATTTTCTCCACGATATGCCCAATTTGTTCCACATGGAAATTCTCTAAAAAGATATCCCTTCTCATTCCTATCTATTCCATGAGTATGAGTGAGCAAGTGGCGTATAGTAGTTTTTCCAATTACTTTTGAGTCAACTTCAGGCATATAATTTAAACTAAATCATCAACAGAAGAAATTTTCCCTTGATAGATCGCAAGAGCAACTGCAAATCCAATATAACTTTTTCGTGCAGAAGCAATATTAAATTGAGAATCTTTCTGAATAGGTCTTGCATTTCTATCATGAGAGTGAAATCCACTATAATATTCCGTAACAATTCTATCTTTATGAATAACAACCAATGATGTTCCAGAACCACCGTTTAAATCATTGATTTTCTGTGTGTATTCAACAAGTGTACAAAACTTACTTGTTATATCTTTATGTATATTCAACTAAACCCCTCATTTCTATGAAAATAATTACTAATCTGATTTTTCTGACAAGGGAATTATACCACATTCTCTATATTGTTATAACAAATTTTTCATTTTTTGTACCGTATTATTCAATTTTCAAAGAACATTATTTAGTTCGCAATATAATCAAATTGCATCATTATATAACTCATTAATTTTTAATAGATGATATCATTTTAGCTTTGTGGATAACATGGTTATGATATAATCCTTCCAAACTTGAAAAACAATTTGTTTTATACCACATTTTTTCATATATTTCATTGTTTATCATATCGTAAGAGTAAACACTATTCACTAGTTTCCATTTACACATCTAATTTCATTGAATTGTAAAACATGATTATATGGATGTAACTTGTCATAATAACATATTTATCAATCTTGGCATTAAGATAATATTTTTAAACATTACCTGTCTGCCCAATGTTTAATAATAAAACCTGGCTTCAATTTTTAGACGAACACTGTTTGCCCCTACACAAAATATATTTATTTTTTATAAAATACTTACTAAATTTAATATGGAATCTTTAAATTATGAAATAAAAATACTGTAAAATTCATTGCTGAATAATACGGTATCTTAATAATTGCTATCTATTTAAGAATTGATTTTAATATTAATTCTCAATAAATTTTTCTATATCCTTTAATCCTTGAAGTACTTCTTCCCTTGAGAAATCTCCTTTAATAAGTTCTTCATCACTCTTTGAAAGTAAATCATTATAAAAATCTTTTCCTATGTTAACCAAATCATCTGAAGGATTTTTATTCAATTCCTCAAATAATACATTTTCTGCTTCATTATATTTACCTTCAAGAACAAGCTTTTTTAACAAAATTTGAAGTATTTCTTCTGAAGATAATGAAGATAAATTAATATTTCCATATTCTTCTTGATCTTTGTCTAAAAGTACCTTTGCAGCAAATTTTCCAAGGTCTTCTGCTAATCTTAATATATAATCATTATTCATTGTAGTCTCCTTTTTATTTTGGTTCATAAAAGCTTATTATTTTAGCTAATTAATGCACTTGCTTATCTTCTAAATAATATCTATCGATTATGCTAATAGTAAAATCAAATAATTTCTTTCTAAAATTCCCTTCTAAAAGTTTTGTATTTTCTTTATTTAAATAAAGATTATATAAATCTTTAATTATTTTTAAATCCGACTCATCTGAAAATAATTTATTACAAAAAAGAAAAACATCATTTTTCTTTATGCTCAACAATCCTTTACTAATACATATACATCTAATTGTTTCCCAAACATTTTTTATTTGAGTTATGGAACCATTTTTCATATCATAATCAGAAATTCTGTCTCTTAAATCCATAATAGATTTTTGTATTCTTTCCATGCGAATAGGAACAAAATATTGAGGTTCAATTTTAGTATAGAATTGAGTTATATCTTCCCCATATATTACAACATGATGCTTAATACTATCAAAAGCATATAACCACAACTTTGGATATCCTTTTGGAATGTTATTTACACTCCATTCATTTAATTCTCTTTGTCCACATTCTTTTACAGTATTAATGTCTTGCCATTGAATATCATAAACTAGTAGTTTTCTTGGATATTCTCTTTTAGGCAATTTACTTTGAATATTTTTTATCACTTCTTCTACAGACTTTTTAACTTGTAAATCTACATTTTTATAAAAGGTTGTAATTGTAATATCAATATCACTGGAATCCTCAATAAAGTCGCCTCTTACAACACTTCCATCAATAATTACACTAGCAATTTCATTCTGTATTGATGAACTTATTTTTTGTAATTCACATTGTAATAGTTGTATATTTTCTAAAACTTCATTTAGTATCATAACATCATTTTTTCTCCTATTATATTGTTAACTGATAAATTAGTTAGCTTTATCTCAATAGCCAATTTCATCTAATAAGAATTTTAAACCTATTGAATTTCTGAATAGTTATTTAATTTTCCATAAAATTCATATTTATTCTGTTAAGATAAACATCTTCTCCATATTCATCAGTATATGCTTTTTCAAACCCTAAAAATTTCCAAAATCTTCGATTATTCTCGTTGGATAAATTAAGTGCAAAATATTTAGCTCCCTCTGCAATGACCTGATCTTTTAAAAGATAAAAAAACTGCTTACCAAGGCCTTGATTTCTATAATTGGAGTCTATACAGTAATCAACTATGAAACACTTTCGGTCCTCGGAAATATAAGTTACATAAACACAAAATCCAACATATTCATTATTTTTTCTAAAAAATAAGATATTCAATTGATCCTGATTTCTACTAAAAAGATTCATTATATGATCTCTATATTCTTTTGAGAAAAACCATTTTTGAGTCTCTTCATTCAGTGGATTTCCTAATGTGCAATTTGGAATTATATCTTCCTTCATATATTGATCTCTTTTTTCCCAAAAAAAATCAACTTTTTCCTTCAATTTAACCTGATATAAACTCAACTCTGAATTCATCTACTTCCTCCTAAAATTTATTGGAGGACTATTTTATGTGTCTCCCCCTAACACCTTTAGATTTATAACTATTTTTATTCACCATATAAGCCACTTCCTTTCAAAACTCTATTTATTAAACGACTTAGCGTAATAACTTAAATAATATCACTTATCATTACTTCATATTATTAAACAATTGTATATTATATTTCTAAAATCATATCACCTCCGTCCAAATATATCAATTATTTCATAATAATGTAATATAATCTTTTTAATGCCTCATTGCTTAATTTTCAAAGGATATTATTCATATTTCTAATTTTAGTAGTTGAGTTAAAAAAATTTCAAATTACAACATAAAAATACCGTAAAATTCATTTTTGAATAATACGGTATTTTAAGAAATTATTCTTTTAATAATTATGACGTTTAATAGGGTGAAAGCTCCTAACATATGATTGCACTATAGTGTTGTATATCAAAATGCATTCCATAAGAACACAAAAATAAACACACAACCCCATGCATTATCGGTAAGTTCTTTTATCATAAGCATACCATATATAATAATAAACACTGTAATTCCTTCAATTATATTTTCTGCCGTAACTCCTATCATTCCATGAATTAAAAGGCATATTATAGCACAAATAATTGCACCCCAATTCAGCCACTTTTTTTCACTTGGGTACCTAATATTAATCTTTTCACTGATTACTACATAATTAAATCCTTCAAAAAATCCCCATGAGATTAAAATTAATACCATACCAATTATATTTGCAGGAAATGAACTTGCTAATACCTCTTCTGTCATACCCACACCTTGAAATGGTAAATACCTAGTTGCTTGCCCCGTTACAAATCCAAATATAATATTTGGTATGAACACAACTGTAGAAAGAATGATTGACTTTAATGCCCCCTTCTTCTTCAACCCATATCTTAAAAAACTTTCCTTTCTCAAAATAGAAACTATTGTTATCCCAAGACCTGCAATGCCAAATTGAATAAGTGCTATAACCATTGTACGTAATATAATATTGATGCTTTTATTTTCTACAAAGCTCATAATTTGATTTCCAAATATCATAAAACTTCCTAGAACTATAACTGTTGCAATAATAATTATATATAGATCCATATCCGCTTTCTTTTGTTTTACTGTTAATTCTGTATTTACCATATTTCCCCCTCATATAGAAACATTGTTTTTGTTTATCTTATCAACAAATTTAAGTTTCAGTAATGTTGTAATATATTTGGTATATTATTATATTATTTTTGTGTACAATATAATATTCTTTAATTAATTTCTGCCATTATATGAAACTCTATATGTTTTATTATTTAAAATATTGTAGGAGCGAACATCATTGGCTAGTTTTTCTTCTCATATCTGCTATCATCAAATTAAGTGATCAAAATTATATGACATATACTCACATAAAGACGGTGAAAGTAAAAGCAGGATAACTGAGCCAATCAAGACAAATCTACCCTGCTTCTACATAAAGCAAATTTTATTTAGTATATTCAATTAGATGGATTAAAGGGTTTGCTCATATGCTGTATAGTTTCACAATAAAAATTATCTCCCATTATTGCTCAACAATGATTCCCCAAAGGCCAATTAAGTCAGACGCCTGAACCATGCTGATTTTAGCTCCTTTGAGTTCACTTGGTGGAGCAGATACCGTTGGAGCAATAAGCTCATTTTTCGTAAAATCAATACCTGCCAACATTGTCTTGAAGAAGTTGTTTTTAATAAAGCGCGAATTTTTTGCTTTAAATCTTTTCAATTTGGCTTCAGTTATAGATACCTCGGTGAGATCCGTGTCCTCAAAAGCAATGTCTGTCATTTTAGTTTTATCGAAATAGGAATACTGAAAATTTGATCCTTGTATAGATGTCTGCTTGAAAATAGTGTCGCTCATATTCACTCCTACACATTTACAGGCAACAAATTGACACCTTTCGAAATATGCATCTGTAAAATTGCTGTTTGATAGGTTACAGCTTTTGAATACGACGTCAACAAAGCTTGCACCTTCAAAACTGCAATCAAGGAAGGTACAATTTTCGAAAATACTTTTATTGATTTCGCCTTTGGAAAAATCAAAATGTTCAATATGCTCTTCATAAATCTTTATCTGAATGATTGGTATTTCCTCATATAAATATCGCTGTGCATATGATGAAAAATCGTCTATCTTTATCAGATCTGCTGGAATTTGTGGATTGATGATACTCATGGCTTTCTTTACTTCCTTTCAATAGAAATTATATGAATAATAGGTTTATCTTGAAAAAATGCTTTCCGTCAAAAAATCTTACTAAAAGATCTCTTTTGCCTTAGCAACAATGAAAATACATTGAGCCATTATATAAATTAATGATACCGCAGGGGTGAACATTGTTCACCAGTTTTTATTCACATATCTAATCTATTTAGATTATAACATTATGATTATATGAATGTAATTTGTTATAACAATATATTTTTAAATATTGATGCCAAGTTAATGTTTTGAAATATTAACCACATATCCAATATCAATAATATGATTCGATTTAAATTTTCAGGCGAACACTATTCGACCCTGCATAAAATAATATTATGTTATAAAAATCACTTATTGAAGTTAATACAACCTCATAAAATATTTGTATTACGACGTAAAAGCACCGTAAAATTCAGATTTGAATAATACGGTGCTCAAGTAAATTATTCGTTTTTTATAGTTAGATTATTTAATAAGAAAAAAAATAGATTAATAAATCATCTGCTAAATATATGGTTTAGTAGCAGATTGAGACTCTTGCCCCATTGCTTTCAATAAAGACAAACCAATTTCTCTTGCAGCTATTACTGATTGTCTAACAGCATCTGAATCTCCAGTAACTGTTATAATTACTTCGTTTGTATGTGCTGTTCCTGCATCTGGACTTGCATATGTTACCATCTCAATATTTGCAGTTTTCATTGCTGTATCTGCCATTACTAAACCGATACCAGCTGGAGCACCAGCAATTATCCCAAAAGCTTTTCCAAGTGGAGCACCGAATGCTTTTTCTGATGCCAAGCTTGCTCTTGCAGTATATGAAAGTTCCAAGTGTCCTGAATCACATGCATAAACATCTCCAAAAGTTCTATCTAATTCTTTAAGAACAACTTCTACTGCTCTTCTTGCATCTGTTACGTCTTCTGCTGCCAGAATGATTAAGCAACCATGTCCTGCTCCACCCTTTGTATCTCTTGGCATTTCAATCTTTACTACTTCTGTATTAGTAGCTTTTACAGCCTCATCTGCTGCCATAATATGTGGTCCTGCACCTGTTCTTGCACTAATTATTCCTATAGACCGATATTTCTTATCTAATCCCATTTTTTCATGAAGAAAACAATCAACATTAGCTATGACTAAGCCAATGGTATCTCCAATTGCTGTTCCTACAAATTCTGTTATTAATGATGGTGTATTCATTGTTAGTACCTCTCTTTTCTGCCACATTCTTATTTTCACTTACTTGAACAACTTCCTTACTAAGTGTTTTTTCTACTACTGCTTACATAATTTTGTTCAAAATATATAGTTTGGTAATTATTACTTCTTGGATATATTTTATTTGAATTACTATTTTGACTTTACTAAAGGTAATTATATCATAATTTTCATTAGTGAAGATAATTACCTTTCCAAATAAATGTGAAGTAATTCTACTTTTTTACACCGTATTATTCAATTCTCAAAGAACATTGTTCGTACTCTCAATTTCAATAGTTATGATTCGCATAATAATCAAATCAAATTACATTATCATATAAATTTATAATGTCTTCAGTATATGATATATAATAATGACGAACACTGTTCACCACTACATAAATTAAATAACATATTAAGTATAATGTTTATAATTGTTTTAAATAATATGAAAATTTAAACCTCTATTTATTTCTAATATATTCTAGCAAAAAAGTGCATAAATATAGTGCCATAAATTACTTATTAAAGCTAGCATTAAGCCATAAAATATTTGAATTTTGACAAAAAAATATCGCAAACTCATTTCTGAATAATGCGATACTGGATACTTTAATCTATTTGCTTTTACTAATTTATACTTCAATAAGATTGTAAAATAAATTTACCACAAATAATATTCATTTTACTTATTTTTCTTTTTTTCTATTTTATATTTTTGGTAAAGGATATCTTTTAAAATCAAAACAGTATCCACATCGTTAAAATTGAATTCGTTTTTTAAAGTATCATACAACTCGTATACCTTCTCACAATAGGTATTTATTCCTTCTATACCTTGATATGAAGCTAAAATAGGATACTTTTTACTCCACGCACTGGTCCAATCAATTTCATCAACTATCATTTCAATACTAGTAATATCACCCCCAATATGGCTTTCACTAATAAGATAGTCATAGCTTACATTGTACAGCTGGCTTAGTAATTTTGCTTTAATCAATTCAGGGACCGTTTGATTAGTTTCCCATTTACTTACTGTTTGCCGAGATACATTTAGTTTTTCAGCCACATCTTCCTGTGATAACCCTGCTTTTTTACGTAAATACAACAATCTTTCACCTAATGACATAATGATCACCATCTTCTCTTTTATTTCAAGTTAACTTGTAGATATAGTATACTAAAAACTAAAAATGTTTTCTATCAAGTGAAGATGGAAATTTGTCAACTAAACTTAACATTTTCATATTTAATATTTATATATTTTTATGAATAAATTGCTATAATAAATACTAAAGTAGTAATTATTATTACACTTATAGATTTCTTCATTTTCAAATATTTCTTTCTTATGTACTTGCTCCGCCCTATTTTACTATAATCACCATTTACTCTTGCCAAATAGCAATTATATCATCTTCGTATAATCATACATGATTCTTCTTACATTAGTTAAATTTTCATTGTGGAACCCTATAGTACTTCCCACCATCAAGTCCACAATGGATTTTCTCCGTCAAGTTGATACCTGTACTAGGCACACAAAAAAGCCATAATGACATCAAAATTCATTATGGCTGCTGATTTATACATAAAACCTAGCTACTCTTAAAAATATAGGATAGATTTTTAATAAATACTGTGCCCTTAACAGTGATAAACAAATACTTCTATTCTATTTTCAAAATTTCAAATATATCTGTATTCTTACTCCTATTTAGCATCAATAACTTGATGAACCATTTTAATTAATTCATCTTGTGATAGATCAGAATCTACTGCTAAGAAAGAATAATGAACTCCATCTTGCACCCAACTTAAATGTTGATTATGAGAAATTTCTATTTTATCAGATCCAAAGCTAAATACATATTTTCCAGATAATTCATCCTTCTTATCTTGTTCTGTCATTTCATAATTTCCTGGGACTAATTTGTTGTCATATGAATTATAATATAAATCTATACCATTATAATTATTAACAATCTTTTCTTTTTCTAGCTCCCCTCCAAATCTTCCATCATCCATAAAAAGAGCTACTCTATCATTTCCTTTTGTATAATCAAAATTCAATGATTTTGCTTTTGACACAGGATTTCTTTCTGAATCCCTTCCTGTCTCTTCAAAAATATGTCCACCTTTAAAGGTATATCCATTATCAAATTCCTTAACTAATTTAGGATTAAATCCTACATCTTTCTTCACTTTTTCTTCTGTAGGTATGGTAGTATAATTTGGTATATTACTTCCATGTGACTCTATAGATACAATTTTTCCTGCAGCAAATACAGTTGTTCCTACTACCATAGCAGCTACTAATGCAACCATAGTTCTCTTTCTAAATGATGCTTTTTTATATGATTTTTTATTTTCCATTTCACAATTCTCCTTTTGATCTGGTAAGCTATTTAATGTAGACCTTACCTTATTTTTAAAACTTTCTGGTGTATCTGGAAAGGCATTATCCCAATTATGATTATTCATACGATACCTCCATATCTTCTAGTTCTATTTTTAATAACTTTCGTCCTTTTGATAATCTACTTTTTACAGTTCCTGCAGGTATTTTTAAAATTTTTTTAATTTCTTCTATTGAGTATCCCTCTACATAATAAAGTACAATTGTAATACGAATGCGCTCTGGTAATTTTTGAATTGCAAAATATAATTCGCTATAATCCTTTTTACCATCGGCCTTAGTAAACTCAAAGTACTCTTCATAAGATACCGTTGGACATTCACTACGTTTTAAACTATAACATTCATTTATGAGTATCCTAACTAACCATGTTTTAAAATATTGTTCTTCCTTTAATGTATCTAATCTGTTATAAGCTTTTAAAATTGCTCCTTGAACTGCATCCTCACAATCTTGATCATGAATCAAAATTGATTTAGACACGTGATATAAAGTAGATTTAGCCTCAAGAACTTTATCTATAAATGTATCTTTATTCAATTGACCTCCTACCCTTCCTTGCAAATTGCAGCTCTACTTTTTTTGCTTTACATTAGTTAGACGCATATATCTTCTAAAAGGTTCATTTAATTTTCACTTAAATTTAAATTTTTTATAATATCTGGAATTAACTTTATTTTATAATAATTTGATGTAAAACTATAATCTTCATATTATAAATTAATTGTAAAACAAAAATACCGTAAAACTCTTTTCTGAATAATACGGTATTATAAAAATCATTTATAGTTATTAATTAAATATATTAAGTTAATTCAATATTTAATTGTCCTTATTTTATAAATTTAAAAGTATTGATGCTTATTAAGAGAATCTTAAATGAACAATTTTATTATTGAAACGCTTTCTAAATGATGGAATTAATGCCAACCAGCCAAACCAACGCCATCTATCCTTATGGTAGTCAAAATAATTCCACTCCTCAATAAAATCAATTCTTTCGTTGAATTTTAACATTTCTTTTCCACTGTTTATTCCCCATTTAAAACTAACCCCAACCTTATTTACAGTGTCATGTTTATTACTTCTCTTCACTATACTAGGCGTCATTGTTTCAAAAAGCATTTCTGCATTTGGAAATGATAACACTAATTTATTTATTAAATTTTTCACTTCTTGGTCTGTAAAATACATTAATAGCCCTTCAATTATAATCAAGATTGGTTCATTAGATACCTTTATTTCATTAATCCAAGAATAATCAAAGACAGATTTAGCTATCATTCTGTATCTTTCCGTTTCCTCAATAAATTGTTTTTTTATTCTAATTGGCTCAGGTAGATCTAATTCATACCATACAATTCTATTATTATCTAATCTTAAAAAGCGAGTATCCAACCCACAACCAATATTTATAATTATAGCATTAGGATTTTTATCAATAAAAGATTTAGTAGCATTATCAAGAATTTCAGTTCGTACAGCAACTCCAGTTTGAGACATCCAAGCATTATCAAATTTTGAGAAATCATAATCAATATTTTCCATCATTTCTATTGCTTTATAATCTTTTATTATTGGATTTGAGTTTTTAGTTTCAATTGCTCTAGCCCAAAGTGGAATAAGTAATGTTTCAGGAACCCCACTTAATTTTTGTTGCATCTTATTATACCTCCCTTGGTATTGCATTGACATTGATATTCATTCTTAATTATATTCTGGTTTCATATTACCAAATAAAGTATTCTATGTCAAATAAATCAAAGGAAATCTTCTTTTCATTTTTAACGTTTTAAGCTATATAAAAAATTAAGAAATAGCTTAAATCTTTAGAAATTAAGGATTAATAATTAAGATTAAACAATATGGTTAAAATTAATAGTCTAACCTCATAATGTGTTCACCATCAAATACTTGTCCATTAAAATTAAAACCTAAACTCTTATACAAATTTACAGCTTGAATACTTTCTTTATGAACTCCGAGAAAAATCTTATTATGTGACGTATCTTCCTTTATAATATCTAAAAGCTTCTCTAAAGTTTTTTTACCGTATCCATTTGATTGATAGTTTTTGTCAATCATTATTCTATAAATCCAATATTCGCCATCATCTTCATCAATACAATACATTATAAATCCTACCATGGTACCATCATCATACACTGCAAGTGGTATACATTCTGGTTGGACTTTTGCTTGAGCAATTGAAACTGCATTAGATGTTACAAAACTTTTCTGATTTTCTGTAACACTAAGTTCAATGCATTCCCAGAAGTTTTCCCTCGTAATCTCTTTAAACAATATCAATAAAATTACCTTCTTTCTAGTTAAATAAATATATAATTTTTTACTAATGGTCACACTATATATAGATATATTTTTTCTTATACATACATATAGCTATTAATCTTGAGTAACAACATATTTTAGCTAATGTCACATATTTTCTTTTTTATGATAGTATAAAAAGTTAAATCCATTGTCCTTTGAGGTGCCAATAAAATCTTCATGAATGTGATAATCAAAGTTATATTCCTTGTCATCCTCCATCCCCGTCATACCACTAGCATCACAAGCAAGTTTTAAAAATACATCTCTATTGGTTGAAATTATTAAAAGATTTTTAAACCGCTTTGTAGTTAATTTTCTATCAGTTAACCAGTGATTAGGATACTGAATATGTGTTTCTTCGATGGTTATATCTTTAAGCTCTTCAGAAATTGTATTTGCTTCTTTAATAGCTTTAAATATTTCTTTAGCCTTAAGCTGAGCTCCATGATAATTTATAAGTACAATATCCATATCAAATATTCCATATTCCCATATATCTCTATATTCATTTAATTTTATAGGATTTGTTGGAATATATATAAGTTTTTGAAACTCTAAACTTGAAGCTAGAATAAATATTTTTTTAAGGAACTCATAGGCAGTTGAATTGCCAAGTATTGCCTTGTCCCAAACTATTGGGTCTATAGCTGTAAGCTGCTTCGGTATTTCTAAAGGTACATAAATATATAATTTATTATTTCCGTGTAATATTGTTTTTCTTACTCTAAACTTCATATTTTCCTTCCTAAAATAACAATTACTTTTAATGATTTAAGTTTTTCTGTTGAATTTATAAGCCATTGACCTTTAATAAAAATAATTAGTACTATTTCATTCTAAGCTTCTTTATAGTTGCTAGTTATTTCAATGTTATTGTCATCTGAATTATCAACTAATCTATAGTAGTCTTAGATAGTTAATAAATTTATCTACTAAACCTCTTCAAGCTTTTCTACAGTTCTTTCATTTATTACATTCCCAGTATTCAACGTTGTTTTTGCTTCAATTAGCATTACATGTACTTCCTCTTCAGCCACAGGCATATGCTCAATTCCTTTTGGAATAATGAGAAATTCTCCTTGGTTTAAAGTAATATCTTTATCCCTAAATTTAATAATCAGTTTTCCTTTTAATACATAAAACATTTCATCTTCATTTTCATGAATATGCCATAGGAATTCTCCTTTAAATTTAGCAACTTTCACATAAGATTCATTGACCTCTCCTAAGATTTTAGGATTCCAATATTCATTAAATAAACTCAATTTTTCACAAATATTCACTTTATCCATTTTTATGCCTCTCCATTACTCTACTGTATTTATTATATTAAATACTATTGATATCAATATTAATAATAAAATGAACTTCATTTAACCTCTAAAAATTTTTCTTGTGTTTGTTATACTATAAATACAGTATAAATTTTACAACTATTATATCAAATCAAATGTAAATTATATACTTTTTTGTAACTTTCATATCATATTTATGCTAACTTACTTATAGAAGATAAGTGGCATATAATTTAGTTTTCATATAAAATATTTTTAAAAGTGTAAATAATGAGAGGTGATATATCATGGATATTAAAATATATAAAGAAGAACAACAAGATTATACTATTGTAGAAGAAGTGATTAAAAAAGCTTTTGAAAATGCTGAACACACAGACCATTGTGAACATAATTTAGTATCAAAATTAAGAAGAAGCCCTGAGTTTATTCCAGAACTTTCTCTTGTTGCTAAAGATAAAAACCTTATTGTTGGACACATTCTTTTTACTAAAATGTTAATTAAAAATCATGATTGTGAATATGAAGCTTTAGCATTAGCTCCATTATCAGTACTTCCTGACTATCAAAATAAAGGAATTGGAAGTAAACTAATAAATGAAGGTAATAAGATAGCAAAAGAACTTGGTTTTAAAGCTGTAATTGTACTAGGTCATGAAAAATATTATCCTAAGTTTGGTTTTAAAAAAGCTAGTAATTATAATATTAAGGCACCATTCGAAGTACCAGATAATGCATTTATGGCACTAGAGCTTATAGCTAACGGATTATCTAGAGTTAGTGGTACTGCCATATATTCTAAAGCATTTTTTGAAATATAATCAATTTGTTAATTTTAAAGTAATTTCATAATAAATATTATAAATGAAAATAGATGAAATAAAACTTTTTATACAAGCTTTATTTCATCTATTCTTTAATTATAAAGTTATACCTGGGAACATTAAATTTTTCTCTACTTCATCATATCCAAAGGATTCATAGAGCTTTATGGCACGTTTATTTAATTGCCACATTTCACAAGATTTATGCCCCAAAACAATAATCAGATATTAATGCTAATATAATTAGACCAGTTAAAATAAATAAGTTTATTATTAGAAAAAATGTATTCAAAGTTAATAATATGTTTTTGTTCCTATCCATTTTGCAGCTTTTAGTTGAAAAACGTATGAGAAATAAATTTACTAATATTAATGCAATAAAAACTAAAAAAATTATAATTGTATCTAAATTTAAAAAACTATCTATTTAATTCTCCTCCAATTATTTATAAATATAAATTCCATAGTCCTCCCCAATTCTTTAACTTTAAGTTGCAACAGCATTTATTACATATACTTCCTTTAATTATAATGTTTACAGAAAATTAAAACAATAAAGGAAGTTAAAGAGTTTAAATTTGCTATAGGTAAGAGGTGTCCTCATTGTAATGGTGAATATATATTAAGGCATAAATATAATGGTAAACAAATATACATTTGTAGAACCTACTGGAAGAGTTTTAGTGACTTTACTAACTTAAAAGCAAGAAAACATTAGATAAGTGGCTTAAATATGTTAAGTGTATGCTTAATGGCTACTTTGTAAGTAAATCTGCTGAAATAGTGGAAATAAATATAGCAACAAGTTTCTTTTGGAGATATAAAATTTCTGATTATATAAGTACATTTTTATGTGAAGGACATGTTGATGAGGTTATTGAAGCAAACTAAGTGTTCTTTGCTTATTCTTATAAAGGAATTAAACCTAATTGTATGCTAAGAATTGAACGAAAGGAGATAGAATTCATATGAAAAATTTTTTAACAACTAAAACTTTAGGTGTTATTGGTGCAATTTCATGGACTGGAACAATTATTTTAAGAGAGACAACACTAAATAGTATTCAAGTATTGAATTTTATATTAGGTATTGCTCCAAATATTGCGGCAGCATGGCTTTTTGCTTTTTCAATGGAAATTACTTATTCTACACTATTAAAAAGAAAGTTTAAAATTAAAGACGCTCTTACAATATCGATGACTATTTGGTTATTGAGTTTAGGCTCAGAAATTATCCACGATTTATTTCTAAATAGCCCATTTGATATAAATGATATAATAGCAACAGCCTTTGCTTTAATAATTTTCTTGATAATTTTTTATTTAAATAATAAAGATTTAAATAGTAAAGTACACAACAATAAAGAGTATTATTCATAACAGATGAATTAAATCCCAAGAAGGACAAGTCTGAACTTGTCCTTTGATTTATATTTAATTATCAATAATGGTTTAAAACAAAGCCAAAACTCAAGATTATTTCAAAACTCTACTAGTTCTATAAGAATTTCATTCTATTAAGAAATTGCTTGTAACCTTCTAAATTCTAGTGTTTTTAAGATATCACTATATGCTCCCCTTTGCACCACTTTACCAGACTTCATAAGAATGATCTCATCAAATTGTTCAAGTTGTTGTTGAGATAATTTATGGGTTACCATAACTATAGTCTTATCTTTTATACTCATTAAAGTATTCTGTAAAACTTCTGTTGTGTTCATATCCATTGCTGAAAAAGGCTCGTCCATAATACATATTGGAGTATCTGCACTAAGTATACGGACAATATTTACTATTTGCTTTTCTCCTCCACTTAACTGTTGACAATTCTCCTTATATTTTATATCTTCTAGCATATTTAAATTTAAATTATCCACAATTTCACTAATTTTAGTGTTATTATATGAGGAAAATACCGAAGCATTGTTTATAAAATTATCTGCAAATATATGCTCATTTTTTATATTTCTATATAAAAGTAGCTAGTAAAACTTAATATATTTTACTAGCTACTTTTGTATTAGGTTCCACAATAGGTTCGGTATGGACAACTTGATGGTTCAGGTAATTTAGAATAATAATCCTGTTCTTTAGAGTGAGCATAAGGTTTTGAAAGTGCATCTAAAAGTTGTTCCATCACACTATAATCTTCTTGCTCTACCGCAGCTTTTAGTGCTTCTTCTACCCTGTGATTACGTGGAATTACTGCTGGATTACTACTTTTCATAAGCTCCTTTGAGGAGACTTTTGATTCCTCTTGTCTTGTTAATCGCTCCTGCCATAACTTATACCACTCATCAAATTCCGCTTTTCCAAACAGCACTGTATCCTCTATGTTATCAAAAGTTAATGCACGGAAGGTATTAGTATAGTCTGCACTATACTTCTGCATTATACCTAGAAGTCCTTCAATTAGAGACTCATCCCCAGGCTCTTCGTTAAATATGCCAAGTTTTGCTCTCATTCCAGAAAGCCAATTACGCTTATACAATGTAGTAAAATCTGAAATTGCATTCTGTGCTAACTTGAGAGCTTCCTCCTGATTAATATGCAACAATGGTAACAGTGTTTCAGCAAACCTTGCAAGATTCCATGCCCCAATATTAGGTTGATTACCATAAGCATATCTACCATAAATATCAATGGAACTAAATACAGTTGCAGGGTCATAGGCATCCATAAAGGCACAAGGACCATAATCAATTGTTTCTCCACTAATTGTCATGTTATCAGTGTTCATTACCCCATGAATAAAACCAACCAGTTGCCATTTTGCAATAAGCTCAGCTTGATTTTTGATTACCTCTTGAAGCAAGAAAAGATAACGGTTTTCTTTATCATCTGCTTCTTTAAAATGCCTTTGTAAAGTATAGTCAGCTAAGGCTCTAAGTTCTTCAATTGTACCCCATTTTGAAGCATATTGAAATGTACCAACACGTATATGGCTGGCAGCTACCCGAGTCAGTATTGCACCAGGTAACTCCGTTTCCCTTATTATTGACTCCCCTGTTGTAACTACAGCTAGACTACGGGTGGTAGCAATACCCAGTGCATTCATTGCCTCACTTATAATGTATTCTCTTAGCATTGGACCTAGTGCTGCTTTACCATCGCCTCTTCGTGAATATGGAGTTTCACCTGAACCCTTAAGTTGAATATCAAATCGCTCACCTAATGGAGTGATGTGTTCTCCTATCAGTAAAGCTCTTCCATCACCTAACATGGTAAAATGCCCGAATTGATGTCCTGCATATGCTTGAGCAAGAGGTATAGCACCTTCTGGAATCTTGTTTCCTGCAAGTATATCTACTCCATCAGTACTTTGTAGTCCCTTAGCATTTAGTCCTAAAGAAGTTATTAACGAATAATTCAGTGCAACTAATTTTGGTGAAGGTACTTGGCTTGGGCTCTGTCTAGTAAAAAATATTTCTGGAAGGTGAGCATAACTATTGTCCAAGTTCAAACCTGTTTCTGTTTCTGTTTCTATTACTACTTCCCTTTCTTTCATGCTATCTCCTTTTCTTCTTTTATTTTTATACAATCTTTTTACATGAAACAAAAATCATAGCTTCTATGATTTTTTAGATATAAACTTCTATAATACCTTAACTCCTTTTAGTTTATACTTATAAAATTTTATTATTCCAGCTATATTTCTCTTTAGCTCATAACTCTTTAATAACTTAATCTATAAATTTGTATTTCATCTCTTTATAAGGACAATTTACTCCAAAGAATTCATGTTCTCTAAATTATCTTTAATTTATTACTTTTAACTATTAGAATATTATTATGTTTTAACTGGTCAGTTATATAATTAATATATTTCAAATTCAAATTCAAATTTCTATTATATTCTTTTATAAATATTATTTATTATAAATCTTCGATAATTTTTTAATACGATGAATAAGCTCTCTACGTACATTTTCAGGGCCTAAGCATTCACATTTATCTCCAAATCCTAGCAAAATATTGTATCCTAAGTCATCTTCTACAAATGGAAAATTAACTATAAATTGATCATTGCCATAAGGCTTAATATTTTCTTCCCCACAGCGTTCAACCATTTGCTCTCTAAGAGACCAATCAACCAAAAGTTTAATTGTGATAAGTCTTTTATCTATCCAACCACTTCCATCCAATGGTTTTTCTTGAAATTCTCGTGGTACAAATGTAGAATCTGAAACTTAAAGATTTGAAATTCGAGATAGTTTAAAAACACGAAAATCATTCCTCAAAGTGCAGTAACCTTGTAAATACCAATTTCCTTCTTTTAATATCAATTTATAAGGTTCAATGCAGCGATTATTTTTTTCTCTTTTCCCACTATAATATTCAAATAATAGATATTTACTGTCATTTAGAGCTTCTTTTATTTTTTCAAGGTTTGGTTGAAAATTTTTATTTCCCATCCATGTGGTGAGATCTATGATTATTTGATTTGCTTTTAATTCAATATCCTTAAATTGTTCTTTTGGAAGTAAGCTTTTTACTTTTTCTAGCGTATCTATAATTTCTTTATGAGATAGCGTTGTCGAAATGCTTCCAAGTCCCATTAACAGTGTTGAAATATCCGAAGTAGTAAAAAATTTTTTATCTACTTTATATTCAGGTATTATGCTAATACCACCATTAACACCGCTGTGAGTAACAATTGGTATACCTGCTAAAGATATTGCTTCTATATCCCTATATATGGTTCTAGGTGTAACCTCAAACATTTCAGCAAGTTTTGTTGCACTGATTCTTTCACAATTTAGTAATATCACGACTATGGACATTAATCTATCTATTTTCAATTGTATCGCTCCTTAAAATCATATATACACTAATTTTAAAAACTTGACATAATGGTGTCAAGTTTTGCGTGCTATATTAAAACTATAGAAGGTATTCTATAGTTTTAATATACTTATAAGAGGAGGAATATAAATGGATTTTTTACAAGAATTTAATAGAATTATGACAGAGCAAGGTGAGATAGCTTTAGCAACTTGTGTAGACAATATCCCAAATGTTAGGATTGTAAATTTCTATTATGATACTAAGAAGAAAGGGATCGTGTATTTTTCAACTTTTAAAGATAATAAAAAGGTAGAGGAATTTTCGAAAAACAATATAATAGCATTTACCACTGTTCCACCTAAGGGGAATGAACACATTCGAGTTACTGAGGCAATAATTCAAAAAAGTAATTTAACAATATATGATTTAAAAGATGGATTTGTTAAAAAAATTCCTGATTATGAAATGACAATAGAACAAGTTGGAGATCAGTTGGTTCTTTATGAAATTCATTTTAAAGAAGCTGCAGTGACATTAGATTTAACTCACTCTAGTAACATAATTTTATAATCTCAAAAAAACTGTCCTACTAACTTTTACAGGTAGTAGGGCAATTGTTTTATTAATTAATCAATTTACTATAGACAAATGACAGATTTTTATTTGAAATAAGTTCCTACCCTAAATTAATAATACTTTATTTTTTCCTAGCAGATATTATAAGAAATATTGGTCTTCGTAATTCATGTTTCATTTCTGTGTTTGTTTTTAATAATTCCGGATCTGGCTTTGGTTCAATAATCTCTACTATTTCAAAGCCTGATTGAATAAGGCTATTTACATAAGTTGTAATAGTTCTATGATATTTTAAAACACCCTCGCCTAAAAAATTAGTCTCACGTATTCCTTCATAGAAATAGTTATCAACTGGCCAGTGCAATATATTCCCCTGCTCATCATTATACCAATTTTGTTTTTCATTAGATGTAAAGATAGGATGTTCAACTGAAAAAACAAAATTTCCACCGCTTGTAAGACAAGTATTAACTTTATTAAAAATATCTTTAATTGATTCTATATAATGAAATGCTAATGAGCTAATGACTACATCAAATGTATCTTCTGGATAATTAATATTTTCAATTGGCATTTTAATATATTCTATTGATGTGTATTTTGTATTCTTTTTAGCCTCACTGAGCATTCTTTCTGAAATATCGATACCTACTACAGACTTTGCACCTTGTTCAACTGCATATCTACAATGCCAACCAAAACCACAACCTAAATCTAAGACACGTTTATTATCTAAGCTCGGTAACATCTTTTTAAATACATGCCATTCTCCTGCTGCTTTCAATCCCCCAACTGAACGTGGCATTTGTTTGTATTGATTAAAAAAATCTATATTATCATATTTATTCTCTTTCATAATTTATCCTCCCAATTCTTTACTTATATCATATAGTTTTCTAATAATCCTATTAAATTCTGTATGAATAACTATGTTATAAAAATAATACTACAACACAAGTTAATAAAGTTAGTACATAAACAATTCTGTCTCATTTATAATCTTGTATAAGGCATCTGAAAATAAATAATAAGTCAAAGATGGGAAGTATATTTTGAGTTAGACAAGGAAACAGGTTCCACAGATAGTAGAACTATCTAAGAATTCTGTTGACTCATTATAACACAAAATAGACGAGTATTCTGACTTATTTATTTTTTGAAGATGCCTAAATAAAAGAGATATTTGCTTTTATACAAATATCTCTTTTATTGTTTATCTTTTTAATAATCTATATTTTCTTATTATTCTTCTTATACTACTTTCAGAAAGATAGTAGCTATTAGCCAGCTCTTTAACTGAGACTCCTAAAAGAAATTTATCATATATTTCTATATTTCTTTTAACTAACTCATCTTTAAAACCACTATCTTCCCCCCAAGATTTTTTATTATCATCTTTTGTCGGTATATATAAATATATTCCATCAGCATACTGTTGAAGTTTTTCTATAATATCATTTGGTAATATATTTTGTGCATTTTCATATTTCATATTTTTGCTCCTATTCACTATTATTAATGTAAATACTGATGCAAAAACTGCACAAAACTATTTTGATAAACTGTTAATTTCTAAAATAGCTCCTAACAAAATATGTTCTGTACTCTACAGTTTTTGCTCGGAGCTTGATGCAATTACTAAATGATCTGTACTATACATATATTGTCCCCCCTTAATAAAAAACACTTTACTAATATACTTTAACATAAATATAATATAATTTTATATTAAGCACTGTAGGATTAATAGATCAATAAAAACTTACTAATTAGTAATCTTCCTTAAAATATTATAAACAAAATTCATCCTCTAAAAACTTAATAGTTTCTGATATTCTCTTCTTGTTTAGCTTGTAGAATACCTTATTATCTTGTTTAGATATTTCAACTAAATTTAATAAAAGTAAATTATTCATGTGATAAGAAACACTGGCATTTGAAATATTAAATTTCTCAGCTATCTCTTGTCCATATCTCTTATCATCTAATATATACTTCATAATGCCAAACCTTGTTTTGTCACAGAGGTTTTTAAGAATTTTAAGATATGTTTCCATATAATCATTTTGATTAATAATTTCCTTATGATAAGGTCCTACTACTAGATAGCAATTTTCTGTATTGCTTCTTAAGGTAAAGTAGATTAAATAACTATCAAAGTAGGAATTAGCT
Source organism: Clostridium sp. Marseille-QA1073 (assembly GCF_054863625.1). Lineage (NCBI taxonomy): Bacteria > Bacillati > Bacillota > Clostridia > Eubacteriales > Clostridiaceae > Clostridium > Clostridium sp. Marseille-QA1073. The sequence goes on along the minus strand of NZ_JBSVQM010000001.1, from coordinate 25,357 downwards.
ATATATATTTTTTTGAAGTCTTTTAAACTGATAAAATTATTTGTATATTCCTTGATAAATTCAACTCCTGTAGAATTAATTCCTTTCGTTATATAGTTATTAATTTCATCAATAAACTTACTTTGCTTCTTGTATAACTTATTAAATGTAGGAATATAATCTTTGATTAAAATGATAAATTCCTGTTTATATTTCTCAATATTATCTATAAAGCAGTAAATATCCCATTTTGATGACTTATTAATATCAAGTTCTTTGATAAAATTTAAAGTATTCTCTTTATTGTTTGCAATCTTTTCTATACAATAATCATCATTTTTAAGTTTGTCATCTATCAACGTCTTTACCAAGATTGTTTTTAATGAATGTTCGCTTATATCCTCAATAAAATTAATATATTCTTCAATAGATTTGCTTTCCCATATTTTTTCAAAAATCATAAAAGCTCTAAAGATTTTTGATTCATTATCAAAAAAGAAATCCATTTGCTCTTTCTTATCATTGTGTATTTCATTTATATAGTAATACTCCTCTTTGAGTTCTTTTTTTAATGTTATTCCAAAGATGCTTATATGCTTTTCAAGTATGTGTACATTCCACCCAAGATAAAGACTAGTAAATAAACTATAAATCTCCCCTGCCTTTGGGCTAAAAATTATCTCCATCTTTTTTCCTCCATTAATGCTGAGTCACTATACGTATTTGACTATTTCCTTGGCAATTTCTCACTATCAAAGTTATAAATTTTTAAGTTTATATTAATTAAAGATATTTTTTAAACCACATTACTGCCTGCTCCATCATACCTGTAGTTATTTTATGATCTACCTTATCTTCTTCTATAAACTGAAACTCCTCTGGATTTTCAACATATAATGGTAGGATTTTATTAAAAAATATCCTTTGGCTTTCAATTGGTACTGAAGTATCCTCTGTACCATGTAGTATTAAGATAGCTCTTTCTTTTAATTTATCTCCATTATTCATAGGATCGTAGTATTCTATTAGTTTCTTATTATCTTCACTGACTTGAGGCAAATAATCCTTTTTAATAGAGTCCTGCCATGCAAAGTTTCCATTAAATCCAACAAGACATTTTATATTAGGATTATCAATAAAAATTCCACCAGCAGTAATTGCCCCCATAGAACTACCAGTAATTCCAATCCTTTCAGGATCAGCTTCATGATCCTTTATAATTGACTCTATAAATTTTTTAGATTCCACAACACTTTGAAGTATTATTTTCCACAAATATCTTTCAAGATTTTGTGAATCATCATGATCAATTGGATCTCTATCTCCATGATGTAGTGCATCTGGTACAATTACTTGATATCCATTAGTAGCAAGTATTAATGCTTTAAATCTTATAAAATCTTTACTTGAGTGCCATCCATGATAAAAAATCACTGTTGGCATTAACCCTTTATATCCCTTCGGCTTAAATTTTAAACATGAAATCCCATTAATTTCTTCCTTTGTAGTGGTAATAAAACTATTTTCATACTCAAAAATTGACCACAGCATTTTCATAACCCCCTATTATTTATCATCAAACTTAACTTATTTAGATGTATTTTAAAAATCATTTTAAAATACTATCTAAATAAATTGTAATCTACTCATATTCTATTGTCAATATTTACAAATTTATAAAAAGCAATTCACTGTAAGGATATTAGCATTTTTCCTAAAATTAATTTCTTATTAACTAAGTACTTATATTAAATAAAAAGATGGTTTTATATTTCCCAAAATTACAAGTTCCATAGACTAAAGCCTATAAAAAAATTGGGTACTAATCAGCACCCAATCAATCTAAAATTAATTTTACTTATTTATTTCAATAGTAAATTCCTCTCCTACCTGTTTGAAATCATTGCTCATTTTTCCACTCTCTTTAGGGAAAGCTACTGCATAAGGCGTAAGTGTTAATGTCTTTGCATCATCTGAAATATTAAATCCCTTCATTATTCCTTTTCCATGAGATTGGCTTGTAAGCTTAAACATAATTTCATTTCCTAAATCATCTTTTCCTCTTAATTCAATATCATATGTGACTCCTTTACCCTCTGCTGAATAATAAATTCTTTGTCCTACTGCATTACTAGTGTATTTTTCTAATATTACTTTATTGCCATTTTCTAATTTAAAATCATAATCTATATTACTCTCTGTTGTCTCTATAGTTAACTGATCTCCATTAGTTTTAAATTCAAATAACCAAGGTCCTTTTCTTTTCTCTACTTCATTAATATATGCATTTTCATATTCTATCTTTACATTTAAATCCCCGTTTGGAATCTCTTCATTTAATTTATAGGACATTACGCTCTCCATGGTATAATCATCTATTTGTTTAGATGAACCACCTACGCCACCAAATATATTCTTACCATTTATATAAACAGTTTCTTCTGTTCCTATATGGCCAGGTTCTTCTAGTTTAGTGTCTAACTTTAAAGTTGTGGAAACAATTAATTCATCCTTATTTAGGATAACTTCATTTAATTGAATTGTTACTCCATCTTTAGTTATAGTCTTACCCACTATAGTTTTATAATCTGATAAATCTTTATTAGTCCCTAAGTAATTGCCTATATCAAAGGCCATTAATCTTATCTTTGCTACTGCCTCATTTCCAATATTAGTTCCAAACAATGTAACCGCTAGTACTCCTGCAGCTACTGCTACTGCAACCCCTTTGTTTTTCCTATTTCTACCTTTATGAATAGTTTTCTTAAATCTGTTTTTTATTCTTCTCTTTTCAATATCATTAAAGCCTTCTTTTTCTAATTCCTCTAAATTTATTGAGTTATCATTCAACATATCATATATATTCTTTGCCATAATACTATCCTCTACTTTCTACAATTTTGAATAATTTTTTATTTTCATTTTTCCTCTAGACAGTCTGTTATAGATTACGTCTTTTTTAAGTCCTGTTTCCTTACTTACCTCATTCATATCTTTTTCTTCCACATATAATTTAATGAAAAGTTGTCTATCTTCTTCCTTTAAACAATTTAATAATTCTTCTAAATCCTCATTTAATTCCTTCGAGGTAAGCTCCTTATGAGCAGAATCTTCTACACTGATATTTAAATCTTCTATATTGTCATATTCCAAATTTTTTAAATATTTTCTCTTATAGTCAATAGCTTTATACTTTGCAACTCCAGCTAACCAGTTCTTAAATTCACTTCTACTTTCATCAAAACTATCTATGTTATTCCAAATGGCTAAAAGTATATCATTTATACACTCTTCTTGATGATCAACTAAGTTATACAAATGTTTTCTTACTGTAGCCTTAATAATCCACCCATAGTTGTCTAGAACATATTCTATGGCTTCTTCATTTTTCATTTTTAGCTGATTTATAAAATTTTTATCAGAAATTCTCATTTTTTACTCCTTCTATTAAACAAGCTTGTTTTTACCTTACACTATATACTTCGCTTCAATTAAGACCAATTCTATCAAAATAATAAATTTCTTTTAAAAACAAAATAAGACCCCTACATTACTTTGTAGAGATCTTATTTTAATTTACGCACTGCTCTCAATATTTTTTAATGCTGTCACAAGTGAATTCATGCATTCTTTTTGAAGTGACACGGTCACTTTTCTTAAAAAATCTATTTTAAGAAATTAATTTGCAAAATTAATTTCAACTACAATCGTCAATTTTCCATTCTCGATTCTCCATTGATTAAGCTGTAGCGAAGAACAGTGTTCTCCAGAAAAGCCAAATCATATTCATATAATTATGGTGGTAGTATTTGATTGTGCTATATTTAAAGAACTGGTGAACAATGTTCGACCCTACAGAAAACTAGCAATTGTAGTCTCTTAATAATATTGATTAAATTTATTAGTATTATTCCAAACTATACTGCACCTCAGGGGAACCCTTATACAATTGAGAATTGACGATCGACAATGGACAATTATTGATACTTCTCCTTTATGGAGAAGCCTGAAATTGTTTTATTAAAAATCTATCTAAAAAAATTAATTTACAAAATTAATTTCAACCATAATTATCAATTTTCCATTCTCAATTCTCAATTGATTAAGCTGTTCCCCAGAGGTGAAAAGCTAGCAATATAATTGGTAGTAAAAATCAGTTAAATAAATTAGCTCATAAAGAATTAGTTTTAATCACACAAAATTTTTTCTAAGAATCAAAAATTGACAATGAAAAATACGAATTATTGTTAAAACTCCATAGTCAAAACTTTTGGAGCTTTTTAAAAATAATAAGACTAAAGAAAAGGAGCAAAACAAATGGATGGTGATAAAAAGTTAGGATTATCGTTATTAGTTGCTCTTGGAGTAGGCTCAATGATTGGTGGAGGAATATTTAACAGTCCTACTGATCTTATTAGTAATACAAATCCACAAGCAGTGTTATTATCCTGGACTATTGGTGGTATTGGAGTTATATTTTTAGCTTTAGTATTTCAATTACTTGCAAATAAAAGGCCAAAACTTATAGGAGGAATTTTTACTTATGCTAAGGAAGGGTTTGGTGACTTTACAGGTTTCAATTCAGCTTGGGGATATTGGCTAAGTGCATGGCTTGGAAATGTTGCTTTTTTTATTCTTATGTTTAAAACTTTTAATAGTTTAGTTGGTGAAATGAGGCCTATAGTATCATTTTTAATAGCATCTTTAGTACTTTGGACAGTACATTGGATTCAGCTAAGAGGAACTAAAAGTGCAGGTATAATAAATGCAATAGCAACAATTGCAAAAGTAATTCCATTATTATTAGTGATTATCTTAGGATTTACTGTATTTGATTTAAAAATATTTAATGTAGAAAATTGGAAATCAATACTTGTTGCTACCGGTGAGCCAACTAGCCTATTTAAACAAGTTAATAGTGCAATGGGAATTATCTTATGGTGCTTTATTGGAGTAGAGGCTGCTACTGTATTATCAGAAAAAGCTAAATCATCTAAAATTGTTGGAGCTGCAACAATTTTAAGCTTAGTTATAACATTAGCTTTATATATGCTTGTTTCCGTAGTATCAATGGGGGTAGTTCCAGGAGAAATACTTTTAAATTCGCAAACTCCACTTGCTGATGTATTAGCAAGAACTATGATAGGTAGATCAGGGCCACTAATAGTTAAATTAGGACTAATTGTTTCTCTGCTAGGTTGTTTAATTAGTTGGGTAATGCTTGCAGCAGAAATTCCTTATGTTGCTGCAAAAGGCGGAACAATGCCAAAATGGTTTGCAAAACAAAATAAAAATGGAGCTCCTTCAAATTCACTATTATTAACAGATATATTAACTCAGATTTTTTTACTATCATTACTTTTACCAGTACTTCAATCGGCATACAGTAATATATTTTTAATTGCCACTACATGTATATTAATTCCCTATTTATTTTCAAGTTTATATGCTATTAAAGTTTCAAGAGAAGATAAATTAGGGGCTAAAGACATGACTATATCAATACTTGCATCAATTTATTCCTTATATGTAATTTTTGCAGTAGGATTACAATATTTAGGCGCCACGCTAATAATGTATGCATTAGGAACAGGTATTTATGTAAAAGCTAAAAAAGAAAAAAATAAAGAAATTACTTCAAAAGAAAAAGGAGCAATGGCAATAATAATATTACTAGCAATATTTATGATAGTAATGATTGGAACTGGAAGAATACAGTTACAATAAAGTATTTATAAAGAAAGGAGAAGTATAAATGTCAAGAATAGTAATAGCACTTGGAGGAAATGCACTTCAAGCTAATCCAAAAGATACTACAGCAGAGACTCAATTAACAACAGCAAAAGAAACCTCACAGGCTATTGTAGATTTAATTCAAGAAGGGCATGAAGTAATTATAGCACATGGTAATGGACCTCAAGTAGGTCAAATTGTAGCTACTTATGAAATTGCAGCATATGTAAATGAAAATAATCCAATAATGCCTTTCCCAGAATGTGGAGCCATGAGCCAAGGATATATTGGATATCATCTTCAACAGGCTATAAGAGAAGAACTTAAAAAGAGAAGTATAAATAAAGAAGTTGCGACAGTTATAACTCAAGTTGTAGTCGATAAGAATGATGAAGGATTTAAAAATCCTACCAAACCAGTAGGTTCATTTTTTACAGAAGAGCAAGCGCAAAAATTAATACAAGAAAAAGGATATGCAATGAAAGAAGATTCTAATAGAGGATGGAGAAGAGTAGTTCCTTCACCTATGCCAGTATCTGTAGTTGAAGAACCTATTATCAGAACTTTAGTTGATGCAGGGCATGTTGTTATAACTGTTGGTGGTGGTGGTATACCAGTAATAGATAAAGGAAATGGAATTCTTGAAGGGGTACCAGCAGTAATTGATAAGGACTTTGCATCTTGTAAAATAGCACAGCTATTAAATGCTGATACATTTATTGTATTAACAGCTGTAGAGCAAGTAGCTATTAATTTTGGAAAGCCAGATCAAAAGAATCTTTCAAATTTAACATTAAGTGATGCAGAAAAATATATACAAGAAGGACATTTTGCACCAGGTTCAATGCTTCCTAAAGTAAAAGCAGCTATGAATTTTGTGGAATCAAAAGAAGGTAGAAAAGCAATTATAACTTCTCTTGAAAAAGCAAAAGAAGCAATTAATGGATTAACAGGAACAACAATAGTAAAATAAATTTTATAGTACATAAATGAAAGTATAGTTAATTTAATATGTAACTATACTTTTATTATTGTTGTCAAATTTCTATTCTCAATTGACTGATTGTAAGGCCTAACAGTATTCTTCAGAAAATCAAATCATATTCATAAGTTGTTAATTATTTATCGTCAATTCTCAATTCATTAAACTGTAGGGGAGAACAGTGTTCTTCAGAAATCACAAAATCATATTCATATAATTATGGTAATAACATTTGATGATACTATATATGCAAAAAACTGGCTAACAATGTTCGCCGCTACAAAAAACTAGCAATAGAATTGCTAGTTTAAAATCTATTAAAGAAATTAGTTTGACTAAAACTAATTTCCACTTTAATTCTCAATTGTCCATTGTCAATTTTCAATTGATGAAGGTTTTTACTTCAAAGTCCATACACTTTTTATAAATTTCTTCATGAACTAAGGCTTTAATGCGAGTTCCTTCTTCAATGTAATCTTCATTAATGATATTGGAATTTTCATGAAGCATTGAAACCAGTTCTTGTTCACTATAAGGTATAATAAAATCTTTTTCTACCAATTTAATTGGAATCTCTTTACCTATCATGTGAAGCAATTCATTTAAGTTTATTTCATTTATAGCACTAATTTCTACTATTTTTTCATTTTTTAAGAAGTCTTTTATTTCCTCTAAATTTTTATTAGAAGCTTTATCAATTTTATTTAAAATAACTATAGTGTTTTTATCTTTAGCATTAAGCTCATTAAGAACCATATTTACTGATTTTATTTGTTTTATTGCTTCTTTATTTGATCCATCTACCACATGCAAGAGTAAATCCGCTTCAATTACTTCTTCTAAGGTTGATTTAAATGACTCAACAAGTTCGTGAGGAAGTTTACTGATAAAACCAACAGTATCAGAAAGAGTAATTTTTCTGTTATCACTTAGTGTTATAGCTCTAACAGTAGTATCTAATGTTGCAAAAAGCATATCAGCTTCTAGAACACCTTCTTTATTTATAATATTAGAAGCAGCAATTTTACATATTTTATTTCTTAAAGTTGATTTACCTGCATTAGTATATCCTACAATAGCGACTTTACTAATATTATTTTTAGATCTTTTTACTTTCTGAATAGCTCTTTGATTTATTATTTTAGATAGCTCATTTTTTATTTCTTCTATTCTGCTTTCAATGTGTCTTTTGTCAGTTTCGAGTTTTCTCTCTCCAGGTCCTTTTGAGCCAACACCACCTTTTACTCCAACACCACCTTTAATTCTTGCAAGATTTGCATTTGCATTTCTTAATCTAGAAAGTTTATGAGTAAGCATAGTCAGCTCAACTTGCAATATACTTTCTTTACTCTTAGCGCGCCTTGCAAAGATATCTAGAATTAAGGTTGTTCTATCTATTACTTTACATTTAATAGCTTCTTCTAAATTTCTAATTTGAGAACCTGATAACTCATCATCAAATATTACTACATTAGCATTTTTAAGCTGTCTTAAATGCGCTATTTCTTGAACTTTACCTTGTCCTGCATAATAAGCAGAATGCACTTTGTTCTTCTTTTGAAATATTTTGTATATAGGAACAACATTGCAAGCTTTGGCAAGATTACTAAGTTCTTCAAGACTTTCTTCACTATCAGTTCCCACTAAAATAGCTCTTTCAACATCATTTTCACATTGCACTACATCACCAATTATTTTATCAATATAATCTATATTATCTTTAAAGTTTAATTGTAAAGAATCTTCTAGACTTAGATTTTCAAGTTCTCTAAAGGTCAGGCTATTATTATAAACATCGCAGAAGCCTATATTTATATTGGTATCTTTTATATTTTCTTTAACTCCAATGGCAACAATAGCATCTAATTTTAAATCTACTAAGGCTGAAATGTCCATTGAAGATAGCTTACTTTCACCAGTAGGATGAGTATGAATTACCCTAAATCCACTTAGCTTTTTATCTGTAACATTTATATGTGGTATTTCAACATTATTAATTTTACCAACTGAAATTGCAGTAATTTTTCCACGTCTATTAATAACTACGCATATTTCTTTCTTTATAGTTCTACTAATTTCATTGATTTTTTCTACTAATTCATAAGAAAAAATCCTGTGACTATCTATTGTAAGTTCATATAAACCCTCTAGCTTTTCAAGTATTATTTTTTTTATTCCATTAATATTTCCTGTTATCATATAATTTCCTCCAATTAAATATCTATCATAATAATATTTTAAAATTTCTTTCTATCTATAAAAATCTTAACCTCATTTTTTGCCTCCTATTATAGACATACTATTTGAAAAGTTAATGTATATTCAAATATAGTTACGTCCTTAAATATTAAAATTCGCAACTTAAAATAATGCACAATTCACAGTTCACAATTCACAATTAAGGTTGAAATTAATTTTGTAAATTAATTTCTTTAAATAGATATTTTAATAAAAGTGACTGCATCACTTTAGAAATAAATTAATTCAAGTTTTTCACATAAAAGAGAAGTATCAATAATTATCCATTCTCAATCGTCAATTCTAAATTTCTCAGCTTCAGCTAAGAAATGTCCATAACTGTGAATTGTGCATTGAGAATTGTGAATTGAAATACTCAAGGATGCAGTTATATTGAGCTATACCTTAAATCTAGAATAAAAGTATATCTTTTTAAAAATTTAAATGTACTACTGACCGCAGCGTTTTTATTTTAGGCTCATTTTTAAACCCTCCTAAGATAAATTTGTGTTAGCTATTTTTTAAGTCATAAGCGTTCTTAGCGATAATAATTTATTACATCTAAGGCTAAAAAGAGCTTATTAATAATCCTATTATTACTTAACTTAAATTTGATAATAGAAAGTGTTAGCAATAATAGATATAGAATAAATATATAAAAGCCGCAGAAACAATGGAAACTCTAAGAGTATTCCATTGCACTGCGGCTAAAATATTGATAAAGTGATTCTTATCTTCATATAGAGTTAACTTAAGAGTAATACTGTACTCTAATAGAAGATTAGAAGAAGTTATCCATGATGATATAACTGGTTACCTACTTGTTGTAAAAGAAGCAGCATTAACAGCAATAGACATAGGATAAAATCACAAATTAAAAAAACCGCAGATTTTCTCTGCGGTAATTATATACAAATTTAAATAGATATAAGGTGATCTTTACTTTCACTGTAGTTTGAATTACTTTCATTGAACTTAGAAAAGTTTATTTAGAGTAGTGTTACTGATTATTTTACTTATATAGGATAGTATATCAGTAGTTTGCAATCGAATAAAACTGAAAAAGTAATTCACATTAATATCTATAGAATATAATAAAACCGCAGATATGAAGTCTGCGGTCAAAATTTTATACACATAAATAATGCAAGATATTATTAAATCTTAACATAAATAATTTACTGACAGCAGACTGTATATAGTATTGTTTAGGGATTTTAATTCTATCTTTGTAAATTAACATTTTACAGCCTCCTTTCAGAACTTTTAATATATTTTATACATTTATTGTAAACTAAATTCATCTAGTTGTAAATACCTTTTTCATTAATAAAAAAGTTAAGATAAAATTACTTTAAGATTTTGTGGTTAAAATATTAAGTTTATGTTCTTTGATTTTGCTTTTCAAAATAACCAATATAAAAATTTTAAATTTGATAATAGTATTGAATATTTTGGTAGAAGGAATATTTGTATTCATAGTCAGCTTAACTTTATCATAGTAAATATTAACAACATGAAAAGCATTGATATCGTTAGGATTGCAAGAAATTCTATCAGTGGTTGAGTTGATTCAATTACAGATTCCTTGATATTTATAGAGCTTTTATAATACCATAAGTATGAAAAGGGGATGATTTAAAATGGCTACTTTAGAGACTGGGAGGCTAATTACAGAAATACGTAAAAAGAAAAATATGACTCAAAAGGACGTTGCTAATTATCTTAATGTTTCAGATAGAGCGGTTTCAAAATGGGAAAGAGGAGAAAGTTATCCTGAAATTACTACATTGCCTAAATTAGCTGAATTACTAGAAATAAGTGTAGATGAACTTTTAAGAGGAAGTATAGAAAATAAGTATTTAAAAAGTGATAAATATGATGTAGAAGATATAAATAAGGAAGAAAGAAAAAGAGCTTATTCTTGTTTATTGGAAGATGCAGGTAATAAGTTTCATCGAAGTACTATTATAACTTATTTAATTTTAGCTATAGGAGCATTAATTTACTTACATGGAGATGTATATAATGTATCTCAAATTATTTCAATGAATTCTTGGGTTGTTAGGAATAGCATTTTATTATTTTTCAATTTAATATTATAAAATTGAGTTAACGGTTTGGTTATTACTTTGATATAGATAATCAAAAATACAGAATCAAAAACCAAATTAAACATAGCAATATATTATTGTGGTTGAACAAAAGAAGAATAAATCAGAAGGTTTACTAATAGTTTTATAGAAGTTTCATATTTTATAAAAACATAATAAAACAGTAATTGTATATTGTAGTTATCCTTAGTTAACTATACCTATTATGTTAGGAATAATAATAGCTAATTTATTTTCTTATTGTATGATATAGTGAGGATATTAAAAAAGAAACTCACAAAAATAAATTATAAATTAAGAACAGTTAATATTATACTTACTTTAATATCAGTTTTAAGTTCGTTAATTTTAATGATATAAATTATATATGATGATTTCATTTAAAAATATAATGTAACTTTATAGAATATTTAATAGACTCATTATTTTTATTATTTTATCAAATTATATTAATTTAAAACTATTTATAAAAAAATAAAAATATTAAGATATTTTTCCTTTAGTTATAGCTAGTTTATTAGAATTTGGAATTTCTGTATTTAATATTTATAAAAAGTATAGATTTTCCTATACTTGAGAAAGACATAAGAATAAGACTTAACAATAATAAGCTCTGGTAATTTACTTTTATCAGTATTAGTTGTAATAACTATTTATCATTTAATGAATTTGTTTATATTAAAAAATAAATTAGATGAATAAATAGTTTTAGTGTAAAAGAGTAATTTTTCATTTGATTTGATAAGGTAATTTGAAATAAAAAATTTCCTAAATAAAGGATCCGTCATTTCTATTATAAAGGATCCTTTATTACACAATATAAGAATAATATATATTAACAGAACTATTTATTTATTTTTACTGGATTAGTTTTAGAACAAGGAACGTTAACTAAACATTTGCCACAAACATCTGACAGCCCAATATCTGAATGAATTTTATCGTTATGCAAACACATTTCATAACATTTATGTATGTCAAAATAATCAACTTTTAAAGCATTATTTACACATCTATCCACACATTTTTTGCATACATTCATATGCTTATATAAACAATTCTCTTCATTTTTTCTTTTAGTAGGCTCTATCTTTAAATCAGTTATAAAACTACCAACCCTTCCACAACATCCTTTGTCAGTAATTAGCATATTGTTCAGTCCAAATTTTCCTAACCCAGCAATAAAGGCAACATGTCTATGAGACCAATCACTAATCAATTTTTCATTATCAAAATTATGTGTTGCTGGCATAATGTTCGATTTGTACCCTAATTTTTGTAATTCATTTTTAATAAAAGTATTTAAATCTAATATTAGTTGATTAGTTTCTACATATGCTTTTGCCCAAACTTTCGAACTTTCTTTTCCTTCTATATTACTTTCAACTACAACTTCATCAAAAGGTATAAAATATGCTACTACGGTTTTAGCTTCTGGTAAAAAATCTTGAGGTATTGCATGAGAAGGACTTACTGCATCTTTAAGATTATAAAACATTTCATCCATTGCATCTGCATATGCTACCAAAGGTTCTTTCCATTTAGTTTCAACATCTCTCATTTCTGAATAGTGTTCTACAAATTGCTTTATAATTATTTCTATTTTATTATTCATTTTTACCTCCTAAACTATTTAAAAAAATAAAGAACTATTTTAAAATAGTCCTTTAAAATGTTACCTGCATATTATTATAACTTTTTGACTAGATAAGTCTTTTCTAAAATCTAGTTAGTATTTAGCTTATTTTTTGATTTTTCTTCTAAACTCTGTAGGTGATATTTTTTCTAAATACTTAAATACTCTAGTAAATGATGAATTATGTTCATAACCCACAATTTGAGAAATTTGTAAAATTGTTAAGTTTGTATTTAAAAGAAGTTCTTTTGCTTTTTTCACTCTTAGATTTTGTATATATTCAACAGGAGAGACATTCATTTTATTTTTAAACCATTCACTATAATAACTTATATTATAATGCTCAATATCTGCTAATTTTTTTAAATCTATATCTTCTGTAAAATGTTCGTTAATATATTTTATAGAATCAGGTATACTTCCATCTGCAATAAAATGATAACAGTAGAGGAATAAGTCATTAATGGAGCTAGAACTTTTTTTATTGTCAGCTTCATTTAACAATAAATATCTTATAGCTTTCCATTTATCATCAAATAAAAATTCCCTTCCACCTATCATTTTTTCCATATCATATTTATTAAGCATATTATTAGATATATCTAAAACTAAGAATTCATTACTTTTATTAGCTCTAAAGGTATGTTTACAATCTGGAGGAAGAAAGAACAAGTGCTCATTGTCTAGTGCTAGTTTTTTATAATTAGTTTCTATATAAAGTATTCCATGAATGGGTAAAATCAATTGAGCATATAAATGAGCATGTGTATTAAGTTTATAATCATATATTCTACGTTCACATTTTATACTATTCAGAAGTATTCACCTCTTTCTTTTTATATACTATAATTCTAAATTGACGCAATAAACTTATTATAACATACTATTTTGAAATATATATTGTTATGATGAAAGCCCTTACCTCAAAATATAGTAAAGTTATTTTAATCCTTAAGAGAGGTAATAGGATGTATAGAAGTTAGGACATTTGAATGAAAAAGAAAGGTTTTAAATCTCTTCCGCAGAAATTCAAGAGAATACTCAAGAGATACCACAGATTTTGGATAAGGAATACGGAGCGAAAAGGCTAAAGTGCGAAGATGATATAGGTTATGTAGTAATTTTAGAGAAGAAAGAAAACTTTAAGCAAATTAAGAATAACGCCTATATTGATTATGTTATATAACTAATAATTCCACTAGAATTAACACCATAAAATTTAAAAGCTTATATTGTAGACTAACAAGCCTTAATCACCATTATATTGGTAATTAAGGTTTTTATTATAATTTTTTAAAATAACTGTTGACCTTAACGGTCCGTAAAGGATTATTATAAGATTGTAGATGGGGTTAACACCACTAAATATAGAAAATATTTTCAAATAAAAAATAAACGTAGTTAGTATTCTAATGCTAACTACTTAGATAGAGGGAAAATAGTATGGAGATTAAAATTTTAGATACTTATAATTTATATAAAGAATTGATTAATTTACCTAAGGAAAATCGTTTAGAATTTTATGAAAGCAATTTAGCTAAGCCATTTGAGTTTATGTATAATATAATGAATATGAAAATGGAACCTGAAATGATGGGATATTTACCGCCTAATGGTCATGATGATGAAATAAATGATATGCTAGGTATGCTTCAGGAGGGAAATGCTTGGATTATGGCTAAGGAAGCACTTGAGGAATCCGTTGAAAGGTTTAAAAATATTAATATAAATTTACCAGAAAGTATTACCCTGGGAATTTTCATAGGAAATCCTGAATTCCTTGTAAATATGAAAGGCTATACTGGTATGGGATCAATCCCAGGATATATTCAAATAGTAATTGCACCTAATGAATATAATTTACCACGTTTAAAGTCAATTATAGCACATGAATTTCATCATAATGTACTTATGAAAAATGTAAAGTGGAATTTTATGAATGTATCTGTTAGTCAATATATAGCCTTAGAGGGGTTAGCAGAAAGTTTTGCAGCAAGCTTATATGGAGATGAATTTATAGGACCATGGGTAACATCAGTCCAAGGTAAGGATTTAGAAAAATCCTTTGAAATTATAGGAGATGCACTTGATATTACTGGATTTAATGAAGTTCGTAAATATGTATTTGGAGATCAACTTGTAAATGTTGAGGGATGTGAATCTACAGGTATACCAGTTAGTGCAGGATATGCAGTAGGATATCATGCAGTGCAAGGATTTATAAAAAATACAGGCATTTCAGTAGAGGAAGCAACATTAATAGACAGTGATATAATAATGAAAAAATCAGGATGTTTTATATAAAATTATAAATTGTGAAGTAGTAGAACTTAAATATTTAAGATAAGGTACATTCAAATAAATAACTAGTCAGTATACTAGTTTATTTTGCGAACTACTTCTTCCTTGGAATCTACTAATAGCACCACTATTAGTAGATTCCAAGTCATCGTATTTCACAAAATATCCGTCGCATCTTTGACTTGTTATTTATTTTCATATGCCTAAATGCAAATAAAATATTAGAATAAAACAATGACTGACACCATGGGGTCAGTCATTGTTTATTATAATGAATGTAGCAGGAGTTTATGAACAGCGAAGGGAATATACTGTTATATTTTATAAAATTTGATAAGGAGAGAGGGATAAATTAATGGAAATTCAAAAAATAAAAAATAGAAATGTTATATTTACTAGTTATCCATCAGCTTCATGGGATTTAAATATGCATTTAATTATGGGAGAAAAAAATAATTATATTATCGACACCGGACTAGGTTCTTTAGGGATTGCTCCTATAAAGGAATATATAAAAAATGATCCTAAGCCAGTAGTGGTAATTAATACACATTATCATTGGGACCATATATGGGGTAACAGTTCCATGAAAGATAATATAATTATATCTCATAAATTATGTAGAGAAATGATAGAATCAAACTGGGAAGTAATGATGCAAAAAAATAGGGATTATGTTTGTGGTGAAGTAGAAATGTATTTGCCTAATTTAGTATTTGAGGAGGAATTGTATTTTCCAGAAGATAAAATAAGGATTATATATACCCCTGGACATACAATTGACTCAATAAGTATTATCGATGAGGAAGAAAATGTAATTAATGTAGGAGATAATATTGGAGATAATATGGATGAAATTATTCCAAGTCTTTGTTGCGAACCAAAGGTATATACTAATACACTTTTAAAATATACAAATATAGATTTTGATACTTGCATTTCAGGACATAATGTAGTGCAAGGAAAGGAAATTATAGATAAAATACTAAGCAAATTATAACGGAAAATAATGTTAAAATTAGCGCATAAATAAGTTACATAATTGTTTTATATTAAGATGTAATTTATTAATTAGAATTGAAGGTGTTTTATATGAAATATGAATGGCTTGATGAGTATTGTCTTTCTAAAAGTGGAGCAGTAAAAGACTTTAAGATAGAATGGGATGCAACAAGATATCTCATAGGAGGTAAAATGTTTGCTATGCAGGGGGGAGACAAAGATAAAAAACCAATTATTACATTAAAGTGTGAACCACTATTTGGACAACATTTACGAGAAGAATATAAAGACATTGTTGCAGGATATTATATGAATAAACAACACTGGAACTCTGTATATTTAGATCGTGAGGTTCCAGATGATATTTTAAAACAAATGATAGATATGTCATATGAATTAGTATTAAATTCTTTGAGTAAGAAAATGCAAAAAGATATTATTGGATAAAATAAAAGATGGCTTATATATTTCAAAGCTGTCTTCATGGGAAAAAGCTGATGTTTTTTAATGTTGCAATTATAATTATTAAATTCATAAAGCACAGTTTACAATTGTAGTATTTAATATATTAACTAATACTTTAATTGTAATACGTATATTTATTATAGTTAAGTTTATAGGTATTGTTTCCAGAAGTGGAAAGTAGCAATACATTAGTAGAAAAAATTAGCTTATTTATAATTCTACATTGTAAACTGTGTGTTATTTTAAGGATTTAAGCATTTATTTAGTAAATGCAATGCTCCTCTAAAACCTACATAAGGTGTATAAGGATATTTTAAAAAGTAAAATTCATAATTTGGAATATCTATTTGTATTTTTTTACATTTATTTTTACATAAACTAAGTGTAACAGCATTACCCATAAGAATTTGATAATTTTCTTTTTTAATTATTTCTTCCCATTGATTTTCTTTATAAAATGGAATGATATCTGTTTTCATATTAGGAGAAGTACACCATGCATGAGATATGTTAAATCCAGCTTCATCCTTTAAAAAATCTTTTAATCCACTCACTACATCAAAATGACCTCCCATAACAATTGAAGGTTTGTTAAATTGAGCAGTATAAGATGATGCAACTTTTAGCGAAGTTTCTAACTCATTTACTTCAGATTTTATAAATTCATCATTACATTTCACTTTTAAGATTTCTGAAATTTTTTCAATCCATTGTAAAGTTCCCTTAAGACCGTAAGGTTTTCCCAAAACATAAGGCGTTCCAAAACGATTTTTTAAAGTTTTAGCAGCATTAATACCTTCATTTCTCAGTACAATATTTACATGAGATGCTCCCATAGATTTTATGTCAGAAATATTAGTATCAGAAGTCATTATACAAATTGGTTTAGCATTAAAACATTCCTTTAATATTCTCTTAATTTCATATATGTCTGAAAGATAGTTAAAATCATCTGCACAAGACCCTATTATATTAAAAGTTAAGTTTTCTGTTTTCTTCACATCTACAGGAAGAGTTTTTACTAAGGTATCGAGTGTATCTCGAATTCCCATAGTCCAATTTCCTTGAAAGCCATCATTTTTTATAGGTATTATTTGTGTATTACTATGCTTCTTTTGATATTTTCTACAATTCATAGCAATATCTGATCCCATAGTTGCTGAAAGGGTAGATGGCATAACAAAAAGTACAGGTGGATTATGAGCTTTAATAATTTCATCGATTGCCTTATCAAGACGAGTCATTTCTCCTAGCGCTATATCAGTTTCATCTAAGTGAGTAGTAAAGATTTTACTATTTTGCTCACCTTGCATTCTGGCAAAACTGTTTAATTCAAATCTGGTAGTTCCTGATGTACCAAATTCTAGTATATAAGCATCTTTTATAGGTAATAGTGTCCAAAGTGATCCCATTCTATCAGAAGGTATAGGATAGTATTTATAAAGAGCCACTATTCATTCACCTCCTTATTAGTTTCATGGTTATAAGATTTATCTACGGAGCAGATATTTTTAAGGAGGCTTAAAGGTTGTTCAAATCCAAGTTCAAAATCACCAGATTTATATCTTATACATTGCATAGATGATGTTTCACTTTTTTCTATTGGTGTATAACCAAAGAAATAATCTATAGGAAATGAACTTAAAGCTCTATTTATAGTACTAAAATTAAATGTATGTCCTATATAAGGATTACAATCTAATGAAAGTATTTTGTTACTCCATAATTTATTTTTATCAAAAAAATAATCTGCTTCTATGTATACTGGTTTCATCCCTAAAGATGAAAGAAATGCTGAATGAATAAATGGATCTAATGTCATATATCCACTGGCAAATATTTTTCCTTTAAGAACAGGTTTATAGGTTTCTATTTGTTCTTTAGTTTTTATATAAAGTTCTTCTACTTCACTTTCTATAGATATATCTAAATGACTAGCTATTTCCTCGTAAGCATTTTTTATTTCATCAATATCTAAAAGGTGAGGAAAAAGAACATATGGGGTTCCAAACTTCTCATAAATTTTTTCAGCTAATGGCAATGCTGCTATATCTGTAACAATAGAAAGCCCAGCAGAAGGAGCTTTACGTAAAGAATCAATTGTTAGATTATGTGGAATTGTACAATTGACCTTTATATCATACTTTTTTAACAAAGTTATAACTTCACTTTTATGAATCTTATTAGACCCTTCACCTAAAATATTAATAGTATTTTTTTCAACATTTTGTTTTTCCATAATATCGCAAAGAGAACTTAAAGAAGCCTCTTTTGATGGTACAGAACTATAACATTTAAAATGAGCAGCATTTATATGAATTACCTTTGAATTTAAAATAGAATTTGCTTTACGGGTTATTCCTTGAAAATCCTCACCAATCATTTCAGGAACGCAAGCAGATACTAAGATTATTACCTCTGTACCTGTTTTATCTATTTCTTGCAATGCCTCAATAATACCATCTCTACAGCCAAAAATAACTTCCTTTGGATCTAAAGAATAAGACCAAGTAGTATTTTCATCAAATTCATCTTTAGAAGATATGGAGATATTTTTATTATAATAAGTGCACTCAGCTGTACCAACTATTAATGTGGAAGCTCCCTTTATTCCTGAAAAAACATTAGTTACTAATGCAAGAGGACATCTAGGACCAGGATAAATGGCATGTGCACCTTGCTTAATATCCTTATCTTTTTTTATATCTGAAAGTTTTCTTAAATTATCAATAGCAGTATTTTCTTTTAAAATAGAATTGATTTCCATAATTCACCTCTTGTAAATAATCTTACAAAATTTATTCATTAATTTTATTTCCGTAAATTATATTCGCAAGATTATGATATTTTTTTGCCATTTCACTATCTGGAAATGCTTGTACAACAGTCATACCCATAGCTTCTGCTTTCTGAACTAATGGATCTCTAGCTATGCTATAAATTATTTCCGTTTCAATTTCTTCTGCGGTCTTTTCTACTAATTCTTTTTCACCTTCAAAGTTTTTAGCGTTAAAAATGAGACCTTTTAGAGAAGCATAGCCCATTTTTCCAAAGTTTTTTACGGCATAGGAAATATTGCTTGCTGCGTAAAGAGACATCATTTCTCCAGAGGTGACAATGCATACTTCATCAGCATAGCCTCCTCTTATTGGCATAGAAAAACCGCCGCAAACTACATCTCCTAGAACATCATAAAGAACTACATCAGGCTTATAGTATTCATAAGCATCAAGTTCCTCTAATTTTTCAAAGGCAGTTATTATACCTCTTCCTGCACATCCTACTCCTGGCATAGGACCACCAGCTTCTACACAAAGAACTCCACTGTCACTTTCAAATACTAAATCTTTTAAAGTTAAATCACTATCATCGATATTTCTTAAAGTTTCAAGTACAGTTGGAATAGGCTTACCGTAAGTTAAATTTCTAGTTGAATCTGCTTTAGGATCACAGCCAATTTGTAATACTCTTTTTCCCATAGCAGAAAGTGCAGCAGAAATGTTAGATACTGTTGTAGATTTACCTATTCCACCTTTCCCATATATTGCAATTCTTTTCATTTATAATCCCCCTATTTTAAGTTTGACTATTTATTGTTATATATTATTTATATAAGATAATGATAATCATTATCAAAAATATAAACAAACTGAATTATATCATCTAACTAAAAAATGGGCAAGTAAACAAACATCTAAATCTTGGAATAATTTTAAGTTTAGATTAAAAAATATCATGATTGTACAGTGCCGCTTAATTGGTTTATAAATAAAATCTTATATATATTTTCTTTACTAATAATCTTATTTTAGATATTTATAATAAGTGGTTTAGATGCTGTAAAAGCAAGCTAATTAAAGATTTTTCTGCGTAAAAGAAATATAAATAGAATAATTTTTACAAGGAAAATAAATAATTTATTGACAAATATAACTATTAATAAGTATAATCAATAATGATATTCATTATCAGTTAAAAGTTTATATAAATAAAATCTTATATCAAATATTAAATTTAATTATATATGGCACATAAGTACTTAAATCTTAATTTTAGTAGGTTAAGTACTGTATGCATATAAAAATACATAACGTATTAAAGGGGAGTAGATGTTAATGAAAAAAAGATTATTAGTGTTAACTTTATCAGCATTAGTAGCTGCTGGTGTAACTGGATGTGGTAGTAAAAATAATAGTGAAGAGGGTAGCACAAATGCTAATAAGGAGGTACAACAAAGTACTAATGAATCACAACAAGAAAATAAAGAAAAGAAGATAACCTATTTAGGAAAGGAATATACAGTGCCAAGCAAGGATGCGAAGATTGTTATAACAGGAACTATGGAGTCAATGGAAGATGCACTAATGCTTGATGTAAAACCTTTAGGTGCAATTACTGTAGGTGGAGAATTTCCTGCAATGTTTAAAGAAATAACAGCTGAAACAAAACCTATAGGAGAGAAAATTCAACCTAATATTGAAACTATTTTATCATTAAAACCAGATATAATATTAGGATCAACTAAATTTCCAGCTGAAACTTTAGAAAAGTTAAATAAAGTAAAGGATACTATACCAGTTTCACACATATCTACAGATTGGGAAGATAACCTTATGCTTATGGGTCAATTAAGTGGTAAAGAGGATAAAGCAAAAGAAATTATAGAGAAATATAAAGAAGATGCAAAAGAAGCTAAGGAAAAACTTGGTGATAAAATGAAAGATAAAAAAGTAGTTACTATAAGAATAAGAAATGGAAATATATTTATTTATCCTGAAACTGTATTCTTTAATCCAGTTCTTTATAATGACTTAGGATTAACAGCTCCAGAACCAGTAAAGGCTGCAAAAGCTCAAGAAGAGATTTCACTAGAAAAGTTTTCAGAATTAAATCCAGATTATATTTTTGTTCAATTTTCAGAGAATGAAAATGCAGACAAGCCTAAAGCATTAGAAGAACTAAACAATAATCCAATTTGGAAAAGTATTAATGCAGTAAAAGAAGGAAAAGTTTTTGTAAATACTGTTGATCCATTAGCTCAAGGGGGAACTGCTTGGAGTAAATCAAATTTCTTAAAGGCGGCTGTATCAGAGTTATCTAAATAATTAGGAGTGAACATAGTGTTATGTCAAAAAAGATTTCAAAACCAATGTTAATTTTATCAATATCGCCAATAATTATAGTGTTAACAGTGGTTTTATCAATCCTCTATGGAGCAAAGGACATTGATATAAACATAATAAGAGATGCTTTCTTAAATTTTGATTCAACCAACGTAAATCATCAAATTATAATGTATTCTCGTTTACCGAGAGTTATAAGTGCACTTTTAATTGGAGCATTTTTAGCAGTATCTGGAGCATTAATGCAGGGGGTGACAAGGAACTACCTTGCATCCCCTTCTATTATGGGAGTTTCCGATGGCTCAGTTTTTGCAGTTACAATTTGTATGATATTTTTCCCAGAAGCATCTTCATTGAGTTTAATTATCTGGTCTTTTATAGGTTCTGCCATTGGAGCATTAATAATTTTTGGACTAGCATCCCTTTTGCCAAATGGGATGTCACCAGTAAAGCTTGCCATTATTGGAACAATTACAGGTGCTTTTTTAAGTAGTATTTCTTTGGCTTTGTCTACATATTTTCAAGTTTCACAAAACATAAGTTTTTGGTACAATGCTAGGCTTCATCAAATTACCCCAGATAAAATAAAGTTTATAATACCTTTTGCTATAGTGGGGATGATAGCTGCAATGGCAATATCTAAATCTATAACAATATTATCCTTGGGAGATGAAATTTCAATTAGTCTTGGACAAAGAACCGGACTTATAAAAATTATTGCTATGACTACGGTTGTTATACTAACAGGAATATCGGTAGCTTTGGCAGGGAAAATAGCTTTCATTGGACTTATAATACCTCATATAATTAGATTCTTAATTGGAAGTGATTATAGGTGGATTATTCCATGTTCTGCGGTTACTGGAGCTATATTTTTAGCAGTTTGTGATATAGTAAGTAGATTTTTGAATTATCCTTTTGAAACACCAATAGGAGTTGTAACTTCTCTTATAGGAGTGCCTTTCTTTTTATATTTAGCAAGGACTAAAGGAGGGCAGAAAAATGCGTAGAGATTCCTTAAAAAGATATAGTACTGTAATTGTAGTAAGTATTATTTTAATTTTAGTAGTAATGTATATAAGTATAAGTAATGGTACTTATGATATTTCTATTAAGGATTTGATAGACACAATATTTAGAATAAATCCTGATCCAAATAATGATCTGGTTATATTTGAATTTCGTCTTCCTAGAGTTGTAATTGGAGCTTTAGTAGGATTTGGATTTGGAATTGCGGGAACAGTAATTCAAGGAATAACGAAAAATGGTTTAGCTGATCCAGGAATTTTAGGTATAAATGCAGGAGCTGGAATGGCAATTGTTTTATTCATGTTCCTATTTCAAGGAAATATTAATAATACAGGATGGTTTTCTATTTTTACCATGCCTTTATTTGGTTTAATAGGTGGACTTACATCAGCTATATTAATTTATCTTTTTGCTTGGAAAAATGGCAGGTTAGATACCCAAAGGCTCATTTTAGTAGGGATAGCAATAAGTTCAGGCTTAGGAGCAGTTTCACTATTTATATCCTTAAAAATGAACCCTTCAGATTTTGAAATGGCTACAGTTTGGATTAACGGAAGTATATGGAATGCTAATTGGAAATATATTTTATCTATAATACCTTGGGTAGTTGTTTTATTTCCTGTTATTTTAAAAAAAGCATTCATTTTAGATCTCTTTCAATTAGAAGAAAATACAGTTAAAAGTCTAGGAATATCTACTGAAAGAGAAAAAGCTATATTATTATTGTCAGCCATAGGTATTGTTAGTGCATGTGTTTCTGTATCAGGTAATATTGGATTTGTAGGATTACTTGCACCTCATATTTCAAAAAGTTTAGTTGGAATACAACATAAGAGAGCCATTCCAGTAGCTGGATTAATAGGGATGTTATTGGTTATAGTTTCCGATTTTATTGGAAGAACAGTATTTGCTCCTGCAGAATTGTCTGTTGGAATTGTTATTTCTATAGTTGGCATACCTTATTTTGTGTATCTACTATTAAAAGCAAAAGTATAGAAGGTGATTAAAGTGAGTATATTAGAAGTTAATAAATTAGAAACATGCTATGAAAACTTTAAAGTGTTCAAAGATATAGATTTAGAAATAGAAGAAGGAAAAGTAACTACTATTATTGGACCTAATGGATGTGGAAAGTCTACTTTATTAAAAACTATGGGGCGTATTATAAAGTCAAGCAGTGGAGCTGTCTATTTAAGAGGAGAGAACATTACTAAAATTCATACAAAAGATATTGCAAAGGATTTAGCTCTTCTTCCACAAAATCCTGTAGCTCCTCCAGAGTTAAAGGTTGAAGAATTAATTTCTTATGGAAGATTTCCTCATTGTAAGAAGATGAATAAATTGACAGCTAAAGATAAAGAAATTATAGATTGGGCTATAAATATCACAAAAGTTACTGATTTTAAAGATCGTGAAATAGGTTGTTTATCTGGCGGGCAGAGACAAAAAGTATGGTTAGCCATGGCATTAGCTCAAGAAACAGATATATTACTTCTTGATGAACCTACTACTTATCTTGATATGTCCCATCAACTAGAAGTACTTAAAATTGTAGAAGAGCTAAATAAAGAAAGAAGGTGCACTGTAGTTATGGTTCTGCATGATATTAATCATGCATCAAGATTTTCTCATAATATTGTAGCAATGAAAGGCGGAAAAATAATTGCAGTAGGAAAGCCAGAAGAAATAATTACAAAACCTGTGCTCAAAGAAGTTTTTAACATTGAAGCAAGAATTATGATTGATGAAGAAAATGGATCTCCTGTATGCTTTGGATATGATAGTTTATAAAATTGATAATTGACAATGGACAATTGCGGTGAATTCTCAGCAAAGCATGAGAATTTCTTAAATGATGTATTTTCTAAAATTTATTATTTTGTTTTTATATAATAAATTTTAGGAGATTTCTATTAGAAGATAATTAAAAACCTATGTTTTTAATTAGATTTTTAAGAAATTAATCTGTCTAAAATTAATTTCATCATTAATTGTCAATTGTCCATTGTCAATATTCAATTAATAAAGGACTTACTGCATTAAAGTAGGTCCTTTATTATATCTAAAAATAATAATATAAATATTTAACATTAGAATTTTATCTATTTAAACAATTTATTGAGCAAATCTTACCCCCATTTCAAAAGCTTTTTTGCAGTCATTTGGGAATTCTTTCTCTCGTCTTTTTGCTTTCTTTTCTTCACTCCACACTGTTGAAACGTATTTGGAGTAATCATCAAATTGATAGGTATCAGTAACAAGTAATGATTCTGATGAGCCAAAAATGTTTCTCATAAAATTTTCTGTAATTTTAAAGTTATGTTTATATCCAGCTTTATCTACATAATCATCACTAATATTCATTGTATATATAAAACCGGTTGATATTTTTTTCTTAAAAAGAGAGGGATAATTCTCTTCATACACAGTATAAGGGAACATTAAACGTTCCATAAAAGACCTAATGGCTCCAGTTGTATCACCAAAATAAATAGGAGATCCAAAAATAAGAGCATCAGCTTCCTCAATTTTTTTTAAAATTGCTGTCAAATCATCATTTATTGCACATTTTCCGTAACTTTTACCACCTATCCTTTTACAGGCAAAGCAGCTGATGCAACCTTTGTAGTTAAAATCATAAAGATTAATAAGTTCTGTTTCTGCGCCTTGTGATGATGCTCCTTCAAGTGCCTTTTTTAAAAGAGTAGCTGTATTAGCATTTTTTCTTGGACTACCGTTAATTGCTATTACTTTC